>JAADYX010000140.1 GCA_010092885.1 Chloroflexota bacterium | reverse complement strand
CGCGTGAGCGGTTGAGCATGTGC
Organism: Chloroflexota bacterium; assembly: GCA_010092885.1. GTDB lineage: Bacteria > Chloroflexota > Anaerolineae > Aggregatilineales > UBA3940 > TC-195. Next base: position 31,250 of record JAADYX010000140.1, on the reverse strand, counting down.
ACTAATACGACACCGGGCGCCTCGGGCTGTGCGGGTGGAAAGTACGTACCAACAAGCGGCGTGCCATCTTCGGCGGCGAACTCAATGCGCTCAGGGGCGAGGGCTTCAAGCGGGAGTGTGCCCGCCACAGTCGGCACAGGCGCTGCGGTTGGTTCGGCGCCTGCTGGTGCATCGGTCGGCACAAAGGGCGGTTCAGTGGGTGCGGCTGTGGCGGGAACGTCGGTCGGCGCGGCGGCAGGCGGGGCCACACAGGCGGCCAGCAGGAGACAGAGTACGGGCAGCATTCGCTTCATAGGGTGAGTCCTCTCAATGTGTTTCTTCCCACTGATCATGTACAATGCGATCCATGCTTGTCCATCAGATAAAAGATAAAGCTCGCGACCTCGGCTTCTCGCTGTGCGGCATCGCACCGGCAGAACCAAGCCCGCGGCTGGATGCCTATCTGCGCTGGATCAAGGCGGGCATGCACGGCAAGATGGGCTATATGGCCCGCCCGGATCGCGTGGTGCGCCGCCGGGATCCAACGGTGATCCTGCCGCGAGCACGCTCGCTGGTCGTGGTTGCGCTTGACTATTTTACCCTACCACAGCCGGTCACGGACGATCCGCGGCGGGGGCGCGTGAGCAATTATGCCTGGGGCGTGGACTATCACGATGTGATGCTGCCCCGGCTGGAAGAGCTGGCCGCCTTCATCGAAGCACAGATCAGCGAACCGACGGCATACCGCGCCTATGTGGACACCGGTGCCATCCTGGAGCGCAGCCACGCGCAGCAGGCAGGGCTGGGGTTTGTGGGCAAAAACACCATGCTGATCCATCCACAGCGCGGCAGCTTTTTCTTCCTGGGGGAGATCATCACCGATGCGGCTCTACCTTTTGATGACCCGCCGCAGATGCCGGACTGTGGTACGTGCACCCGCTGCCTTGAGGCCTGCCCAACCGATGCTTTCCCTGAACCGTACGTATTGGACGCGCGGCGGTGTATCTCCTACCTGACGATTGAATTGAAGGGATGGGTGCCGCGCGAGCTGCGCCCGTTGATGGGCAGCTGGGTCTATGGGTGTGACATCTGCCAGACGGTCTGCCCGTGGCAGCGCTTCACCCAGCCGACGTCCATCCCAGAGTTCGCGATGCCGGACCTTGACCGGGCAGCCCCTCGGCTGGCGGAACTGCTGGTTCTGACCGGCGAGACCTTCGCGGAGCGGTATGCGGGATCGCCGATCAGGCGCATCAAACGGGAGCGGTTGGTGCGCAACGCCTGTATCGCCGCGGGCAACAGCGGCCTGCCTGAATTCAGCGAGCAGCTTATCCCCCTGCTAACCGATGCTTCTCCGCTGGTGCGCGGCCACGCGGCCTGGGCACTCGGCCAACTTGGAGAGGGGTACGAAGCCCTCCACCAGGTGGATCAGACCGATCCGCTGGTTGCTGATGAGATCATTTTTGCGCTGGAGGCGATGCAATGAGTGACACCAAGAAAGTGCAGGAACAGTTCAGCAAGGACCCGGGAGGCTATGTCACCAGTGAGGTGCATGCCGCTGGCGACAGCCTGGCGTGGTTGGCGGCGCATATCCAGCCGGAGGGAGGTTGGCGTGTGTTGGATGTGGCGACAGGGGGCGGTCATACGGCACGGCTCTTCACAGGACGGAGCGTCGTGGTGGTCGCGGGCGACCTGACCCACGCGATGCTGCGTGCGGCCGTCTCACATGCGGCAGACCTGCTGCCCTGCCAGCATGACTCGCACGCACTGCCGTTCGCTGCCGGTACGTTCGATGCGGTCACCTGCCGGATCGCACCGCATCACTTCCGCGATGTGGCGCTGTTCGTGCAGGAAGCTGCACGGGTGCTCAAACCGGATGGCGTGTTCGGCCTGGTGGACAACATCGTCAGCGGCGAACCGGCTGTAGGCCGCTATATCAATGCGTTTGAGGCGCTGCGTGATCCGTCCCATCATGAGGCATACACGCTCGACGACTGGCTGACGTTCTTCTTCCGGGCGGGGCTGGCAGTCGAGGCACAGGCCACCTTGCAGAAACGTATCGAGTTCGAGCCATGGGTGGCACGGATGCAGGTCTCCCCAGCCGATCAGGACCGGCTGCGGGCCCTGCTGCTGCAGGCTCCTACCGCAGCCCGAGACTGGCTCAAGCCGGAGCAGGCTGGCAGACAGATCAGTTTTCAGCTCAGCGAGGTGCTCTTGCTCGGGCGCAAAACCTCACCGCATTGAAACCCGCCAACTTCCCATTTGTGGTGTATTCCACTACACTTGCCGCTGGGAGGCATTATGGAGAAAACAACTCAGACACAGACATTTGACAAGGTCCGTGAGCGGTTTCCGTCACTGCACCAGCGCATCAATGGCCGGAGTCCGGTCTATTTCGACAATCCCGGCGGCACGCAGGTGCCCCAAAGTGTGATCGATGCCATGGTCGCGTACCTGGCGACATCAAACAGCAACAAAGGCGGCGCGTTCACGACGAGCCGCCGTACCGATGCCACGGTCAAGGGCGCACGGCATGCCATGATGGATATGCTCAACGCGAGCCGCCCTGAGGAGATCGTGATCGGGCCGAACATGACCACGCTGACGTTCCACATTGCGCGGTCCATCGGGCAGACACTCAACCCGGGCGATGAACTGGTCGTCACGCGGATGGACCACGATGCCAACGTTGCACCGTGGCTGCTGCTGGCCCGGGATCACAATCTGCCGGTGCGCATGGTGGACTTCAATCCGGAGACAGGCAGGCTCAACTACACACAGTTGGAAGCGATGGTCAACCGGAACACAAAGGTCATCGCGTGCGTCTATGCATCGAACGCGCTCGGCACGATCAACGATATGCCGCGCGTGGTGCAGCTGGCCCGTTCGGTCGGCGCGATGACGTATATCGACGCGGTGCAGTATGCACCCCACGGTCCCATTGATGTGCAGGCGCTTGACGTGGACTTCCTGGCCTGTTCGGCCTACAAGTTTTTCGGCCCGCATCTGGGTATCGTCTACGGCAAATACGACCTGCTAGAGTCGCTGCCGGTGTACAAGGTCCGCCCTGCCCCGGCAACGGTGCCGGGCCGCTGGGAAACGGGCACAGGTCAGTTCGAGGCGATGGCAGGGCTGACGGCCGCAGTGGACTATCTGGCGTGGGTCGGTGATGAACTGGGCACCCCGGCATCCGATGCGCGGCGCGACCAGGTCCAAGCCGGCATGACGGCCATCCGAGCGTATGAAATGGGCCTCAGCCAGCGTCTATTGGATGGATTGGCCAGCATTCCGAGTGTGACGGTTAAAGGCATCACCGATGAGGTGGCCGAGCGTGTCCCAACGATCATCTTCACAGTGGATGGATTCACACCGCGTGAGGCTGCTGAAGCCCTGGCCGCCGATGAGATCTACGTGTGGAACGGTGACTATTACGCCATCGCGGTGATGGAACTGCTCGGAATGCAGAAGAGCGGCGGCATGGTACGCGTGGGCGCCGCTCACTATAATACGCCGGATGAGGTTGATCGTTTCCTGAACCGCGTTGAGAATCTGTAGGTTTGGCGGCGGGATCAGGCTGCCGGAATACGGTAGACTTATGATTACGCCGTTTTCGGGAAGAGGATAACAAAAGAGAGTGAACTATGAGAACGCACGTACTTCAACGCTATGGTATCCTGCTTGACACACTCGCACAGATCACGGACGTGGAGCGTCAGGTCGTGCAGCAAGGCGCACAGCCGGGTGCTTTCGTCCCCGACCAGCTTCTCGAACAGTGGACACTCACCTTCCAAGGGGGGCGTGGGTTCTTCGAGAGCGGTCTGGACGAAGAAATCGTCTCAGTGCTGGTTGACTTCGACTACTTCCTGGACAACATGATCGGCTTTCTACCGACCACCGCACTCAACAAAGAGGCGTACATCCGCTACGATGAGGGCTGGCAGGAGATCCGCGAAATGGCGGACTGGACGCTCAAGCGGATCGCCTTCCTGCAGATGCCCGGTGAAGTCGAGTTCGATTTGAACTGACTGTACTCGTACACTGACCCTCGACTGCAAGGGGCGGCATTGACCGCCCCTTTAAATTTCAACGATGATTGGCTATCCTATTGGTAGGAGGGCGTCATGAAACTACCAGAGACATACAATATCCGGACGTGGGGCTGTCAGATGAATGAGGCCGACTCGCAGCGGCTGGCCAGCGAATTAGAACGGCTGGGCCTGCAGCATACCGATGAGGCTGACGAGGCCGACGTGATCGTGCTGAACACCTGTGTGGTCCGGCAGAGCGCTGAAGACCGCGTCTACGGGCGGCTGGGCCAGCTCAAAGTGCTGAAACAAGCCCATCCGGACAAGGTCATCGGGCTGATGGGCTGCCTGGTCGGTGTGCGCGATCCGCTGCCACTGCGCCGCAAGTTCCCGTTTGTGGATGTCTTCCTGCCGCCCAGCGAACCCGCTCCCATGGTTGAGTTTCTGGCAGACCGCGGCCTTGAAGCGGAAGCTGTGAGCCTGCTGCAGGAGGAGCGCGCCCTGCGCGACGCACTGCAGGACGGCGACCTGATCCTGCCTGCGCACGAACGCGGCAGCTTGGTGAGCGCCCACGTCCCGATTGTGTACGGCTGCTCGCACGCATGCAGTTTCTGCATTATTCCGTTCCGGCGCGGCGTGGAACGCAGCCGCAGCATCGGCGAGATCGCGCGTGAAGTCCGATCCCTGGCCGAACAGGGTGTCCAGGAGGTCACGCTGCTGGGGCAGATTGTGGATCGCTACGGCAAGGACATCCCCGATGGGCCAGACCTGGCCGATCTGCTGCGCGTCATCCACGAGATTGACGGGTTGGAGCGCATCCGCTTCCTGACATCGCACCCTAATTGGATGACCGACAAACTGCTCGACACGGTGGCGGAACTGCCGCGGGTGATGGAGCACATCGAGGTGCCGGTGCAGGCAGGCGACGATGAGGTGCTCGAACGCATGAAGCGCGGCTACACACAGGATGCGTACCGGCGGCTGGTGGATCGCATCCGTGAACGCATTCCCGGTGTGGCGATCCACACGGATATCATCGTCGGCTTCCCTGGTGAGACAGAAGCACAGTTCATGGAGACCTACAATCTGCTGGCGGAGCTCAAGCTGGACAAGGCGCACACGGCCATGTACAGCCCGCGCCCGCACACCGTTTCCGGTAGGCGCATGACCGATGATGTGCCCCATGCCGAGAAGAAGCGCCGCCTGCAGCTGATCGACTCGCTGCAAGAGCAGGTTGTGGCGGAAATCAACGGGCAGTTCCTCGGTGAGCAGGTCGAGGTCCTCGTTGAGACGAAGCACAAAGGCAAGTGGCGCGGGCGGACACGCCAGAACAAACTGGTGTTCTTTGAAGACGACACGGATTGGCGGGGCCAGCTTGTTGATGTCGAGGTCACCTGGACAGGGCCGTGGAGCATGCAAGGCCGCCTGCCCGACAGCGCGCCCGATACTCCCACGCCAGATACCATCCCGCTGACGGTGATCAGCTAAACGCAGGAGGAAACCGCCGTTGACAACGTTTTTGCTCATCCGCCATGCTCAAAATGACTGGGTACGTACAGGCCGCTTGGCGGGTTGGACCGAGGGCGTGCATCTGAATGAGGAGGGGCAGCGTCAGGCTGCTCTGCTCGGTGAAAGGCTTGCAACCGCAAAGTTAGTGGCGATATACTCAAGCCCGTTAGAACGCGCGGTCGAAACGGCTGAAGCCATCGCCGCTCACCACGACGCTCTGGAACTCCAGATCGAAGCGGGGATCGGTGAAGTAGACTTCGGCGAGTGGACGGGAAAGCGGCTCAAGAAGCTGGCCCGCACACGGCTGTGGCGGGTGGTACAGGGCCATCCGAGCGGGGCGCGGTTCCCCGGCGGCGAGAGCTTTCTGGAGATGCAGTTCCGGCTGGTGAGCACACTCGATATGCTGGCCCAACGGCACCCCACCGGACAGGTGGCCATTGTGGCCCACTCCGATGTGATCAAGGCGGTCTTTGCCCATTATGCGGGCATACATCTTGATCTGTTCCAGCGGATTGTCGTGTCACCCGCCTCACTGACCATCGTTGCACTCAGCCGCTTTGGGCCGCACATTGTGCGTTTGAACGACACGAGTCACTACGAGTCTCCGAAAGAGAGTGGATCTGATGCCTGACGATATCAACCTGCCTTCGGTCGATTTCATTACGGTCGGCACAATCGGGTCACCGGGGAACCGAGTTTTCCACCTGCAGGCCCGGCAGAATGAGCAGCTGGTCACCTTCCTCATTGAGAAGGAGCAGGCATCGGCGCTTGCCGAAGGGATCCAGGAGCTCTTCAAGGAGATCGAAGAGCAGTACGATCGGCCCGCCCCGGAAATCCAGGTTGACGAGGGCGAAATGGAACTTCAGGAGCCAATCCTGCCGGTGTTTCGCATCGCTCAGATGCAGATCGGCTACGATCCGTTGGCTGACCAGATCCAACTGCTGCTCTCCGAGCTCACCGTGGAAGAAGATGCTGAGAGCGCGCGTACGGCGCGGTTAGGCGTCACCCGTGAGCAGATGCATCGGGTTGGGGTGCACGCCGCAGCCGTCGTTTCACGCGGACGGGCACGTCCGGAACAGAACGGCTACCGGATGCACTATTAGGCGCAGACGGATATGTGTTGTGGTGGGCCCTTGTAGTTTGTCGTCAGGTAGAGCCTTGTGTGATTGCGTTCTGTGTGGCTGCCCACGATTGGGCTTCAACAGATTAACTCGACAGGAAGCCTACGGGATAGGATCAGCATGAGTGAGATCTCACTGGAACGTGCGCTGAAACTGCTGCGCGAGGGAGAACTGAAAGAGGCCAAGGGCTATCTGCCGTGGGGATCGAACTACACGGTTCTTTCCGACATCACCGATGGCGAGCTTGAGGCCCTGGCGGTGTATAAGCCGCGGCGTGGTGAGCGCCCGTTGTGGGACTTCCCGGATGGCACGCTGTGCATGCGTGAGGTAGCCGCCTACTTGATCAGCGAGAATATGGGGTGGCACATCGTTCCGCCCACCGTGCTGCGCGATGGGCCCTATGGCATCGGCATGGTGCAGCTGTTCGTTCCCCACGACCCTGATGAGAACTACTTCACCTTTGGCGAGAAGCCACGCTACAAAGGCCAGCTGCGGCGCATCGCTTTGTTTGACCACATTGTGAACAACGCGGATCGCAAGGGGGGCCACTGCCTGCTGGACCAGCAGGGCATGGTCTGGGCGATAGACCACGGGATCTGTTTCCACGTACAGAACAAACTACGTACCGTGATCTGGGAATTTGCTGGCGAACCAATCCCTACCGCGCTGCTGGATGAGGTTCACCAGCTGTGCGCCCGGCTGGACTCGCGCTCCGAGTTTGCCTGCCAGATCGAAGAGTTGTTAAGCCGCAGCGAGGTCGCTGCGCTCAAGCGGCGCATCAACCGCCTGGTGGAGACGGGCACCTATCCGCGCCCCTCCGGCGGCCGCAGTTATCCCTGGCCCCCTGTTTAGGCGATCTGCTCGGTCTGCCGGGCCGTGCGCAGCGCTTCATACAGGGCCGCCACATTGCCCTCATGCAGCTGCAGCCCAAGCCCGTTCAGCATGATGCGATTCTTGCCGCAGGTTTCGATGTCCGCGTGCTCGTGGGCTTCCTGCAAGGACCCCTTCGCCTCGATCACCTCTTGCACGCGCTGGTGCAAAGTACGCAGATAGGTCAGGTCTTCCTTAATGCGGATGGGAGCCTCGCCACGCAGGATCACTTCCCCATGGCCCTGTACGATGGTCTCGAACTGCTGGCCGACCAGACGTTCCAGCGATGTAATGTAGTCCGACCAGGTACCATCGGCGAAGAAGGGCACCGCCATCACTGTATCCGCGGCAAAGAGGATCTTCTCCTCCTTGATGTGGCAGACAATCGAGTCCGGGCTGTGCCCGGGTGAGTGCCACATCTCAATGGTGTAGCCCCCTATCTTAAGCCGGAGGACGCCCTTATCAAACACGATATCCGGCAGCTTCAGGGTAATCTGGGCCATCTCACGCGAGCGACGGCGGGCGCTTGTCAGAGCGGCGCGCCCGCGCGTATGCAGCAGATCACGGCAGAGGTAGTGGCTGATGATCTGCGCGTTTTCGAAGAAGCACGATCCGTAGGTATGGTCGGCATGATAGTGAGTATTGATCACATAGCGGACCGGTATACGGTGGCGGCTTTCGATGAATTTCACCAGGGCACGGCTTTCCTGCGGGAACGGCAGGGTATCGATCACCACGGCACCAACTGGGGTTATGATGGCCCCGGCGGTGACCTGTGCGTAAAGGTCACTTGTGAATACGAAGATATCTTTAGCGACTAGCTCGCGCTGCATAAGCGTTGGTAATCCGCAGCCTTCGCGTAGGTTTACGGGCGTGCAGCATAGCACATCGCAGGGGGATACGCAAAGAAGAGACCCTGCTTCACCGGTTCCTCAGGTCTCAGAGACCTGCTCACTGAAGTGGGTCCGCTCCCGGTGACAGCAATGGTAGCGTAAAGCCTCACTTTTGTCACCGAAGTAACAGTCCCTGTGAAAAATCGTTGGCTCTGGACGTAAGCGGAACACGGCTCGCAGGGTGATGAGAGGGTAACAATCCCGTGCGCAGATTGCAAAAAGGGACGGCTCTGGTCGAGCCGTCCGTCGTTGCGAGCACAGGGCTGACCCCTATTCCTCGCTTTCAACAGCCAGTGCGATATGCAGTTCGTGCAGCTGATGCTCGTCAACCGGACTGGGCGCCTGAGCCATCAGATCCGTGGCACGTTGGTTCTTCGGGAAGGCGATGACCTCCCGGATGTTCGGCTCCCCGGCCAGCAGCATCACGAGGCGGTCAATCCCCGGCGCGATACCGCCGTGCGGCGGCGCACCATACTCGAACGCCTCCAGGATATGGCCGAAGCGCTCGCGCGCCTCTGCCGGGTCGAAACCGATGAGCTCAAAGATGCGCTCCTGCACCTCGCGGTTGTGGATACGGATACTGCCACCCGCGACCTCATATCCGTTGCAGACAAGGTCATACTGGTTGCTGTGAACCGCACCCGGATCCGAGTCGAGAAGCGCGATCTCCTCTGCTTTGGGTGACGTGAACATGTGGTGGGACGGATCCCAGCGCTCCTCTTCCTCGTTCCACTCAACCAATGGAAAGTCGATGACCCAACCGAAGTGCAGCACATCCGGGTCGATCAACTCGAGCCGCTGGCCGAACTCAGTGCGCAGGGTGGACAGCGCCTCATTGACAATGGCGGGCGCGTCGGCAACGATCAGGATGAGGTCGCCAGGCCCAGCCCCTGCCGTGCTGACGATCTGGGCGAGCACCTCCTCACTGAAGAACTTGGCGATGCTTGACTTCACCGATCCATCCTCGTTAACGGCAATGGTCGCCAGACCCTTGGCACCCTCTTCCCGTGCGATGTCTTCCAGTTCGCTGATCTGCTTGCGGCTGTATCCCGCGCAGCCGGGCGCGACCAATGCCCGCACTTTGCCCCCGCTTTCGACCGCGTTCTTGAATACCTTGAAGTCGCCTTGCACGGCCACCTCAGAGAGATCCACAAGATGCAGGCCAAAGCGCAGATCGGGGCGGTCGGTGCCGTATTTCTCGATAGCCTCCCGGTAGGCCAGGCGCGGGAAAGGCTTCTGGCCGATACGCTTATCGGAGACTTCTTCCACGATGCCGATCATGAGTTCCTCGATCAGATCGAGCACATCGTCGCGCTCTACGAAGCTCATCTCAAGGTCAAGCTGGGTGAACTCCGGCTGGCGGTCGCCGCGCTGGTCCTCGTCGCGGAAGCAGCGCGCGATCTGGAAGTAGCGCTCGTATCCGGCCACCATCAGCAGCTGCTTGAGCTGCTGCGGGCTTTGGGGCAGCGCATAAAACCGGCCAGGGTGCACCCGGCTGGGGACCAGATAGTCGCGTGCGCCCTCCGGCGTGGTCTTGAACAGGATCGGTGTCTCGATCTCCACAAAGCCGCGTTCACTGAGGAAGTGGCGGATGTACAGGATGGTTTCATGGCGCAGGATCACGTTGCGCTGTAGACGTGCGCGCCGCAGATCAAGGTAGCGGTAGGTCAGGCGGGTTTCTTCATTGGGCTCGGTACCCCCTTCTGAAATCTGGAAGGGCGGGTTCTTGGCCTCATTGAGCACTGTAATCGTGTGCGCCTTGACCTCGATTGCGCCGGTCGGCATGTCCGGGTTAACGGCCTCTTCGCCGCGTGCCACGACTTCGCCGGTCACCTGGATGACGTACTCGGCCCGCGCCGAATCGGCGACGGCATGGGCCTCGGGTGCCTCGCTTGAGTCGACGACGACCTGGGTAACGCCCCACCGGTCGCGCAGATCGATGAAGATCAGCTCACCGAAGCTGCGGCGGCGGTTCACCCACCCGGCCAGCGTCACCTGCGCGCCGATGTGGTCTTCGCGCAGTTCTCCTGCATTGTGTGTTTTCAGCATACTTTCCTCCCTGAAGAGTGTCTCGAAACAAAAAAACCGCCCGATACGGGCGGTTGGACAAACTCAAGAACGGTTGGATCAGCGTGGCACGATCATACCGCCCGGACCGGGGGTACGTGCTCTGTCATTGATATTGATGATGATCGTCCAATTGATATGCATCACGCTTCTCCTGGCTAAGAGTGTAACACAGGCTATGACGCCGAGTCAACGCCGTTAGAAGGACACCGGAATATCGCCCAGGTCCGAGTCGATGGCATCCGGCGGGACTTCGAGCCAATCGTCTGTGCAGACATAGTCATTGCCAAAGATAAAGAAAACGGAATAGAAGTTGTTCTCAGGGACACCAACCAATGTGAAGAGCCCCTGCCCGTTGGTCTCAGCAATGGCGATGATGATGTCTTCATCCGGGCCCTTGGCTGACCCGGCAAACAGATCGCGGCAGCTAAAGGCCGGATCGATGATGCCGAACTGCCCGCCGGAGAGCGGCCGGGAGGTCTGCCCGTCGATCACGCGACCGGTGATGGATATGATGCCTGCCGCACCGCCACCCGGCCCGGCCTGACTCCCGCCGTCATAGGTCACGGTGAGGGTATAGGGCGAGGCAGCATCTGAGCCCTCATAGGGAATGATCGCGATATAGAACCGGCCCGTGCGTCCCGGCGTGAACTCAATGAACTCATCAGCCGCGCCTGCCGCTTCTGAGAAGTCAATGATGTTCGGTTCGGTGGCACCCGGTTCCGCGAGGTAGAGATCATAGTCCGTTCCGCCAGGGATATCCGTCAGGCTGACCGTTATGCGCTGGGTGGTCTGCACATCAATGTAGTAAATGTCATAGTCACGGGCCCACGATATGTAAGCCTGCACGGTCGCCCCTGGCTCAAGCGGGCCTGTGGCCTGGTCCGTTGTGTCGTTTGGTTCATTGACGTCGGGATCGCTGTCCGGCTGGCCTGCCATCGAGTCATCGGTGGGCGGCGTTGCAGCCTGCTGCCGCAGAGCAGCCACCAGGTTGACAGGCCGCAGCAAGCCAATGCCACCAATGGTTACCCCATCGCGGACATCCGGGTTGACGAGCGTCGGCACACCGATCAACCGTCCAGCGGCGTCAACAGCGGTGCCGCCGCTGTTGCCACTGGCGATGTCAGCGTCTGTCTTGATGCCAATGCGTTCGGTGCCCTGGGTCTGGAAGCCGCTGACCGACCCGCTGGTGAAGGTGATCGTCTCACCACCCACGCCCGGGTAGCCGAAGATGCGCACCGGATCACCCAGGCTAAGGGAACTGGAGTCGCCAATCTGTAAGGCGGGCAGGTCCGTCGGGCTGATGGCATTGCCGTTGATATCCGCCACAATCTGGATGAGAGCGAGGTCAAGCGCCTGGTCAGCGAAGCGTATCTCGGCGATGTAGCGCTCTTCCGGTGGCAGGTCGGGCGTATCGGTTACCGCGATGACCAGCACCGGTGCCTCACAGGCCACGTGGCAGTTCGTGAGGATCTCACCGGTCGGCGAGATCATCGTGCCTGAACCAGTCCATAGGATCCGGCCTGCGGTGTCAGCGGCGAAGATCTGTACGGACGCCGCCACGATATCCTCGATGCTGATCGATCCGGTCTCATCCACGATGGGATCGATGGGTGCATCGGGGGTAGGTTCAGCGGCCTCGGTTGTCGCGGCTGGCTCGGTTGGGATTGCCTGCGTGCTCGACTCCACTGTGCGCCCTGCCGATGGAGAAACACACGCGATAATCGAGAGAACGAGGATCGCCGAGACAAGCAGCGGGCGATTCTTTGGGGTCGCAAACATGAGTAAATCCATCCCTCTACTGGAACTGCACACTGTTCAGCAAACGTTGGTAAGCAGGCAGTCCGCGTTCGAACACGTCCGCCTGGGCTTCATAGCGCATAGCGATGACATTGTCGCCGTTCGTGACGTAGGTTTCCACACCGCGGACAACCACCGGGCCGCTCGCTGTTTGGGCCGCGTAGCTGTAGTTCACCTGGATCGCAGGCTGACCCGCTACTTCCAGCTCGGTACTATCCAACTCGACGAACAGCGCCTTTTCTGCATCGAGTATAGCTGTGAAGTTAGCGGCAAGCACCTGCAGGTCGGAGTCGGCGCGGCTCTTGTTCTCCGAAACCTGGAGCACCGGTTTGATCGTGCCGGGCCCCGTCAGCTCACGGGCGAGCCACTCGCCGCCCTCGTCGGCATTGACCACCCAACCAGACGGATAAGCGAACGTAAGGGCAAGGTCGCCCTCATACCGCTCGGCCTGCGTGTTCAGTGTGAGGCTCGATCCGACCGCAACAGCCGCAGCCAACAACGCCGCGCCGATCAGCAGGAAGTCATAGCGCTGGTGGATATCCCACGGCATGACCTTTGAACGCGCGTTGATCGCCATGGAGACGGTCTGCAGGGCACCGGTATCGCGCAGCGTGGCGCGCCGGTAGAAGTAGTACAGTACACCGGTCACAATCGCTGTCAGCACAAGGGCCACGCCCAGACTGTACCAGGGATTGAATTCCAGGCTGCGGCTGACCTCCCGGCTGGCCACCAGATAGATGGAACTGCCCAGCGTGACGATCGCCAGGCCGCCGAGCATCCATTGCAGGTTCTTGCCATCGATCTTGACTCGCCCAATGTAGAAGCCACCTACCGCACCGAGCGCGCCATGGACCAGGGCATTGTCCACCGCGCGGATGGCCCCTGCCAGGGGAACCAGCCCATCGGCCCGCAGGATTTCACTAACGGTTAGCAGGGTTGCGAAACCGATGCCAGCCGCCAGGCCGTAGACGATTCCATCTGTGATGCGGTCAAACTCATTGGTGCCGAGCACAACATACCGCACGACCGCGATCTTGAGCACCTCGTAGACGAGGGCCACAGTGAACGTGGTCAGGATGAAGCGCACGATCAGAGAGGGGTACTGCCTGATCACCGACGTTTCATAGGCGGAAAGAAACGTCACGAGGGCAGCCGCCACTGCGCCAAAGATGAACACACGGACAACAAGCTTCTTCGGTTCAGGCTCCGCCCGGTCCTGCTGGTAGAAAAACCCCAGCCAGATCACTGAGGGGATCAGAGCGAGCACCGTGCTGAGTACGATGAGCCCGGCCTGTGTTTCGGGCTGAGGAACCAGCGCAGCTACCGCGACAAACACCACCAACCCGATCAGGCTGATCAGGGTGGAGGTCCAGATACTGCGTCTGAGTGTAAGAGCTTCTTCCAAGGTACATTCCCTCCGGTATGGCTAAGCGCACGGCTAGCGTACACGAAGTCCACGTGGGCCGCAACCGGGCCAGCGGCTGGCTGTATTTGCCGTCAGACCCTAGCACGATGGTTCAAGCTGGGGTATGGTGGTGCGCATGCGACTTATCCTGCTGACTCTGTGTGTGCTGCTGTGCGCGGCCTGTTCCGGAACCACCAACCTCACCCCGGAGCCAACCGCAACACGGATCGTGCCGACAGCGCTTCCACAACCACGCACGGCCACCTTCACGCCGGAGGGGCAGAACCCCAGCCAGCCGGAGCCTTCCGTGACGCCACCGCCAACGGTGACGCCCATCAGCGGACCGGCAGCAGAATACTTCACCCGGGGACTGGCCGCCTATGCAACAGAGGGGGACTACGTGAGCGCCCTCAATGACCTGACGACGGCGATTCAGCTGGAGCCAGGTTACGTAGAAGCCTACTACCAGCGCGGCCTGATCTACGCGGCACGGTTCAACCGGGATGCGGCCCTTGAGGACTTCAGCTCGGCGCTTGAGCTGGACCCCAACCGGCCCGACATCCTGGTTTCCCGTGCGGAGATCTACATCGCGCGAGGCCGGATCGCGCAGGCTGAGGCTGACCTGGAACGTGCCGAAGCACTCGATCCGTTGTATGCGCCGCTGTACGTCGCACGGGCCCGGATGCATCAGGCCGCCGGGGAGCTCGCCCTTGCACTCGACGATCTCCAACGCGCGACTGTCATTGACCCGGACAATCCGGCTGTCTATCTGGAGCGGGCATCCCTGTATCTGGAGGCAAACCAGCCGCAGCAGGCCCTCATCGACCTGAATGTGGTGCTCGCCATTGACCCAGAAAACGGTGAGGCGTACGTGCTGCGCGGCCAAGTTCACGACACACTTGAGGACTACGAGCGCGCCGTGGACGATTATGAGCGCGCCCTGAGCCTGGGCGTAGAGTCTCACCTTGCCCGGCTGGGTCTGGCGTATATCAACACCGGCCAGTTGGACGAGGCACTCGCCACTCTCGATATCGCGCTGGAACTGGATCCGGACGATGCGGATGCCTACTTCGCGCGGAGCCTGGCGCGCTCAGAAACCGGCCAGGACTTCGGTGCGCTGCAGGATATCGAGCAGGCACTGGCCCTGCGCCCTGATCACGTCCCTAGCCTTGCGGCGCGGGCAGCGCTCTATATGGAGCGCGAGCGCTGGCAGGACGCGCTGGTCGATTGGGTGCGCATATACGAGTTGAATGAAGGCTATGTGGATGCGCTCTACGGGATGGGCCAGAGCTTGATGGGATTGGAACGCTGGGAGGAAGCTATTGCCGCGTTCAGACGCTTTCTGGAGGAGGCACCGCTGAGCAACGACCGGCGGCTCGCGGCGCAGCTGAATATCGAGCTGATCACGGCCTACCTGACTGAGCAGAGCCAGGAACCACCCCCTGCCCCCTAATCGCCGGACCGATCCACCACGCTGAGGATCTCGCGCCCGCGCGCCACATCCTGCTGGATCTGCGCGATAAGTGCTTCTACGCCGCTGAATTTCATCTCGTTCCGAATGCGGGCTACAAAGTCCAAGGTCAGCGTCTCGCCGTACAGGTCACCGCTGTAGTCCATCAGAAAGGCCTCCACCGATGTAACCACTGTATCACCAAACGTGGGCCGCAGGCCGATGTTGACCATCGCCGGGTAGGTGCCATCAGGCGTATGTGCCTGTGCAGCGTACACGCCGCGCGCAGGCACAGCGCGCTCCTCCGAGATATCGAGGTTAGCCGTCGGGAAGCCGATGGTCCGTCCGCGCTTGGCCCCCTCGACCACTGTGCCGGGCAGCCGGTATGGACGGCCCAACAGCCGCTGCGCTTCGGTGACATCGCCCGCAGCCAGGGCCTCACGGATGCGGGTGCTGCTGACGCGCTCCCCGTTGGCATCGACCAGATGGACCACGCGCAGCTCATAGCCGAAGTCAGCCGCACGGTCCTTTAGGAATGCCACATTGCCCTCACGCTGGTAGCCCAACGAGAAGTTCTCGCCAACCCACAGGCCGGTCATGTTGAGGTGGGTGGCCAGCCGTGAGACAAAATCAGCAGCGCGCATCTGGCGCACCGCATCGTCAAAGGGATGGGTGATGATCAATTCCACACCGAGTTCAGCCAGGTAAGCGGCCCGTTCATCGGGCGCGGTGAGGTAATAACCGGGCTCGAACCCACGCAGCACCATGCGTGGATGGGGGTAAAAGGTGAGCACAACAGGGGTACGCCCGGTTTGTCTGGCATTGTCTATCAGCTGGCGGATGAGATATTGATGGCCGCGATGGACGCCATCAAACGAGCCAATGGTCACCACAGATGGCCCGGTGAGGTTCGCTTCTTCAAGGCTGTGGATGTGCCGCATAATCTATCCTTTAAGGGCAGCATTGATCTGCTGACGGAGCACCTTTTTCGGCTGCCAGCGCTGCCCTTTCGCTTCAAGCACTGCTACCACACTCCCATCAGGGGCGGCGGCCAGGGCAAGCTCCGCGGATGCGGCCTGCTGGCGGACAAGCGGCCTTCCGTGGGAGACCTCCTCCAGTGAAGCAGCATCGAGATGCAGCAGCGGCAGATCCGGCAGGGCACGCGCAGCAGAAAGAAGATAACGCTCCCAGGTATCATCCTCAAATGCAGCCTGAAGTGCCGCCCATTCGACGGCATCTGCCAGCGTGAAACCGCCTACTGCCGTGCGCACCAAACCGGCCAGCATGCCGCCACAGCCCAACGCCTGACCGAGATCATGGGCCAGACTGCGGATGTATGTCCCGGCGGAAACAGTCAGCGAGAGCACAAGCTGAGGCGGATCGTAGGAGTCCACGTGGAGATCGTAGATCGTGACCGAACGCGGTTCGAGCTCGACATCCTCACCAGCCCGAACGCGCGCGTGGGCGGATTTGCCAGCCACCTTAACGGCGGAGTACACAGGCGGCACCTGCTCGATGGCACCGCGAAAGCCCTCAAGGGCAGCATCAAGCTCAGCGCGGGTGACCGCAACAGGCGCTTCAGCAGTTATCGTGCCTTCCGCGTCATAGGTGGGGGTTGTCTTGCCGAGGGTAATGTGGGCCGTGTACCGCTTGCGGGCAGTGGTCAGGTATTCGAGCAGACGGGTAGCTTCCCCCACAGCCAGAATAAGCACACCCTCAGCAAGGGGGTCGAGGGTGCCAGCGTGGCCGACACGCCGTTCACGTGTTCCACGTCTGACCCCGGCCACCATATCATGCGAGGTCGGGCCAACCGGCTTGTGGACGTTAAGAATCCCGAACGGCATCGGTGGTTTCCTGCTTGAGCATGGTGACCACCCTGCGCACGACCTCTTCCATGGGGCCTTTCAGCGTGCAGCCCGCCGCCAGCGTGTGGCCGCCGCCACCGAGTTCGTACGCGATGGATCCGACATCGTAGCCCGGACGCGCCCGCATGCTGACATCGATCTCGCCGTCGCTGTTGGCCGCGAACGAGACGGCCACGTAGGCCTCCGGCACACAGAGCAGCGTATTGGACAGGCGGCTGCGGCTGGTGTCCATCAGGCCGTTGTCGCGGCGCTCCTCCTCCGTGATCACGGACCACAACACGCCCTGCTCGAGGTGCGTATTGGCCATGCCGATGCCCCACAGGCGGATCTCATCGAGCGTGCGGATGTTGAGGATGCGGTCGCTGATCTCATGCAGGGCGGCTCCGGCCTCCATCAGGCGGGCGGCGATGCGCATCGTCAGCGGTGTGACGCTGGAAACGGAAAACCCGACCGTATCACCGATAAAGGCGGCCAGCAGACATTCAGCCACGGGCTGCGATATGGCGTGCTGTAGGGCATCCAGCACATAGACGATCTGCTCGGCGGTGGCAGCAGCCTCTACTGTGATCAGGTTTACGTCGCCGAACTCAGTGTTGGTGGCATGGTGATCAATGACCAAGGTCGTTAGCTCATCATTGGCGATCAGGGGCTGGCCCACCTCACCAAGGCGCTCTGGATCGCTGGAGTCCAGCGCAACGAACAGGTCAACCGGCTCATCTGTGAGCGGCTTCAGGCGGATCTGATCGACGCTGGGCAGCCATTGTACGGAGCGCGGAATGGGCCCATCCGTGAGCAGATGCACCGTTTTGCCGCGCTCCTGCATGGCCAGCCCCAACCCAAGCAGCGATCCGATTGCATCCGGATCCGGGCCGAGGTGGCAGGCAATGGCTATTCTTGAGGCACTGTCGAGCAGACCGGCGGCCCGCTGGACCTGGTCACTCTGCGTCGTCATCATCGTCCTCATTGTCAGGGATGTCCAACGAATCAAGAATGGACTCGATGCGTTGGGCATTCTCAAAGGTTTCATCCCAGGCAAAGCGGAGTTCGGGTACGCTCGGCAGCTGAATCTGTTCAGCCAGCTGCCGGCGCATGTAACCCGCCGCATCGCGCAGGCCGGCGAGCACCTCATCGCGCACGTCACCGCCACCCATCGAGGTGACATAGACCGTGGCATACTGGAGTTCACGATCAATGGTGACGTCCGTCACCGTGATACCCACGATGCGCTCATCTTTCATCTCGTAGGTCACGAGCTCACTCATCACGGTGTGGATCTCGCTGGCAACGCGCTGCTGCCGTCTGGTTGGTTTGGCCATTGCTACCGCACCCGCACCCGCTGCAAGAACTGAATGAGGTCGCCCTCTTCAAAGTCGCTGAAGCCTTCCACATTGATGCCACATTCAAACCCGGTGCGGACCTCACGCACGTCCTCTTGGAAGCGCTTGAGCGACGACACACCGGCCTCATGGATGATCCGGTCACGACGGATGACCCGGGCACGCGCATCGCGGCGCGCGATGCCATCACGGATGTAGCTGCCCGCAATTTTGCCAACACGCGGGATGGTGAACACCTGCCGTACTTCGGCCAGACCGATGGGCTGGTACTCGAACACCGGATCCAGCATGCCAGCCAGTGCCATCTCGATATCTTCAAACATCTTATAGATGACATTGTACAGGCGGATCTCGACGCCCTCATTGTTGGCCTTGCGCTTGGCTGCCGAATCCACCTTGACGTTGAAGCCTACAACAATCGCGCCTGAAGCGGAGGCCAGGCTCACATCCGACTCCGAGACATTGCCGATCTCCGAGTGAAGGATGTTGACCTTGATGTTGGAGTCTTCTTCCTCAAAGCTGATGGATTCCAGGCCGTTGATGATGGGCTCAAGCGAACCCTGTACGTCCACCTTGACGATCAGGTTGAGCTCTTTGGTCTCGCCCGCCTGGAAGCGTGCGAAGAGTTCGTCCAGGGTCATGCCGCGTGACTGCGGCACGTCGCTTTCGGCTTCGAGTTCGCGCTCTTCAGCCAGCTGGCGGGCCACCTTCTCGCTCTTCACCACAGTAAAGATGGTGCCGGGCAGCGGGGCGTCGTTCAGGCCCATGACGCGCACAGGCGTTGACGGCGGGGCCTTCTTGACCTGATCGCCGGCATCATTGAACATCGCCTTGATGCGACCGTAACTGGTCCCGGCGAGGATAGTATCGCCGCGCTCCAACGTCCCGTTCTGCACGATGACGGTTGTCATCACGCCGCGGCTGCGCTCCAGCTGGGCTTCGATCACAGTGCCCGCGGTTTTGCCCTTCGGGTTGGCGCGGATGTCGGTGTCGTCGGCCACAAGCAGAATCGCCTCAAGCAGATCGTCCACCCCTTCGCCATGCAGGGCTGATACAGGTACAACGAGCGTGTCGCCGTCCCATTCATCGGGGTTCAGACCGGCTTCAGCCAGCTGCTGCTTGACATAGTCCGGGTTGGCATTGGATTTGTCGATCTTGTTGAGCGCGACAATGATCGGCACGTTGGCCGCCTTGGCGTGTGAGATCGCCTCACGGGTCTGCGGCATGACGCCATCGTCAGCAGCGACAACCAGAATCGCGATATCGGCACCCTGTGCGCCGCGCTCACGCATGGCGGTGAATGCCTCGTGGCCGGGCGTATCCAGGAACGTGATCTTCTGCCCATCGTGTTCGATCTGGTAAGCACCGATGTGCTGTGTGATGCCGCCTGCCTCGCCAGCGGTCACATTCGCCGAGCGGATGGTATCCAGCAAGGTCGTCTTGCCGTGATCCACATGGCCGAGAATAGTCACCACGGGCGGACGCTCTTTGAGATCGGCATCCTTTTCTTCGGTATAGAATTTGCGCCAGGCCGGTCCTTCGACCTGTGCTTCTTCGGGCTCCTCCTCGACCTCTTGCATGGTCTCGAAGCCCATTTCCGCCGCCACGATGGCAGCGGTCTCATAGTCGATCTGCTGGTTAATGCCCGCCATGATGCCATTGGCCATCAGCTGTTTGATGACTTCAATGGGGCTGGCCCCCAGATGATCGGAGAGCTCCTTGACCGTCAAGAAGTCCGGCAGGACAATTGCATTTTGTTCTTTAGTATCTGGCACTACCATTCCTCCTAGTTCCTAATGTTCGTCTAACTTGCCATGTTCAATGGCATAGTCACGGATGCGTGCGCGGTCGGCATCGGTGAGCCGGGTCTTCAGGGCCCGATCCAACGCACCGGGCTGCGTGGCCTTCTCCCAGGCGGTGGGCGTATCGGAGATATAGGCCCCGCGCCCAGGCAGTTTGCCGGTCGGGTCTACCTGAACCCCGTCGTCGGGCGTCCGCACGATGCGCACAAGCTCACGCTTGGGCCGGGTTTCACCGGTGACCACGCAGGTCCGCTGCGGAATGTGTTTGCCCTTCTTCTTGCCCATCAGCCTGACCTATTCGTCATCATCCTCGTCTTCGTCTTCGTCGTAATAGTCGAAGTCTTCCATGTAGTCTTCATAATCCTCCATGGTGAAGTCCTCCCACCGGTTCTTGGCGCGTCCCCCTTTACGGCGGCGCTTGGCCACAACACGGCCGAGGTCCTCATCATAGACCAGCTGGCGGCGGCGCTGCCGGTCACGGCGGCGCTCCAGTTCTTCCTCATCCAGCTCTTCTCCGTCCTCACCAAGCTCGCCGCTTTCCGATGCGCCGTGCTCACCGGCAGATACTGGCTCGGGGACTTCTTCCGGCTCTTCTTCCTCATACTGGTCGTCATAGACCGATTCGCCTTCGACACCCAAACCGAGGTCGACATCGCTCAGGCGGGAGACCAGTTCGGCACGGCGCTTGCGCGCCAGCTCATCCTCGTGGATGTAACCGACTTCGGGCTCCTCTGGCTCTTCTTCGGCTGGCTGCGGTTCGGCAGGCGGTGCTTCCACCACCTCTGCGACGGGCTCCGTCTCTTCAACCGCAGCGTCCTCAACGGGCGCTGCTGCTTCAGGCGCGGCCTCTTCGATGTGCTCTTCTTCCTGCTCGGCAGCCTCGGCGGCCTCTTCGATTTGCTCGATGTATTCGTCAAGATCGAAGTTTTCCACAAAGGTCTTCAGAGAGTCCATGATGTGCGGACGGAAGCCATCCAAAGTCCGGAAGTGCGAACGATCCACATAGAACTGTTCCAACACCTGCCCGACATTCTCAAAGCCACCGCGTTCAAGCATCCGGTAGGCACTCAGCGGCAGGTCGGTTACGTCGAGCGGCACCTCGTAGGAGGCCTCAGCAACACGCGCACGGGCGTCGGCGATTTCGGCACGGCGGCCCTCACGCTCGACGTTGCGCAGGTCCAGGCGATAGCCTTCCACCTGCTTGACGAACTCCACGAGCACGGCGTAATCCTCAGCGGTGACAGGCCGGTCATTGGCCTTGCGCTCCAGGATGCCCGCCACCTGCTCAACCAGATCCGGGCGCTGCTCTGCGATGAACGCGATCTCCTCTTCGGTCTGGAGGTGCTCATAGGCTTCCTGCGCCGCCTCAGAGATCGACTTGATATCGATGCGCCAGCCGGTCAGTTTGGCGGACAGACGCGCGTTCTGACCTTCCCGCCCGATTGCCAGCGAGAGCTGGTCGTCGGGCACGATGACGGTCGCGGTGCGCCCTTCGTCGGGATCGTCATCGAGGAAGACGGCGCTCACCCGAGCCGGGCTGAGCGACTTGGAGATGAAGACTTCCTGCTCGGGGTTCCACTCAATGACATCGATCTTCTCGTCATTGAGCTCTTTTACGATGCTCTGAATGCGGATGCCCCGCATGCCGACACAGGCCCCGACCGGATCGGCCCCCGGCTGGTTGGAGTAGACTGCCACCTTGGAGCGCGCGCCCGGCTCGCGGGCAATCGATTTGATCTCCACGGTGCCGTTGTAGATCTCCGGTACTTCGTATTCCAGCAGGCGGCGCAGCATGCTCTTGTGTGTCCGGCTGATGACGATCTGTGGGCCGCGGTTGGTGCGGCGCACTTCCATCACGAAGGCGCGGACCTTCTCATGCATTTCGTAGCGCTCGCCCGGCATCTGCTGGCTGCGCGGCAGGATGGCCTCTGTGCGCCCCAGGCTGACGGTAACCACATCACCGTTGTCGTTCTGCACGGTGCCGGTAACCAGATCGCCGATGCGCTCCATGTATTCCTGATATTGGGCGTCTCGCTCCGCTTCACGCATGCGCTGTAGGATGACCTGTTTGGCCGTCTGTGCCGCGATGCGCCCAAACCCATCCGGTGTGCTGTCGACCATGATCTCATCGCCTAAAGCGGCATCCGGTTCCAGGCGGTTGGCTTCATCCAGGCTGACCTCGGTGACGGGGTCAGCTACCTCGTCGACGACCGTTCTGGCCGACCAGATAGACGGAGTGCCCGACTTCTCATCAAAGCGTACTTCCACCTCGTGCGTGTTGGGCAGGCCCGTATCACGGCGGTAGGCCGAAACCAGGGCCGCGCTCAGGGCTTCCATCACTATTTCTCGCGGAAGCTTTCGGGTCTCCGCAATCTCATTGAACGCCAGCAGAAAATCGCTCTTCATGCCTCTCTATCGCCTTCCTGACTAACAACGAAACGTGGGGGCTGCCCACGTTTCTCGCAACACACTATCGCCCTTACACTCTCGCGGAGGGGCACGCGCTCCATCCACGAACCGTGGGTAATTCCGCTTGATTGGCCGAACTACCCATCGACCTTTAGTATAGCACGCATGACCTACTCAAAGCAATACCATTGGAGCAGCACCCATGGCAGACCCCAGAAAACCTAACCCGAACGCCCTGCGCATCCAATCCGACATCCTCGGGGACGGCCTGTCCTGGTTGGAACTCCAGGACATGATGCCCCATCCGACCAGCGGCCAATCACCGGACCTGATGGTCGTAAATGCCGCACGTGTCTCGTTTTTGGGGCACAGTAAAGGCCCAGATCGGGATAAGAAGCTGCTTTTTTATCTCCTGCGCCACCGGCACACATCGCCGTTTGAACAGGTGGAATTCAAGTTCCGGGTGCGGGCACCGGTCGTGGTATGGTGGCAGTGGGTCCGCCACCGCACATGGCACGTGAACCTCCAGTCGGGGCGGTACACACCATTCGAGCGGGCAGATTTCTACATTCCACAGGTGTGGCGCGCGCAGAGCGAATCCAACAAGCAGGGCAGCGCGGGTGAACTGACGGCCAGCGATGGCTACACGCGCATCCTCTCGGAGCTTGTGGCGAACAGCTTCACCATGTATGAGGATGCCCTGCAAGCCGGAATGGCCCGGGAGCAGGCACGGTTGTTCCTGCCTGCGTGGGCCAGCTACTATATCGGTGTGATGAAGGTGGATGCATGGAACCTGATGCACTTTCTGCGGCTGCGTATGGCGGCTGACGCACAGTGGGAGATCCGGCAGTATGCGAACGCGATCCACGCGATCTTCAGCGAGGTGATGCCATGGACCGCGGAGGCCTTTGACACCTATCTTGTCAATGCGTGACGGAGGGTGGTGCAGCAGCTTCCAGGGCATCATCCAGATCGGCCTGTGCCACACCGTAGTCGGCCAGCAGATCCAGGGCAGCATGCCGCCCGGCACGCGACAAACCCAGCGCAATGTGCACCGGGCGAACAGCGATGTGGCCGCGGTTCCAGGCTTCACCGATAGCCACCCCAAGAATACGCTGAATATCCGCCGCGAGGGGGATTCGCCCCTCGCGATACGCTCTTCCACCGGGTGGGAGGGCACGGCGTATGTGCTCTGAGGCGAGGCCGAAATCCTCAAACACAGCGGCCGCAGGCGTCTGCAGCTCGAGGAGTGCGGCCAACAGGTGGACGCTGGTCACAGCGGCATGACCCCGCGCGAATTCGGCGGCGAGGGCCAGCAGCCAACCGCTTTCCACTGTGAAGCGATAGGCATGGGCCGCTTCTTCGCGAACGGCGGCGGGCGGCGCTGCCTGCCGCAGCTGTGTAAGAACAGCCAGCAGTGCATCCGGATTGAGGTTGAGCGCACCGAGCAGATCGTCGGCAGAACTGCGTTCGGACAACAGTCCGTACAGCAGGTGCTCGGTATCCAACGTGCGATCCCCCCACCCCACCGCAGCAGCGATGGCCCGCTGCATTGCTTGACGTGTCTCGAATGCGAGTTCAAGCGGTTGGGCGACGGTCCGGTCGTGGGGGGCTGCGGTGTCGGCCAACAAGCTGCTGACCGCTTCCGGCATTACACCGAAGCGATCAAAGACCGCCCGTGCAAGCCCCTGGCTTTCACGGCACAGGGCGACGAGCAGATGCTGGCAGGTGATATAGCCGTGCCCCAAGCCATCGGCCTCATCGGAGGCAAACGCGATCACACGCTCAAAGCGTTCGGTTGGATGGGGCGCGTCTTCCATGGCTCAGGCCAGGCGGCGGGCACGCATGGCGTGCAGACGGGCAGCACTCGCCTCGATCTCAGCCATCAGGGCGGCGCGCTGCTGAAGGGCGGCCTCTGCGGGCTGCTCGAACTCGATCTCGAACTTCTCGTTGAGACTCACCACATCCTCAACCGTGGCGGCGGCAGGCTGAATGACGTCGGCGCTAACTGGATCAAACAGCTCAGTCTTGACGTTTTCGCCCTCGTCAAACCAGGCAAGCATTGGATCGAGCACGTCCGCACGCAGACCGTCTAGCATATCGGGCAGCATAGCAACCACCGCTTCCATCGACTGCATACCCCGGCTGGCCTGTTCGCCTGCGCCGAAGGGCAGCCGGTCCAGCACCCAGATGATGAAATCGGAGACGCGCTGCACCAGCGACCCAGCGGTTTCAACGGCATCCTGCACACTATCGGCGAGGATGTCAAGACGCTGCCCGAGCCGGTCGGTTTGGGTGCGCAGCCACTTCACTCCGTTTTGCGGGCCGGGCAGCCGCTGCACAAAACGATCAATAGCGCGCTGCGCATCGCCAATACCCTGGCCGAGGCCCAAAGCCAGAAGCACCAACGACGACAGCAGCGGCGCGAATGTCGCGAGAGCGGCGCTCACCAGGGCATCCAGGCCGGTATTGTGATGCTGTTCCCATAGGGCGAGCTGATCCATGCATTCCTGGAGTTCCGCGCTGAGGTTGTCACGTTCAGTACGGACCGTGCTGAGTTCGGAGATGAGCTGGTCGCGCTCCGCCGCAACGGCAGCGAGTTCGTTTTCCAACTCGGTGATGCGGGCCGCCAATCGTGCGATATCCTGAGCGGACTGGCCGGTCACGTCTGCACCGTTGGGCAGCACGACCTCTACCGGTTCACGACGGCGAGCGTTGTTGACCAGCAAGGCTGTTCCGCCGCCCAGCGTGAGCGCCGCAGCACCGCCGATCAGCAAGCGGCCCAACAGGCCGCGGCGCCCCTGATCGGCAGGCTGTTCTGGTGGACTGACCGGCGGCGGCGCCACTGGGTCATCGTCTTCGTATTCGTCTTCTATGTGTGGCAGGTTGAGCAGCGTATCGCCTGAATACTCGCCGACTACCTCGCCATCGATCACATCGTCGTTTTGGTCCGTCATGTCAAGACCTCCGGTAACCCAGACGGCGCAGCGCGTTCTCATCTGTGCGCCAGTTTTTCAGTACCTTTACCCATACTTCCAAATAGACCCGTGTGCCAACTACCGCTTCGATGTCTGGCCGTGCTGCCTGGCCGATTTTCTTCAGGCCGGAGCCGCCCTTGCCGATGATGATTCCCTTTTGACTGTCGCGTTCCACGTAGATGGTAGCCGATATATACGTCATGTTCTCGTCGCGCTCGGTGAACTCGTCGACGACTACAGCCGCGGCATGCGGCACCTCATCGCGGTAGAGCAGCAGCAGCTTCTCCCGGACAATCTCGGCGACGTTATCGCGCAGACGGGTCTGCGTGAGCTGCTCTGCCGGATAGAAGCGCGGCCCGAAAGGCAGCCTTTCGATAAGCAGACTGTGCAGCTCCTCAACGCCGGTGCCTTCCAATGCGCTGACGGCGACCGGATCAGCCCGGGCAAACAGATCCTCGTATTCGGCAGCATGGCTGCCCGTCTCACCGGCCAGATCGATCTTGTTGAGTGCAAGCACTACGGACGCGTCCTGTGGTGCACCACTGACGGCCTCGGCGAGGATTTTGTCGGCTCGCGTTGGCGGGTGGGAGGCATCCACGATCACAAGGACCACATCGCCATCCGTAATGGCCTCGCGCACCGTTTCCGCCATGGTCTCATCCAATTTGTTGCCCGGCTTGGTCAGGCCCGGGGTGTCGATAAACACCATCTGATACACATTTGTTGTCAGGATGCCGAGCTGTCGCTCCCGGGTCGTCTGTGGGCGCGGCGTGACGATGGCCAGCTTCTCGCCGAGCAGCGCGTTCATCAGGGTGGACTTGCCGACATTCGGCTTGCCGACAACCGCAACAAACCCGGAGCGGTGATTCTCCGGGAGGTCAGGGTCCATATACAGGCCGTCGTACTCGTCGATACTCATGTGCCCAACTTGAACGGATTGAAGTCCGTATCGTAGTCGTAATAGTCTTCGCCTTCAGCCTGCTTGAGTCCGTTCACGATGCGGTACGTCACCGGCGTCATGAGCACTTCAATACCGACCTTGAAGATGTAGTTCGTGACGATCAGCGTCAGTAGAAGCGCAGGCGGAAACACGCCCAAAGCCGTCGCGATAAGCACAAAAATCGCCGTGTCGATAAGCTGGCCCACCAGCGTCGATCCGATGGTGCGCAGCCACAGCCAGCGCCCTTCGGTTGCGATCTTCAGCTTCGCCAGCACAAAACTGTTGGAAAACTCGCCCGCGAAATAGGCGAGCAGGCTGGCGAACACGATGCCGCCGGTCGCCACACCGCCAAGAATGGCGTTGTAGGCATCCTGCCCGGCATAGCCCTGCCATTCGGCCTCACCCGGCATCAGGCCGATCAGACCGAACGTGAGCGCCATCAGGGCGGACATAGCAAAGCCCACCCAGATCACCCGGCGCGCGCGCTTGTAACCGTAGACTTCGGTCAGTACATCACCAAAGATGTAGCTGATCGGGAAGAGCAGAGTACCGGCATCAAAAGCGAGGGCCAACGGGCCGAGGCTGACACCCCAGTCGATGATCTTGGCAGACGATGCGATGTTGCTCAGCAGCAGGACGGTGACGAACACCGCCATAATGATGTCATAATAGCGGTAGCCGCGTGGGCTCCGTATTGTGTCATCCTTTGAAGTTGGGGTGTTTGCCAACGCCGAAGTCCCTTACGTCCAACGTGAAATTGTGTTCATCGCGCTTGGCGACCTTCACGGACAGGCCGCGCACGATCCCATACTGCGGATCGAAGCGGACAGTCACTGCCGACGGATCCTGCGCGACCTTCATGAGGATGTCCCGAGTCCAGGCGAATGTGCCCGGCACCGTGAACAGCCAGAAGTCGCCGCCATGCGCCAGCACACGCCAATCGTCATCCCAGGCGTGGAAGGCTTTGTCACCCACCACGGTGATCGTGTGATCGCCGAAGTGATGGAGCACAGGCCCCATATAGCTGAAATTCAGCCAGTAATCGCTAATGCCCTGGGCACGCCACCGGTTGATCCCATCGATCAGGTTCTGCAGATGTTCTTCCATGTTTCCCTCAATCTATACGCAGCAGGGGCCAATTCGGTTGCATTGTACCCCGCCGATCAACCCAGACCAAGGTAACGCACCAGATTGTAATCCACAGTAACATCTGTGCCGATGGTATAAGCGGGGCGCAGTTCGTTCAACAGATCAGAGACATGGTCTATACCCTCGCTGCTGCCGGATGGTGCGTTGTCCTGCCAGAACATGGCGTCGATCTGCGTGAGCGGCGAAACGGCACCCGGACCGGGGTACGCAAAGACCCGCAGCGGCCGGGCCAGGTCCAACGCTTTGACAAAAACCGTGCGTTCTTCGCCATCAGCTGCGTTGTAGCCCTGCACGTCGGCACGCGGGAAGGCGTCGCCCTTCTTGCGAAGAAAGGCAATGGCATCAAACGCGTGGTGCTCCTTCTGGAAATCATCGAAGACCATCTTCGGCACAAACGACTCAGCCCCTTTTGCAAGAAAGGCAAAGGCATAGCGGATCACTACCGGCCCCCGGTAGCGGACGCTTGTCTGCACATTCGGTTCCGGGCCACCGATTGCCATCACCATATCATCGATCCAGACAATCGAGCCTGTGAAGCTGTCTGTTGCTGTCCCGTCAAGGTTCATGGTCACTCCGAAAAGTAGCTGAGGGCAAAGCGGATGCGCTCTTCAATATCGTCAGGGGCGTCGCGCGGCACCGCCTGCAGGGCGGCCTGGGCTTCGACAATGCTGTAGCCCAACGCCGTCAGGGCGGCGATCACCTCGGTGTCCGTCTCGCTAACAGCAGGGATACCCTCCGGCGTTTCGACAGCCCGCAGCCTGTCCTTCAGTTCAAGGATGAGCTTCTGGGCGGTCTTTTTCCCGATGCCCGGCACCCGCGCGATGATCTCGGGTTCGTCCTGGCGGACGGCTGTGACGAGTGTCTCCGGCGTGAGGGTGCTGAGGGCGGCCAGCGCAATACGCGGCCCAATCCCCGATACACTAAGCAGCTGCTCGAAGACGTAGCGCTCGCTGTCGGTAGAAAAGCCGAACAGCGTCAGTGCGTCCTCCTTGACGGACAGATAGGTCTGCAGACTGACCGGCTGGCCGACCTCCGTCGAGAGCGCGTTGAGCGTGCTGGTGGGCACAAAAACCTGTAGGCCCAACCCGCCAACAAGGATGACAACCGATTCGCTGCCAACCTGAGTCAATTTCCCGTGGATCGATGCAATCATAGACGCTACTTTCTATTCTAGTTGACTCAACAGCCCCTGAGCAACTAAGATTAGAACAATCTGCATGGATTGTAATTCAAATCCGGGCACACGACAGGAGAAGAGCAAATGAGTGTGACAACGCCTGCCGTACGCACACGGGCATCGGAAAGCGGCACATGGCTGCACAGCCGCAACTGGGACCTGACGTTCATCACGCTGAGCGTCGTACTGGTCGCTGTGCCGTATCTGGCGTATCTGGGTCTGCTGGCCTTGCAGCCCGCGATGGCCCCGATGGCTGACTGGTTCGGCACAACACCTGCTGATCTGAGCCGCAACATCGTCAACGCGACTGTTGCCCTTCTGGTCGGCGGCCCCCATATGTATGCAACGTTCACCCGCACCGCGTTTGACGCGGATTATCGCAAGAAGCGCCCGCGCATGATCTGGACATCCCTGGCGATTCCAGTGGTAGTATTCGCGCTGGCCATCGCTAACCTTCAGCTGCTGCTGACCATCTTTTTCTTCTGGGCATCCATCCATGTGCTGCACCAGATCGTGTTCATCACTGAGATGTACAACCACCGCGCCCAGAACCCGATCTCGGCGTTCTCGCGCGCATCGGACTATGCTGTCATCCTGACCTCACTGTATCCGCTCGCGGCATACAAAATGTGGCAGGGCAACTTCGCCATCGGCCTGAACGATGTGGGCGCGACCGTCGGGCAGGTGCTCGGCATATTTGGTCTGTCGCTCGGTCCGTGGATGGTCTGGCTGACGGGCGGTGTGTTCGGCATCGCGCTGGTCGTGTGGCTGGGCAAGACGATCTGGGAGTGGCAGAAGGGCGTGCTGCATGCACCTAAGGCACTGTTCATCTTCCTGACGGTGACCGCGTCCTTCTTTGTACCCGCACTGGGCAATCTGGATACGGCCTTCCAGGGTATGAACTTCTGGCACTCGCTTCAGTATCTCGCGCTGACCTGGATGCTCAACAACATCCGCCTGCAGCGCGGCGATATGGAGAGAAAGCCGTGGCTGCAGCGTATGAGCGAAGACGGCTCCGCGCGGCGCTATTATCTGTTCAACATGGGGCTGACCCTGGGAGACATCGGGCTGGCGGTGGTGCTCTTCCTGGTGATGGTCAACGTGTTTGGTAAGTCCTTCGACTACGCCTTTGACCGGGCTTACTACATGGCCGTGCTCAGCTTCTTGTGGATCCACTACTATCATGATCACCATCTGTTCACCGAACCCGAGGTAATCGACTACGAGGCCTGACGCGGCCCAACGGGGGTGCAGTGCTGCATCCCCGTTTTGCTTGTGTCACCTGCTGCGACGGGCTACAATGCAGC
Source organism: Chloroflexota bacterium (assembly GCA_010092885.1). Lineage (GTDB taxonomy): Bacteria > Chloroflexota > Anaerolineae > Aggregatilineales > UBA3940 > TC-195. The sequence continues at coordinate 1,170 of JAADYX010000140.1, read as the reverse complement.
CATGTCCGGTCAGATTATCACACTTGAGCACACCTCCCGCGTGCTGGCGGGAAACCCTCTCGGCGATCCGGCGGCCCGGCGGCTGCCGGTCTACCTGCCGCCTTCCTACGATGAGTCAACCGCATACCCGGTGATCTGGGTGCTTGCGCCGTTTACCAGCTGGGGCGAGCGCTTCTTCAACCTGAAGGCGTGGGATGAGAACATCATTCAGCGTATGGACCGCTTGATCGCGATGGACGAAGCCGAACCGGCGATCATGGCCTTCCCGGACTGCTTCACATCGCTGGGCGGCAGCCAATACGTCAATTCCGCGGCGGTAGGCCGCTACGAAGATTACGTGATTGAAGAACTGATCCCGTTCCTGGAGGACCAGATCCCCAATACGAACGGCAGGCGCGGCGTGGTCGGGCACAGCAGCGGCGGGTGCGGCGCGCTGCGGCTGGCGATGCGCCATCCGGGGACCTTCCGGGCGGTGGGCAGCCACGCAGGCGATATGGGCTTCGAGTGGTGCTACCGGCCCGATATACCGGCAGCCCTGCGGCATCTTGAGCAGTTTGATCACCTCGACGACTTCATCGAGACGATTGGCCAGCGCGACACGGGCGGCAAGGACTGGTTCCCGGCGTTGAATATCGTGGCGATGGCTGCATGTTACTCACCGGGGGAGCACGGCGAGATCGTGCTGCCGTTTGAGCCGTACACGGGCGACCTCAGACCGGAAGTCTGGGCGCGCTGGCTGGCGCACGATCCGGTCACACTGGCAGCTGACCATCTCGACATCCTGCGCGATCTGGATCTGCTTTACTTCGACTGTGGCACAGGTGACGAATTCAACTTGTTCCTCGGGGCGCGGGCCCTCCACCAGGTGCTTGAGGAAAACGGCGTTGAGCACCGGTATGATGAGTTCGATGGGGGGCACCACGGGCTCAACTGGCGCTACGAATTCTCCCTACCCCTGCTGACGCGCGCCCTGGCATGATGTACGTACATCGGGTTGTCGTGTTGGCGGCTGTCGTGGTCACAGCCGGTATTGTGCTCGCGGCCTGCCAGCCACAAGACCCCCAGCTGGTGGTATTTGTCACGGCCACGGCACCCGCCGCCGAGGCCGAAGCCGGCCCGGCGACCGGTGTCATCCCGGAGGCACCGCCCCCCGCCACGCTGGATCCATTG
>JAADYX010000139.1 GCA_010092885.1 Chloroflexota bacterium | reverse complement strand
CGGTGTCGGATCACATCGGACATCCGCTGGATCAGCCGCTGGTCAACCGGTGAACTGTCGCGTACCCGTACAATGCCTGCTATACCACACATGGGCTAAGCCTCCTCTATACAGGTACGGTACACTACTTCCCAGCGGTCAACAAGTGCTTCCCAGTTGAACGTCTCCCGCACATGGGCACAGGCTGCCTGTGCTGAAGGTTGTTCGCGCAGTGCACGGACTATCGCTGCCGCAAACGCTTCCACATCCCCAAAGGGCACAACAGTGGCTGCACCGTGGGTCTGCAAATGGTGAGCCAGGCCACAGCGATCCGTGACGATGGTTGGGGTGCGGTTGAGAAGCGCCTCCAACGGGGTGATGCCCTGGATCTCGTACCGCGAGGGCAGCACATAGACATCCACCGCCTGATAGGCTGCTGCCTTTTCCTCAATGCCCCCGATATAGCCTGTCAACACAACGGACTTGCCGATGCCGAGTCGCGCGATCTGCGCCTCGATATCGGCCTGCGCGCCATCATCAGGGCCGATCATTATCAAGACCGCCTCAGGGATGGCTTCCAGCACGCGGGCGAACGCATCCAGCAGGAAGTCCGGCCCTTTAATTGGGCTTAGGCGCGCGAGAAACCCGACCACAGGCCTGTTGGGCGGAACACCGTATGCCTGCTTGAAGCCTGCTGGATCGGCGGTAAAGTCGTACTCGTTGACGTCTATGCCGTTGGGCAGCACGACTATACGGTCATCGCCCTGATCAAACTCGTGGTACTGTTCGCGCTCCATCTCGGTTAATGCATGCAGCCGTGCCGCCTGATCAAGCAGCCGCTGTCCGAACAGCGCATCAAACACCGTCTTGTACCCACCCCGTCGCAGCGACCGCGGGAGCCCGCCCTGCGGGGTCACGATGTATGGTTTCTGGCTGAGGTGAGGTTGGGCCATCACATTCAACAGCGAGCGGAACTCATGCAAGTGAACAACATCGTGCGCGCGGACCAGGTCACCTAATCCTCGCCAGAATCCAAGCGGCACAAAGAGCCGGTCCCAAGCCAGCCGGTTGCTCAGGTTGCGGCGCCGGATCACCTGTACTCCCTCAACCAGATGATTACCTGCCTCAGCCCGGCTGGATGCATCCAGCGCATCAGTGGTCAGTACAGTCACCTGATGGCCGCGTTCATGCAACCTACGGATCAGCTCATAGGCCGCCCGAATCGTGCCTCCATAGGCAAACGCCGGGCTGTAGTACGGAATGATATGCAATACCCGCAGCGGATCAGTCATCAGTCACCCGGTACACACGTGCCCCATCCATGTCAAAAACCAGCTCCAGATAATCCGGCGCTGGTGGGAAAGCATACCACGCGTCATCAGGCCAACGCCAACGGATAGTCTGCCGCATATCACCGAAGAGATCCGGATTGGTGACGAGCTGCGGCACAATGACATGGGTAATGCCGCGCTCCTCAATGAGTGCCCGCGCCTCCGGATCCGCCAGATCGAAGTAGACAGCTTCAAAGTCCGCCATGCGATCGTAGTACGGATCTGCCCCGGCAAAGAAGGGCTGGTCGCGGAACTCGATCGCATTACGCTCCGCTATTGATGGCACCCAATGCCCCTCAAAGCCAAGCGGATAGTTCAGGATGAGCGCATCGGGCGGTGTTTCCTCCCGCAGGTAGGCCATCGCGGCCACATCGGCCCGGGAGGAAAAGGTGCCAAAGAACGACAGGTAGGGCTGCGTTGCGTTGAGAACCGGCACAGCCGCGATGACCGCGCTCACGGCTGCAACAATCCCCACTGCGGAACCAATGCCGATGACCCGCGCCGGGATCCGGGTCAACAGGGGGGCTGCGGCCAGAGTGGCAAAGTACGCATAAGGGATCGGCGGGCCCGCCCACGCGATGCTGTGCGGGTAGGCATAGCGCATCACATCGAAACCGGTCACCAGTACAATGCGCTCCACCACGCCGAACAGTGAGAAATCCACGATGAACACCAGCCATGTCAGCATGAGGATGTCGGTCAGGTTGCGCCGCCCGATGGCTCTTATCACACCGGGGAGTGCGATAAGGGCAACAATCACCCCCTGGTAGACAATCAGGTTGAGCACATGTGTTGGACTGAGGGGAAAGGGCGAGCGCACCGTTTCCTCAAAGAAAAGCGGAAGCACGCGCAGCGCCCACGGCAGGCAGAACGCGACGCCCACCGCCGGGACGATCACAAAGAAGCGCAGCCAGTTTGCCCGGGTGCGGCGATCATCGGTTGCCAGCCAAAACGTTGCATAGAAGGGGATGTAGGCCAGCAGCAAGATAATGATCGTATCCGGATGGGTAAGGGTCACACAGGCCAGTGCCAGGGCCGCTAATCCGGTCAGGGCAGGGCGAGCATCGCGCAGGGTCCTTAGCCCAATCGTCAAGAACAGAACCACAAACAACGTTGCCGTCACCGAGGTATACGCTGAGTCCATCACACGCAGGAACATGCCCGTACCCAGTGTCATCATCAGGGGGAACACCCACCGAGAACCAGGGCTTTCCGGCAGGAGTTCTTCACCCAGATCAATGCTCAGCAGGATGGTGAGTGCAGCCAACAAATGGCTGAACGGGAGCATTACTTGGTGCAGTGGAAGGCCGAACAGGTCAGAGAAGAACGCCCACCAGACAAACGCCCCGGGCGAGTACAGATAGCGCACATCAGGCATCCACGGGGCCATAGTATGCAGTGTGCCACCCTCCCGGATCATCAGCGCGATGTGCCCGAAACCCTGACCGTCTGTATCCAGTGGCAGATACAGCACGAACGCCGGGGCCAGATAGACAGCGCACAGCAGCCCAAAGAAGGCGAGGTCATTCCAGTTAGGGGGAGGGAGAGCCAGAGACGGTCTGCCTCGGACCAGCCAGATAGCCAGAGCACCGAGAACAACCGCCAGCACAATTGTACCCATCAGGGGTAGGCTGTAGCCGGCCAGCACCCCAAGATTGACAAATAACATCGTCTGCGCGGCCAGCACCAAAGCTGTTGATACACGCCACGACAGCCCGATATCCTTCAGCCAGGCTGACCACAACAACCAACCGGGGAGGGCAGCGATCAGCAGCAGGGCCAGAGCATGAAGCAAAACAGGAGCGGGCATATTACTGAACGTGATGAATTAGAAGCGCCTCAAATTCGTCCGTGATGCGCTCCCAGTCACAATGTTGTTCCACGAAGCGGCGGCCTGCCATACCGGTATCTGGCTCCAGCGTGAGTGCCCGTGCAGCCTGTTCTTCCGCAGGGGCTAACACGACTCCGTTGCGCTCACCCACATCTCGGCGAACCCCCGGCAGCGGTGCCGCGATCACCGGCTTGCCCGCAGCCATGTATTCGTACAGCTTGATCGGCACAATGTGTTCAGTGGCTGCCACCCTGTGGAAGGGCAGCAGTGCCACATCTGCGGCAGCCAGCAGCTCTGGAATCCGGTTGTAAGGCACCCGTCCCGTCAGGACAAGCCTTTCCCCAAACTGCGTATCGCGGAGATGCCGTAGGCGCTCATAGTGATCGCCGTCACCAACAACCAGCAGCTTGACATGCGAGGGTAGAGCGCGCAGGCTCTGTGCAACCTCCATCACGCCGGAGAAATCGTACAGCCATCCCATGAAGAACAGCACAAAATCGTCCGCCCCGATCCCCAACTCGCGACGGGCCACTCGCCCATCCGCAGCCGGATCGAAACGCACCAGATCGACGCCGGTGCGCAGAACCCGCGTCTTTGCCTCGGGAGCACCCATCTCGATTGCATAATCACGCAGATGCGCGTTGATCAATATGGTCTCATCTGCTTCCCGCAGGATGTACCGTTCGAAGGCACGAGCTACCGGACGCAGAAGCGCTGAAGGTACAATGGCATGCAGGGCATCAATAACGTGGAATATGTAGGGAATGCCCTCCCGCCGTGCGGTCTGGAGCGCAGGTAGGCCGGTTGACAGCGCATAGGACACAATCAGATCCGGGCGTTCCTCGGCAATCAACCTATTGAGGGTTCGCCGGTGGCTGATCACAGAAGAAGGTCGGGCCAGGGCCCCCATGGATATGGTGCCAGGCGTGATCAGGTGGATACATGCCCCGTCCATGATGCGGGCCGCATTTGTGGTTCGTACCTCGGGAACCCGCAACGGTTCATGTGGCCAGTGTTCGCGAAGGATAGGATAGTCAAGCACGGTGATCTGATGACCGCGCAGTGAGAGCCGCTCAAACAGGTGGTGCTGTTGGTGTGGCCCGCGCTTGAGCCAATCTGTCTCCTGTACGACGATGATACGCATCAGCGGTCCTCCTCAGAGACAGTCTGCACTACCCGCATGACGTGTACACCCCCGCTCTCAAAGACAGGCTCGAAGTAAGCCGGATCCCATGCATGCTGCCAGAATTCACTGTCGTCCAAACGGAGTTCGCTCTCATAGATCGTATACATCGAAGAGGCATGAACCACATAGTCGTAGGATGCCACCATTCGCAGGCTTCTAGGATAGGCGACGGTCACGTCATAGTCCAGCAAATAGTAAGCCATGCGCCCGTCCATGAGGAGCAGGCGCTCGGTCGCCGGGTCAAGATTGGTGCGGATGTAGCCCAGCAGCCTCATCTCATCGCCTTTCGCCCGAACCAGACGCTCCTGCGTTGTCGCAAAAGGCTGTGTGATCGTGTAGTAGACACCGCCAAGCCGCGGCTCAACAGCGATGAACAGAGCAGCCGCCAGCAACCCAGCACCCACATACCTCAAGACCCTCACATGGAGGATGCGCTCGAGTGGCCACCGCAGACCGACCGCTGGCCACACGGCCATCAAAGGCTGCAGGAGCAGTAGAAAGCGCGTATCAAATGAGAAGGTTGTCCACCATGCCAACCAGTACGGGAAAATAAACACAGCCAGCAGCAGATGATCTGGGCGCTCTAACTGCTTCTGTCGCAGTATGGCGATACCTTCAACACCTGCTTGCCAGAATCCGTACAGCCACCCAAACACGTATATTGGAACCAACACCAAGCCAAAGTCACGGATGGCGGCCAGTGGGGGTATGAGCCCCCATATGCCTGCACCCGGTTCCAATAAGTGGTACAAACCGGCGATAGGGAGCACGACGCCTGTCAACTGCCAGTTGCGCAGGTACCATGGCCCTGCCAACAGAATGACGGGCAAAGCGATCAAAAGGACAGCAGTCAGGCCCCGCCCCAGCCGGTCTACGGAAAGGCGCCCGCTGATCCACCAGACTAAAGGCACAGCCGCCGCACTGACCAACCAGGTGAGTGCCGACTGTTTGGTCAGCACCGCTGTGGCAGCAGCCAGCCCGGCCAGCAGTGCCGCGCGCGCGGTGGGTTCCTTCCACCAGCGCAGCAGGAAATAGACCATGAGGATCAGCGGAAACGTTGTCGGAATATCCGTATAGGCGATGGTCGCATTGCGAACAAACATCGGTGCCAGCCCAACAAATGCAGCTGCCAGCAGTCCCGCCCGCCGATCTGCGATCTCCCGCCCGACCAGATAGACGGAGGCCAATGTACCCATGGCTGTCATCGCTGGGAACAAGCGTGCCAGGTGTTCATTCGGTCCACCGACCAGCAGCCATGTCGAGGTAAATGACAGGGGGGCCAGGGGCGGATACCCGACCACATCCTGTGGGATATGCCCACTACGGTAGATCAACTGTGCCTGGAGTCCATACCGGGAAAGAGTGTCATCGCCGAGGAAGGGATAGTGCAGACAGAAGATGAGAATGACCGCGCCCACCATCAGTAAAGCAAACAGCAGCAGACCATCGATGTCCAGAGTGCGCAGCCGGTTCCATTGGCTTTTCCAATAGCGTACCCAACAGCGTGGTGCGAACCACGTTGGGTTCACAACAAGACCGATCGCGAAACAGCCAAGCATCACAACTAGCACCAGCCATAATGTGATATGTGCGCCCGGCAGCAGGCCTGCAAACATCATGACCGCTGCCAGCAGCCCACTGCTGTAGGCGAACGCGGCAGCACCCACCGCTAACGGCGGTTCGCTGTCTGTAAGCCAACGGTCGATCAATGGCCACAGGAAGGGAATCACCTGTCGATCCGCCTGTAAAAAGTCACATCGCCGTATTCGTCTGGAGCCGTCATTGTGGCAAATGGTTCGTAGTGCGCTTCCAGATGCACCACCATCTGCTCAGGCAGTTCCATCCGCCATCGCTCAAAAACGACCGCATAAGCCGGAGTCTCCGCTTCAATGGCAGCCAGTACCTGGTCCGTAATTCCAGGAACACTCTGGAACCAGGGATACGTCTGGACCCAAACGGTGGGCGGCAGCACTTCATGGATGGCAAAAAAGTTGTCTGTGGGGTCCGTTGCCGGCAGCACCCAAACTCGCGTACCCGCTGTGATATCTGTCTGTGCTTCAAGCTGCTGGCTTACTTCCACCAGCGGACTCCACTCACCAACCCGTGGGCCCAACCGGACTCGGTAGTAAGTCGGCAGCAAAAAGACTCCCAAAGTTGCAGCCACAGCCCCAGCCCCGGCAGCTTGAAGGCTAAGACGCTGCCAGGTTTTCTTTTCCATTTGTAGGATGAGCGCCAGTGCTCCACCGGCAATGAGGGCAATGATCGGTACCGCACCGGAGAGGTGAAATCGTCCATAGCGCGGAAACATCGGGGTCAGCAGCGGCACAACCTGGCCAAGGATGAGAATCGCCGGGCCGCGCCACGATGCACGCTGTCCGACAGTCAACAGAATATAAAGCCCCACCGGAAGAAGCCATGCCACAATCAGGATGAGCTCGTCTACACCAGAAGCGAAGACACTCCGGCTCTCAAACGGGTTGTTGAGCGGATAGGTCCAGGTCCAATACAGGAAGGCCTCTACGCGGCCCTGCACAGCAAGTATGCTGATCGAAACGGTGGGCAGCAGGGCCACACCACCGAGAAAAAGCGCCATATCTGTCAGGCCGCGCTTCCAATCACGTTCGACGAACAAACCAATCGTCCGCCATATAAGAAAGGATCCGGCCACAGCCAGTGCCTGCTGCTTGACGAGCACCGCAGCACCCACCAGGATGCCCGCAGCCAGCGGCTGCCACCAGTCGTCCGAATCTTGTTGATGCCATACTGCCACGGCTGCCAGTGTCAGAAACCCGACCATAACTTCCATGTACATTGGGCGATCCGCCCATAAAGGCATCCACGCTGCGTAAGCGACTGCCGCCCCGATCCCTGCAAGTGGGCCATGCCAAAGGCGTGCCAAGAAAAATACCAGTACTAGACTGACTATCACAAGGACGATCATCATGAGCCGGACGCGCAGTACCGGCTGCGGGATGAGGCTGTGCACAGCCATATTGAACCACATATAGCCCGGCATATAAGGGATATAGACGGTTTCATACAAGTCGTAGCCAGGCTGTTTGAGCAGCCAGGGCATAAGCACAACTGGCAGACTGAAAGTGGCCCGCATCACCCCACCATACATCGCTGCCAGATAAGTGCTCAGCAAACCGAGTAGACCCCATTCAAGGGGTTTTGCGCCTTTGATCACTGGTAGTGAACGACCTCCGGAGTGCGCATCGCAGCGCGGATCGCCGCGTCACTTGCATCAAGCTCGGTCATCAATGCCGCATGGGGTACCAGCACCGCCACCAGATCCGCGCCCTGACAGACCTCTGCCAGCGATCCATAGCCCATGCCCTCAACCAGTGGATCGTAGTGTGCAACGTCATACCCGTCCGCGCGCAGGATCTCGACGATGGCGACGGCGGGGCTTTCCCGCGTGTCCTCGACATTGGGTTTATAGGCTGCGCCCAATGCCACAATCCGCGGCTTGGCGATGCCGCGTACAGCCCGCCTGATCTTCGCTGCGATGCGCCCTGGCATTGCATCGTTGATCAGGCGCGATGTAAAGATCAGATTGGAGTTGGCTGGATCCACCTCTTTGATGAACCAGGGATCGATAGGGATACAGTGCCCTCCCACACCGATACCGGGGCTGAGGATGTTGACTCGGGGGTGACGGTTTGCCAGGTCAATGGCTGCCTGCCCATCAATGCCAAGCGTTTCAGCGACCGCATTCAGTTCGTTGGCCAGCGCAATGTTGATATCCCGGTACGTGTTCTCCATCAGCTTGGCGAATTCAGCCGTCACATCATCGGTTAGCAGCATCTCGCCCTTGACAAAACTACGATACACATCTGCCGCCTTTTCGCAGGTCTCCACGTTCACCCCGCCGATGATCCGGTCATTGTGCACGATCTCGTGGAAGATGTCACCGGGCAGGATGCGCTCCGGGCAATGGGCCAGATAGACTGTTTCGCCGACCCGCAGGTCCGTGGCCTCTTCGATCATCGGCGTGATGACTTCCCGGCATGTCAGCGGCGGAATCGTTGACTCCACGATGATCAAATTGCCCGCGCGCAGATAGGGGAGGATGCTCTCAATGGCGCTTCTAACATAGGAGAGATCCGCGACTTTCTTGCGCGGATCCAGAGGCGTCGGCACTGCAATGATGAATACATCGCCGGGGCAGGGGGTGGACTGCGCACGCAGGTTCGCCTTGACGGATGGCTCATCCATGATGGCTTGCAGGTCCTCTTCCTTGATGAGGAGCACGCCCTCATTGATGGCCCGCACGATGTTCTCGTTGATGTCCACACCAACCACATCATGGCCTGCCTTGGCAAGCATCAGCGCGGCAGGCAGCCCAACATAGCCCGTCCCGATGATCACTATCGTATCAGACACCGTACACCTTCTTCTGCCACTCAATCGTGCGCGGGATGCCCTCTTCCAACGTGACTGTCACCCGATGGTCAAGGTCGCTCTTGGCCTTGCTGTTATCGGATTTTTTGTCACGCGTGTTGTGATGCTCTACCTCCTCATAGGTGACCAGCTCATCGGTCTTGCCCACATAGCCAAGGATCATATCGGAGAGCATCTTGATATCATGGTACTCATCGCCCGCGATATTGTATACCTCACCCGGTGTAAACCGTTCAGAGATGTTGGCCAGCGTGCGCACTGTATCATCGATAAATGTCGACGAACGGTGATGGCCAAGATAGACAGTATAAGGCAGATCATGCAGGGCCCTGTAGACAAACTGGCAGATCACGCTCCGGTACTCTGAATAGGGTTCGCCCGGCCCGTACGTATTGAACAACCGCACCCGCACCGTCTGCGTGCCAAACCGCTCAGCTGAATTGATGATCTGCTGCTCGTTGACCCACTTCGTAATAGCGTAATCATTCAGCTGTCGGATGGGATGGTGTTCCATCACATCCTCCGTCATGACATCGGGCCAGTCACCATAGACCTCACTGCTTGAGGTAAACACCAGCCGGAAGTCGTGCTGCTCCTGCATGCGCAAGATATTCTTAGTACCGATGGCATTGGAGCGCCAGAGCGTATCATAGTAGTCTTCGCCGTTTCGCCTGCCAAATTCCGCCGCCAGATGATAGACCAGGTCGAAGGATAGATCGTCGAATATCCGCTCAACCTGCCGGTAGCTGCCGACGTCACAGCGGATGTAATTCGGACCAGGTGCGTGGAGCAGGTCGGCGGTCCAGACTTCATGACCCCGGCGGCGCAGCTCTGCTGTCAGAGGGCTGCCCACGGCCCCCAGGCCGCCTGTGACCAGTATCCGCATGGTAATCCTTCCCGAGTAGGGTGAACACGAGTAACACGCCGAGAATGATAGCAAAGGGCATGGCGGGGATCGAAAAGCGAATAGGATCGTAGCTGCTTGGCCAGGAAGCAGCGATGATCCCCGCGTATGACAGCGGCACCCCGAAGATCAAGATGACCTCCCGCCAGGTGTAGCGCTTCCAAAGCAGCCACGTGACCCCAAGGCCGCCAGCAGTGGCGCCCAGCAAGGGGAAAACCAACCACCACCGCCGGCCCAGATGATAGGCAAAGTTGTCAATGAGATGGCTTGGGCTGAAAGGAAGATTGCGCAAAATGAAGGACAGCGGTGCGCGCCCACATGCCACAACTGAGCCCTCGATGCAGGTGCCGTAGGCAATGTAGCCGATGGCAACCGGTGTGTTGAACACGGCCATATTGTACATAGCCTGTGGCACATACGTAAATATCGCGCCGATCAGCGTCACCAGAAATCCGCGCAAGCCATGGGCCAAAAACGCATATATGCCGAGCACCGCGAGCATCGGTGCGATATGCACCCGAAATGTGAACGCAATGCCCATGGCTGCACCTGCACCCAACAGCTTGAAGAAATAGCCCGGCATGCGATCATTGTGCAGATTGGCTGCCATCAGCGTGGCGGCCAGCAGCACCCAAAAGGTGGCCGGGCCATCGGAGAGGCTGTTCAGCCAACCTATCTTGGGTACGTTGGCACTGCGCAGCAAAGCCGACTCCGGGTGCCAGAAGAACGCGAAGTACGTCACCAGCGGCAGCACGGCCCATAGGCCCGCCGACCACAGCGCGATCCGGTCGCTACGCAGCGTAGTCTTTGCCAGCCTGCCCACCAACCAGACGCTCAGCCCGCCCAGAATAAATCCGTTTATGATCACAATGGGCACAATCAGAGATTGATCAAGGGTGCTGGCAGGGGTTGCCAGCCAGACAAAGGGTAACATCACCAGCGCAGACCCCAATCCGACCAGTTCCGGTTCAGGTTCCCCACGCAGGATCGCGTAGGCCATATCGAAGAAGATCTCCTGATCGCCGCCATGCTGTAGATACCAACCATAGCGCCGTTCAAGCGGCAGCACATTCAGCAGAAAGATGAGTACAATGCCGATACGCAGGGCCACCAGCAGGAGCAACCCCCGGTCAAGCCGCGTGATAGCCTGCCAGCGCAGCTTGAGGCTTTCAAGCAGCTTATTGTCGGATTGAGTTAGGGACGTCATGTGATCATCTCCCGGTCTACAAGGTGGCTATATTCACCTACCCTGCGCGACTCTGCAAGATATCACGGCTCATCTTTCTGTGCGAGCACGACAGCCAGCCGCGCTGCGGTGCGGGCATTCTGCTCCAACAGTGCCAGGTTGACGGCTTTACTGCGCCCTTCAGTGAGCACACTGATACGTTCCAGCAGAAAGGGCGTGAGTGCCTTCCCACTGATGCCTTCTTGTTCAGCCGCATCAACCGCACTGCGGACAGCCGTTTCCAGCGCTTCGGGAGCCAATGCCAGTTCAACAGGCGGAGGCACCGCCAATACTACGCCAGTGCGCAGCCCAAGCCGCCAGTGTGCCTGAATGACTGCTGCGGCTTCATCAACCGACTCAACGCGCTGGTCCACTGGCAAACCACTGCTACTGGCATAAAATGCTGGGAACGTATCGGTGCGCAGACCCAATACGGGAACGCCCATCGTCTCCAGATATTCCAGTGTGCGCGGCAGATCGAGGATCGATTTGGCACCGGCGCAAACAACGACCACAGGCGTCCGCCCCAATTCCTGCAAGTCGGCTGAGACATCACCGGCATCCCCCCGATGCACGCCGCCGATACCGCCCGTGGTAAAAACGGCAATTCCGGCCTTGTGTGCTGCGATCATAGTGGCAGCGACTGTCGTGCCGCCATGCTCCCCACGTGCCAGGACGATACCCAAATCCCGCCGTGAGACCTTGCGAACCCCCTCATGCGTCGCCAGAAGATGGATCTCGGCATCCGTCAATCCGACACGAAGCACGCCATTGATCACGCCGACCGTCGCCGGGACAACCCCCTCATCGCGGATAGCTGTCTCGCATTGGCGCGCAATGTCGTAGTTGTCAGGGAAAGGCAGACCATGTGAGATAACAGTGGATTCAAGCACAACGGTAGGATGCTCAGCCTGTAAAGCCAGCGCGACCCCGGGAGAGATGCGAAATTGGCCGGCAGCCATGAGTCAGATAGCCAGTTCGTCGTACAGAAGTTCAACCGTCAGATCGGGACGCACACTCTCGCGGGTGCGCATGGTCAATGAGGCTGCTGTTACACCCAACCGTACCGATTCATCCAGCGGTATTTCTTGCAGCAGACCGAATATAATGGCGGCCGTTTGTGCATCGCCCGCGCCGGTTTCATCAACTACCTGAGTGCGCAGCGCTGGGATGCGCCCGCTCGTTTCCTCGCTGGCGTAGACCACCCCAAACTCCGAGAGTGTGACCACTGCCAGTTCAACCCCCCCCTCAACAACCAGTTTACGCGCGGCCGCCTGGCCGGCATCTCTATCGCTTGTTTCGAAGCTGCAGTCACATAATACAGCGGTCTCCGGCACATTCGGCGAGATCATTGTGAAATTGGCCAGATAGGGTTTGAGCCGGCTTGCGAGGGTGGTTGAGGTCGGATCAGCACATAGAGGAACTTCATACTCAGTGCACAGCCACATCACAGTTTGGATGGAATCGGGGGGCAAATTGGCATCAATGACGACCATCTGGGCCTGTTTGAACAGATCGACGTGTTGGTCAAGGTACTCTGGGGTAATGGCGTGCATCACGTCCATATCGTACATCGCGTAGTCCAGTACACCATGCTCTTCAAGCAGAGCCATATAGCAGCCCGTTCGCCCCCCGGGCAATACAACGCTGTGGCTGACGTCAATGCCGACCGCCGCAGCATGCCCCAAGACCCATTCACCGATGAAGTCATCACCTACCGCCGTGATGAGCCTGGTCTCCACCTCCAGCCGTGCCAGGTTCTCCGCGATGTTGCGGCCTGTTCCGCCGATGCTGTTGCGGATGTTCCCGGGTATAGAGGTGGCATGAACGGGCGCGGACTGTGATTGGCCCTTCACATCCAGGCTGGAGGCCCCAATAACGAGTACATGATCCACGGCGATGATGCTCCTTTAATGCGTGTTTGTACCATACCACATCTGCGAAATCAGCACGAGCGCGTTATCATCTCCGGGTATCTACCCACCAATGAGGAGAATCGCCCGCGTGCAAACAGTGCTCACAGGCACGGGTGAGCCCGTTACCATTGGGCCAAGCCATGCCTTTGTGGTGATCGGCGAACGGCTCAATCCATCGCTGCGGCCTGCGCTTGCCGCCGAAATGGCTGCCGGTGATTTCAGCCGTGTCAACACTGACGGGCTCGCTCAGGTTGAGGCGGGTGCCCGTATGCTTGATATCAGTGCCCCTCCCGGTGATGAGAAGGGCGTGCTGTTAAGCCAGGCTGTGCAGACTCTGCAGCAGGCAGTGGATGTGCCGCTGTGTATCAGTATCACCTCACTGGACGCTCTCCACAACGTGTTGGCGGTTTACGAGGGCAAACCGCTGGTCAACGGTCTGACCGGTGACAGGTCGCTGCTGGATGCTTTTCTCCCTGTTATCGCCGACCATGGTGCTGCGTTTGTAGGTATGTGCACCGACGAAAACGGCATTCCCGAGGAGCCCACTGGGCGCCTGTCCGTAGCCCACGTTATCGTGGACCGTGCCATCGCCCACGGCCTTTCTGGCGGTGATGTTATGCTCGACCCGGTTGTGATGCCGATCGGTGCCCGCCGGAGTGTGGGCCACACCACCTTGGATACCATTCGCCTTATCCGTGGGGAGCTGGGCGTCAACACGTTGTGTGGCGCCACCAATATCTCGATCGGTCTTCCCAATCGCCGCACCCTCAACGCTGCCTTCCTGGCGATGCTCATTGCACAGGGTATGCCAGCAGCGATAACCAATCCTCTTGACGATACCATTCGCATGACCGCCCTGGCGGCTGACATGTTTATGGGACATGATGAAAACAGCGAACGCTGGCTGATTGCCAACCGGCGCGGGGCCGACCTGGAAGCCCGCCGCCTGGAACGGCAGGAAGCCCGTCGCAAACGACAATCCTAAAAGGAGCATCTGTAATGGCCAAGGAGTACAGTCATCCTCCGGAAATGGTGATCGATCCGTCCAAGGATTACACCGCCGTCTTCAAGACTGAAAGAGGCGATATCCGTGTGGATCTCTTCACCGAACAAGCACCCACCACAGTCAACAACTTTGTTTTTCTGGCTCGTGATGGGTTTTATGACAACACAACCTTCCACCGTGTCATCGAAAACTTCATGGTGCAAGGCGGCGACCCCGACGGTACAGGCCGTGGTGGTCCCGGCTACCGCTTTGACGACGAGAAGAGCGCTCTCCAGCTCAAGCACGACAGCCCCGGTGTCCTTTCTATGGCCAATGCTGGCCCTAACACCAACGGCAGCCAGTTCTTCATCACCCACGTTGCAACCCCCTGGCTTGATGGCAAGCATGCCGTTTTTGGCAAGGTCGCCGATCAGGAGTCACTCGATGTGCTGATGAACATCCGCATCCGCGATCCACAGCGGGATCGACAGCCTGGCGACGCGCTTAAGACCATCGAGATTGTCGAGTCCTGAGCCGTATCACACCCCGGGCTCCGGTCCGGGGTGACCAGCCCTATACCCCGCGCAGAGGTTCAAACCCAGAGAAGGGTTCGTCGTCGTCCGGCGGTTCGTCCTGTGCCTGCTGCGAAGACTGCTGCTGCCAGTCGGTTGACTGCTGAACCTGGGGATCAGGCACGGTGCTGCCCATGTTGAGCGCCACACTCGCCGACCGCTTGAACACATAAGTCAATGGGCTGCGCCCGCGCCCGCCCTCATTCGGAAAGGCGTTCACCAACTCCCAGCCCTGTTCGCCGAGTTTGCCAAGCATTGCAGGCCAGTTGTCCCGTAGATTGTGCTCTATGGGGGGTCTATCCGGGAAGAACTGTTTGAGCACTCCCTGACTGTCTACCCCAACCTCAAGCTGACAGTACTGCCAGCGCGACCGTTCAACCATAGCGTTTACCTCCTGAGAGTGACCATGTCATGCAGCTGTGCGGTCCGGCCGTCTGGTAAACCAAGCGCTAAGCCTCATCGGGCCGGGCCTTTCTTAGCATGCATAGTGAAAGTGCGTACGGGTGGGCTGGTGAAGCGCCCCGCCCAGTTGAGCAGCCCTTCGCGATCAGCATGCCCGCTGAAGCCGTTCACCGTGACAATTCCCCTTTGGGATGTTAGCGTGCCCCAAAGGTGCGAACCGGGACAATGCCATCAACGATCTTCCGCCCACGTGTGTGCGGAGCCTACCAGCCCACCGCTACTATCGTACTACGTAAAGCCTCGACGTTATGTTTCAGGCAGAATGCGCGTCAGGCAGTTGCCGCACCATAGACCGTGAGCCTCATGTTTCACTCCATTCCCTGGTGACGAACAGGTTGAGCAGTTCAGCCCCGTAGGTCCGCAGCCGCCATGGTCCGATCTCGTCTACGGCCTGCAGGTCGGCAAGGCTGCTCGGCGGGTTGCGAGCCAAATACCACAGCGCAGACTTCGGCATGATAATCTCCGACGAAACCCCCCGGGCCTCTGCGCGTTCTTTGCGCCATGTGTGCAGCAGATCGTAGCGCTCCAGTATCTCATCGGCAGGACGGCTTGGCACGGGCGGATGTTCTGGTGGCTCAGCGTTCATCCCCCGATCCACTGCCGCGAGAATAGCGCGTCCGTGGTTCTCCACATGATGTTTGCGCAGCCGGCGAATACGTCGCAGGTGTTTGATCTTCGTGGGTTTGTTGCGAGCTATAATCACCAGCGCCTTGTCCGGAATGATCTTGTACACAGGCACATCCGCCTGACGGGCCTGCTCATCACGATAGAGATACAGCTCACGCAGGATCGCAGCCTGACGGCTGTTGAGGTGCCGTGCGCCGCTAATAGACCAGAAACCATCAGGATCAAAGTTTGGATCCGGCCAGGGCGCCATTGCGATCACCTCACCGAACAGCTCGTTGGCTTCTTCCAAGTGATCGCCTGCCGCCAGACGGACGTAGAGATCGTCGCGCAGATCAAGTAGAAAGTGCGTATCCAACTGCGCATAGAACAGTTCGTCACCGCTGAGTGGGCGGTGCGCCCAATCGGCCAACTGGTATTTTTTGTCCACATGGATGCCATACCGGTCCATGAGGATATTGGCCAGACCGAACTGTTCCCAGCCCAGAATGCGTGCAGCAACCATCGTGTCAAACAGATTGCTGATGTCAAAACCGAAGTCGCGGCGCATACCGGCCAGATCATATTCAGCGGCGTGGAGGATGATCTCGATCTGCGGATCAGCCAGTGCCTCACCCAGAAAGTCGAGCTCCCACCCGACATCCAGCCGGAGCGGATCCACAACAAAATCTGCCTCATCCGTTGATATTTGGATCAGGCAGACCTGCTCTTGATAGGCGTGCATACTGTTTGATTCGGTGTCTACGGCGAAGCGCGTCACGCCCTGCAGGCCGCGCCGCAGGGTATCAATATCCGCCACGCTGTCGATAATGGTGGGCGGTTTAAGCGATGGCACATTCATAGGCATTCATGTCTCGGATAAGCTCCATACTTGCGTGGTGCCGCGTCGAAAAGAAGATGTTTGCGACAGGCTTGTAACAGCCACATAGGTAAATCCTGCTGCATATAGTAGCATAAATGGTGCAACTGCGGAGGCTTGGCTTATGGCCACGCCTGTTGTGACCAGCGCATAGAGGGCCAATGCGATCTCGATCCATGTTGAACCATCTGCGGGCAGCGTATACAGACTGGTCATCCAAGTTCCCTCGCTGCCGTACTTCGGTGTCCGGCGGAAAGGTTGCTCGCCGCGCTTAAGCCCTCTCACTACGGCACCGGTATTGTTTACCGCAATCCCGATGCCCATCAGCATCAGCAGCGGAAAGGCGAACAGGCGCTCCTTCCAGTTGGCATACAGCCGCGTTTGCGAAAGCAAGGCCTGTACCGGCGGCCCGAACATGGCAATTCCCAGGCCCGCCAACGGCAGCGTTTGCAGACCGCCAAGCAGCAGCAAAGGCAAGGTCAGCAGCAGAACCGCAATCATCAACGGGTGGATGAAGTAGCCGCTCAGATGGAGCACAGCCTGTACCTTTTGCCAGGGCGCCAACGATGACTTAAGCACCTTTGTGCCCAGTTTGCGCAGGCACTGTACTGTGCCCGTCGCCCAACGGGACTGCTGGCGTTTGAACCCCATCATCAACGGCGGGATTTCACCTGGTACGCCCATGTCCGGCAGGTACAGGCTCTTCCAGCCCGCAAGCTGCGCCCGATAGCTCAGGTCAATGTCCTCTGAGAGGGTATCGTGCTGCCAGCCACCGCTCGCTTCAATGCAGCTGCGCCGCCAGACGCCACCGGTGCCCGCAAAGTTCATCAACAGCCCACTGCGATGCCGGGCGGTCTGCTCGACCACAAAGTGGGCATCAAGTGCCAGCGCCTGTGCTCGCGTCAGGTGGCTGTATTCCGCATTTAGATGAGCCCACCGGGTTTGGATGAGGCCCAGGTCCTCATCCGCCAAAAAGTAGGGAAGCGTCCGCTTTAGGAAATCCGCCGGAGGGATGAAGTCCGCATCAAAGATGGCAATGAATTCGGCATCCGTCTGTTCAAGGCCGTGAGCCAAGGCACCTGCCTTATACCCGGACCGGTTGGTGCGCAGCACATGGTCAGCCGTGATTCCTGCGGCACGTGCCCGTTCAACAGCGTTTGCGCCGTGGATCAGAGTCTCGTCACTAGAATCGTCCAGCAGCTGAATGATGAGTTTCTCTGGTGGATAGTTCAGCTCACAAGCCGCATCAACCAGACGCTCAACCACATGCTGTTCATTGTACACCGGCAGTTGAACCACAACGGTCGGCCAACGGTCGGGCTGCGGCGGGCATGCCGCTTCCCTATGGCGATGATGCCAGTACAGTGCGGATAGAACAAGTGCATTGATCCCAACAAGGGCCAGCCCGAACGCACTGAGAACGTACGCCATCTGTAGTACCTGCATAGGCAAACTCCCTACTAAAAAACCAGCCGCGATGTGCTCGCGGCACCGGATCATAACACGCCGCAAACCATCCTTCACATAGTATTGACAGGCCACTCGTTGATCCTGTACACTTTACTCACAAAACCCGGTTAACCGGGTAGGGAGAATAGGGGCTTATTATGAAAGGCATGCGTGGTTTTACGCTGGTGTGGTTCGGCCAGATTGTATCGCTGATAGGAACCGCAATGTCCCAGTTTGCCATTACCGTATGGGCTTACCAGGAGACTGGGCAGGCGACGACGCTGGCATTGGTTGGCACGTTTTCCTTCCTGCCCACGGTGGTGCTAAGCCCTTTTGCTGGGGCCATAGTTGACCGGTCCAATCGCAAGCTGGTGATGATGCTCAGTGACTTTGGTGCGGCCATCGCGACGGGCACTCTGCTGCTGCTGGCCAGCCTTGACGTTCTCCAGATCTGGCATCTTTATATTGCCGGAGCCTTTGCCGGGGTTTTCCAGGCTTTCCAGTTCCCGGCATATTCGGCAGCCATCACCATGATGATCCCGAAAGAGCAGTATGCCCGAGCCAGTGGCATGATGTCCGTAGCACAAACGGGCTCCATCATTATCGCGCCTGTACTCGGTGGCATCCTGCTCGCGGCTGTCGGTCTGACGGGTGTCTTCATCGCGGACCTGGCGACCTTTTCCGCGGCGTTTGTGACGCTTTTCTTGGCGCATATCCCCCAGCCAGAAGAAACATCTGAAGGGCGTGAGGGCAGCGGCAAACTCTGGCAAGAGGCAGTTTACGGTTTCCGCTACATCTTCCAAAGACGCAGCCTGCTCGGGCTGCAGATCGTGTTTTTCTTCATCAACCTTGTGGCGTCGTTTGCCATTATCG
>JAADYX010000138.1 GCA_010092885.1 Chloroflexota bacterium | reverse complement strand
TGTGTATAAGAGACAGGCCACGAACTGACCCTTGACGGGGAGGGGCCGCTGCCCGGGCAGATCGTCCGCAATCCCGGCATCGCATCCGTGTTTCGGGAACTGGCTGAGGGTGGCAAAGATGCCTTCTACACGGGCTGGATCGCCGAACGCATCGTTGAGCGCGTGCAGGGCGCAGGCGGCACGCTGACCATGGAAGACCTTGCCGCGCACCATTCCACCTGGGATGAGCCCGCCAGCACGGTGTATCGCGGTATCCGCGTCTACGAATGCCCGCCGAACGGCCAAGGCATCACCGCGCTGCTGGCCCTGAACATCCTCCGCCAGCTCGATCTGCCCCCCGGCCCGCTCTCCGTGGAGCGGCTGCACCTGGTTATCGAAGCGCTGCGGGTGGCCTTTGCCGACACACGCTGGTACATCGCCGATCCGGCCCACAGTCTGATCCCGCTCGCGGAACTGCTCAGTGAGGCCTACGCCGCCGAACGTGCCACACTCATCGATCCCGATCATGCCACTCTCGACCAGCAGCGCGGTGCGCCCGCTGCCGGATCGGATACGGTGCAGTTCGTCGTGGTGGATGGCGAAGGCAGCGCGTGCAGCATGGTCAACAGCAACTACATGGGCTTCGGAACGGGCATGGTGCCTGAGGGAACGGGCTTCAGCCTGCAGAATCGCGGGCACAACTTCAGCCTCGACCCTGACCATCCCAATGCCCTCGCGCCGGGCAAGCGCCCGTACCACACGATCATCCCTGGTATGGCGGTGCACGCAGACGACGGCTCGCTGTATGGCCCCTTCGGTGTGATGGGTGGCTTCATGCAGCCGCAGGGCCACGTGCAGGTGATGCTCAGCCTGCTTGACGATGGCCTCGACGCCCAGCAGGCCCTTGACCGGCCGCGCATCTGTATTGCAGACGGCACGGCGGGCGGTACCGTTGCGCTGGAAGAAGGCATCCCGGTTGGGGTCATGGCCGGTCTCGCCGCGATGGGCCATCCGGTGCGGCCTGTCAGCGGGATGGGGCGGGCTGTATTCGGGCGTGGCCAGATCATCATCCGCGACCGCGAGACCGGTGTGCTGCACGCCGGGTCCGATCCACGCGCGGATGGCATTGCCGCGGGGTTTTGATCCCGCTGGCATTTGCCTTATCATAGGGGTGGGGACTGAATCGAGGAGAAAGCATGGGCAACCACGACGCGGACCGGCAGCCGCCGCACGACCAACAGGAAGAAGATGAGGAGCACAAGGCCACCATCCTGACCGATGGCTCCCCTGAATGGGAAGAATACCCGGTCAGCTATGATACGGAGCGTGTCCGCATTGTGCCCCGCGTCCCGGATCCCCCGACCTGGCGCATCATCTTCCACACGACCGTCAACCCGCCGTCCATTATCGGCCTGGATGTGCGCCAATCGTTGGTGATCGGCCGCCTCGATCCGGAGTTTGAGGACCGCCCTGACCTCGACCTCACCCCCCACCTCGGCCTGGACCATGGCGTATCGCGTCGCCATGCAGCGCTTGTCCCCGCACTGGATGGTCTCTATCTGGTTGATCTTGACAGCAAGAACGGCACCTGGATCAACGGCCTGTACGCCGAACCGGGTGAGCGCTATCTCATGGCACAGGGCGACAACATTGAGTTCGGTCTGCTGCGCCTCATCGTGCGCTCGGTCACGATGCTCGGGCGCAGCCGCTGAACGGTCGGGTAAACGCCGCAAAAGTTGCCTCTGCTTGGTAGAGCAGTACAATCGCACCTATGACCGATAATGATGCTGTCCGTGAAGCCGTCCGGCTGCTGCGTGGCGCACGCCGCGTCGTGATTTCCAGCGGGGCTGGCATATCAAAAGAGAGCGGTGTGCCCACCTTCCGCGATGCACATGATGGCCTCTGGGCTCGCTTCCAGGCCGAAGAGCTCGCCACACCATGGGCTTTTGAGCGCGACCCGGATCTGGTCTGGTCATGGTATATGTACCGCTATGAGCTCATCAAACAGGTGAAACCCAATCCCGGCCACTACGCGGTCGCCGAGATGGAGGACCTGTTCGATGAGGTGGTGGTGCTCACGCAAAATGTGGACGGTCTGCATTGGGTGGCGGGCAGCACCGATGTTGTGGAATTGCACGGGAATATCCAGCGCTTCAAGTGTTCCAAACCCTGCCGGGGCAAAACGGCCTACGTCTATCTCGATACCCTGGACTACACCACGGAGACCGCCCCGCCGTGCCCGCACTGCCCGGAGGGCGGAGTCGTGCGCCCCGATGTGGTCTGGTTTGGCGAATCACTCCCCACTTGGGCTATCGAGCGCGCATACACCACAGCCGCGCGCTGCGATGTGATGCTCGTTGTCGGAACATCCGGCACGGTGCAGCCCGCGGCCTCGCTGCCTTCTATGGCCCGCGAGCAGGGAGCCAGGATCATTGAGGTCAACCCGCAGGAGACGCTGATATCCCGATTTGCTCACGTGGCACTGCGCGGGCCTTCTGGTGAGATTCTGCCTGCGCTGGTCACGGCCTACCGGGAGGAGAACGTATGAGTGAGGAGAAGAAAACCAGTCCGCGCACCCTGATTATCGTAGGTGCGGTGGCTGGCGTGTTGTTGATCGTCTGTGCGATCGTGATTGCCGTCCTGGCCGGCACCGGACTGCTGGCGCAGCTCCGTGGTGTTGGGCCGACCGAGGTCTCGGAGGTCACTGCTGAGCCGCCAACAGAACAGGCGGAAACTGAGGAGCCGACCAAACCCTCCGATCCGACGGACGAACCCACGCCAGCCGCAACCGCGACCACGACCCCGCTGCCCTCACCGACTCCGCTTGATGACGAGGAAACCGCCGCCGCACCCGACGACACGACCCCCGCCCCCCCAACCGACCGATATTCCGTCCGATGCCGCTCCCATTC
>JAADYX010000137.1 GCA_010092885.1 Chloroflexota bacterium | reverse complement strand
TCGAGCGCCTCGCGTTAGGCTTCCAAACGGCTTGCTTTGCGGGCCCTCCTCCGTTCGCTGCGGTCCAGCCGCCGGTCGTATTTCTCCGCCACCTCGTCGAGTTCCTCATTGAGGTTCTCTTTGGCGCGGGTTTGCACGCGCTCGTAGAAGACTTCGTCAGCTTCGCCCAACCGTCCGTAGATGTTCATGGGGCGGTTGTGTAGAATGGTCTGGTCCACGCGGGTGTAGAGCCACTCTTCAAGCCCATTGCGCAGATCGGTGAAGCCGCTGCCTGAGGCCAGCATCGGGGGGATGTCGCCGTAGTAGGCGGTGCTCAGGGGGTCGGTTTCAAGCGTTTGCGGATCGAAAGGCCAGGTCTGGTAGCGGCCCCACTCCAAGTAGGCCAAGTCAGGCAGGTGGGGCACGGCGAAGGCGTACCACAGCTTGTCCGTGCTGTTGGACTGGCTGTGTGAAAACTGAACGGTCACCTGAGCCAGCAGAGAAGGCCGGTAGAAAAGGGCGTAGGTATCAGAGACCTCGCCGATGTGGTTGGACCACTGGCTGAGCGCGTATTCGCGCGTGAGCTCCGCCGGGAGGAAATACTGCGTGACCGTTCGTGACAGGGTGGGCTGGACGGGTGAAAAGCCGGGCGGCGCATCTTCCAGCGTGGGAGCGGCCCCGGCTTCCCGTTCACCGCTGTAAGCGGGACCGGGCTCCTGTTCCAGCTGGCCCCCGGCGCGCCCCACACTATCTTCCGGCGGGCGCATCCCCGTGACGTTGCGTGGACGGCGTGTGCCGGGCGCGGGCTGAGCGCGCTGTTCGGCCATCAGGCTGCGGATCTGGTCACGGCCCAACGGACCGCGCAGGTAGCTCATCGCGTGCCGTGTGGTGAACTGGTAGGGACTTTCCGGCTCATAGATGCTGTTGAGCACAAACTGCCGTGGATCCAGGTCACCGAGCAGATCTTTGACATCACTGGGGCTCAGGCTGCCTTCAGCATCGTTCGCGTCGCTGAGACCTTCCAGGACGCGGCGGCGGTCATTGGCCGTCTGGAGTTTGCCGATGAACCACGTTCCAATGTTGGACAGCGCCTTGTAATCGATATCTGCCGGGTTTTGGGTGGTCAGGACGACGCCGACACCGAATGCCCGCGCCTGCTTGAGCAGCCGCATCAGCGGTTCTTTGGTCGGCGGTTTGTTCGGGTAGGGCGGCAGCATGCCATGCACCTCATCGAGGTATACGATGGCGCGCAGCTGGTTCGTGCCGGAAAGGCTGCCCATCCACATGAGGATCTGTTCCAGCACCGCTGCGGTAATGAACTGCTGGGCTTCCCCACCCAGGTGCGCCGTACTGATAATCGAGACGCGCGGCTTGCCCTCCGATGTGCGCAGCAGCGTCGGGATATCCAGGGGGGCGCCTTCCACCCAGGTGCGGAAGTTGGGTGCAGCCAACAGCTTGTTGAGCGAGCGCACCAATTCGTCGCGCTGCTTCTTTGAGATCACCACATCCAGATCCAGCGCGCCCAATTCCTCAAAGGGTGGCTGCTGGGCCTGCTGGATCAGACGCTCAATGGTCACATCCACGTTGTTGCGCCAGTTGTACTCAAAGATGTTGGCCAACAGGATATGCTCCGGATCCTCGGGGTCGTTGTCGCGGACGCCGATGAGGATCAACAGGGCGCTCACCAGCCGCGAGATGCGCTCACGCAGCATATCATGGTTGCCCTGCCATGAGACATCCGGGGCCTCAAACGAGGAGAACACGCTCAGCGGCAAGCCGGAGTCGGTGCCGGGCGTGTAGATGCTGAACACGGCTGAATTGCGGTACGCGCGGATCTGTTGTTCGCCGATATCCCAATCCTGCAGGGAGTCTTTCCACTCTTCGGCGACCTCAGCGGCGTACACTGCCTGGCTCTGATCTTGGGGGACATCTTCAGGCGGTACCCACGCCTCGAACTCATCGCCGTTAAGTTCAGGCGAGGCAAGCAGGAGGTTGGTCATATCGCCCTTGGGGTCGATGATGAGCTGCGGGATGCCGTCCAATGCCGCTTCTTCAAGCAGGACAGTGCCGAGCCCGGTCTTGCCGCTGCCTGTCATACCGAGGATCACGGCGTGGGTTGTCAGATCACGGGCCTCCAGCACGACAGGTTCATCTTGTTGTGCGGTGCGCCCGATGCGAAATGAGTTGGGTACATTGTCAAATCCAGCCATACGACGCCTTTCATAAAAATACGTTCGGAGAGAGATTAGCACAGATGTGCTGTTTCTTCATGCTGTACAGTGCGAATTTATCAAATATTTAGCCGGTTCTATGTGGTTTCCGATGAGCGCACGGCCAGCGCGGCGAGCCGGGCCCGGTCCACCTGTACGCCGATGCCGGGCCCATCGGGCACATCCATGGTACCGTCCGGGTTGACGGCAAACACATGGTCAATGATGTCCTGGTGCCAGTAGCGGTCCGTGCCGGAGATATCACCGGGGAGGGACATGCCGGGCAGCGCAGCCAAGGCCAGATTATGCGCCCGCCCTACACCGGATTCCAGCATGCCACCCACCCACAAGTCGAGGCCATGGGCCACACCCAGATCATGGATCATTTTGGCGTTGGCCCACCCGCCAACTCGCGCCGGTTTGATGTTGATCACACGGCAGCTGCCCAGCGCGATCGCCTCACGCGCGCGGGCCACAGAATGGATGCTCTCATCGAGGCAGATGGGCGTGGCAATATCGCGCTGCAGGGCGGCGTGGTCAAGCAGATCATCGTGGGCCAAGGGCTGCTCGATCATCAGCAGGTCGAAGGGATCGAGCCGCTTGATGGTCATCGCGTCGTCGAGTGTATAGGCGGAGTTGGCATCGGCCATGATCGCCGTCTCTGGAAAGTCCGCGCGCAGGGCTTCAACAGGTGCGACATCCCAACCTGGCTTGATCTTGACCTTGACGCGCCTGTATCCGGCCTCCACAAAGGACTCCACCCGCTCGCGCAGCGCATCGAGGTCCTTTTGCACGCCGATGCTCACGCCCACCGGCACCTGCGCCCGCGTGCCGCCCAACAGCCGGTGCAGGGAGACATCTCTGGCTTTGGCCAGCAGATCCCAGACGGCGGCCTCCAGCCCGGCTTTGGCCATCGCGTGGCCGCGTACCCGACCGAAGAGCGGCCCAAGGTCACCCGGTTGGTCGATATCCGCGCCCCGCAGCGCCGGGATGAGGAAATCATGCTGGATGTGCCAGGCCGTCTCAACGGTCTCATAGGAGTAGCCCGGCGCAGCGCTGACGGGCGACTCACCCCAGCCGGTAAGACCCCCGGCGTGCACGGCAAGGATGATCTTGTCGATGGCCTGCTGCACGCCGAAGCTCGTCTCAAATGGGTGCTTGAGCTGCATGCGGATGTGAACCTGTTCGATCTTGTCGATTTGCATACTGTTCCCCTCTGTATGGCATCTGGAAGCCCGGCGCACTGGCCTGATCCCGCTGTGGTGGCTATCATCTGACCATTATGCGCATCCAACTACTCACTGTGTCCTTTGTCGCCCTGCTGCTGGCGGCCTGCATTCCGGTTGACGATCCAATGATCGGCACGCCGTGGCCTTCGCTGGCTCCGCGTGCGACGATCACGCCGCTGCCTTCCGCTACTGCCGATCCGCAGGCGGGTGCCACACCCGTGCTCGCACCGACCGGCACTCTGCCGCCGGGGGCCGCAGCCCGCCACACATTGGCTGACGGGGAAACCGCGGCCACGGTCGCGCAGTACTACGGCATCCCCGTTGATGTGCTGCTGGCCTACAATGCCCTGCCGGAGTCCGCGGTTGGGCCCGGCACAACGCTGCTCATCCCTGCTGAGGATACCGTTGTTGAACTGCTGCCCACGCCCTTCCCGACCGTTCCGCTTGAACTGCTGGACAATCCACTGCGCGAGTACTCCATTGACTACCTGCTGCAGCGCACGTATTTCGGCGGGGAGATCAGCACAGTCGAGGGCACGACGTTCAACACCTCGACGTACCAACAGCGGCTGATCCGCTATGAGACCGACGAAGGCATCGCTGTCACCGGGTTGGCCCACATTCCGCTGGAGGGCGATCCGCCCTTCCCGGTGATCATCCTGCTGCACGGCGGGTTCGACCAGGATGCATACTATCCGGGGTTGGGCACATTGGAGCATGCTACCTTCTTTGTGCAGCACGGCTACGTCGTCATCGCGCCGGACTATCGCAGCTACAACGACAGCGACGGGACCGGCACCCCACTGAAGATCCCGTGGTCAATCGATGTCGTCAACCTGATCGACGCGCTGCCCACCATGCCGGAAGCCGATCCAACGCGCATCGGGCTGATGGGGCATTCACGCGGGGGTGGGGTCGGCAGCTACATCGCGGTATTGACCCCGGTGCTGCCCGGCGTGCGCGCGATCAGCTTTTACAACTCGCTGAGCTTTGATCAGGCCGTGAACTGGTACCACTATGTCAACGCCTTTGACGCTGAATGGCCGATCACAGACTCGTTTCAGGTAGGCAATCCCTCCGATAATGCGGATGGCTATGCTGCCGTCTCGCCCATCAACTACCTGGACTATATCACCGTGCCGGTGCAGATCCATCACGGGCAGAACGACACAGTGCTCCCGGTGGACTGGGCCCGCGATCTCAACGAGCGCATGATAGAGGCCGGGGTGGATGTCGCCTACTTCGAGTATCCGGAGGCCAACCACAGCTTCGTGGGCGAGGACCTGACGCTGTTCTGGGAGCGCAACCTTGCGTTCTTCGACGAGCATGTGAAAGACGCCCCCGATCTGGACGATGCGCAGTAGGCAGTCACGCGGCAAAGTCACCGGCCAGATCACGAGCCAGCTTGATATAGGTCGCCTCATAGCTGAAGGAGTCGACCACCTGTGCACGGGCGGCTTGGCTCTGCGCGCGGGCAAAGTCCGGATCGCGCAGCAGATCAAGCGCGGCCTGTGCCATCCCGGCATCATCCTCAGGCAGGAAGATCCCGCGGCCCGCATGCATGCCCATCCCGTAGACGGCATCCGGGCTGGCGACCACAGGCACCCCCACCGCCATCACCTCGATGAGGCGGCTGCGGAAGCCGTAGGTGCCCTCCCACGGGCACAGCACCACGCTCATGGTGGCCAACACCCGCTGCACATCATCGACAAAACCCGTCACGCGCACCCGTGGGTCGGCATCAGCCAGCGCGCGGATATCGGCTGGGGGTCCGCTGCCGACGATCCACAGTTCGGTTTCCGGGCGATCCTGCCAGATCAGCGGCATGATGCGCTCATAGGTGTGGTGGGCGCTGCGCTGGTTGTGGGCCGCCCCCAACCCGCCGTAATAGGCCACACGCGGCGGAGCGGCGGGCTGCCAACCATATACCCACCGGCCCATATCGACGCCCATCGGCGCGTAGTAGACGGGTTTGCTGGGGAGCATCTGCTGTACGATGCGCTCTTCCGCCCGGTTGATCGCGATGAGGGCATCAAAGCGCTTCCAGGCCTGTTCTTCCGCAGCCCGGTAGCGCTGCACACGCCGCCGGGCGACTCCATCGGGCACGGCGCGGTCGGCGAGCTGCCGCCGGTAGGACTGCCACAGGATGTTGTGCATATCGAGCACCGCCGGAACCCCTTTGCGATGCAGCGCCCGCACGCTGTTGACGGCGTGCCAGTACTCGTAAACTGCGACATCAAAGCGGTGCCCGTTGAGCGCCGCGTGCAGGCGTTCGGCGGTGAGATCGACGTGGCCTATCGCGTAATTGGAGCGCTTGAGGCCAGTACGCATGGCGAACCACACGGAGCGCATCTGCTGGACGGGGCCGGTGTATTGGCTGGGCAGCACAATGGCCTCGTGACAGTATGCGGCCAGCTCCTCGCGGGTCGCTTCGACCTGGGGGGCGGGCACTGTCGTCAGGAAGGTGACGTTGAAATATTCGCGGAAGGCGCGCAGTTTGTAGGCAACCCGCCGCTGCTGCCCGGATTTGCCAGGGAAGGGCAGCACATGGGAGACGACCAACATCCTCATGGGGAGGGCTCCATACAGGGTTGGGTGCCCTGCGTCTCGAGGATGGCGGCGACCTCTTCCGCGAGGCGCAGGGTGCCCTGTCGATCGGTGTGGAGCGCAGTATCAGTGTAGGCCTGCGCGGGGAGCAGATCCCACAGGTCGGCATACGCAATGCCCCACTCGGCTGTGTAGGCTTGCATCGCAGCGCGGTAGGCGTCATAGAGATCCCGGCCATACAGCGGATTGTAGAGCGCCTCATCGTCGGCCACCCACATCGGCCGGTTGATCACCAACAGATCGACGTCGACACGGCAGGCGACGCGCAGCCAATCCCATGTCAGGTTGGGCATCTGCTGGTAGCCTGGATGGTCCGCCATGTAGCGCGCCCGTTCGGGCAGGGGTTCCTCGGCGATCATCACGTCTGTGACGCCGAGATCGGGGGGTAGGATGGGGTAGAACAGGGTGTTGAACCAGATCGGGAGCAGATCCTGGTCGGTCAGCGCGACGATCTGCTGCCAGGCCGGTGGATCGTCGAGCAGGTTGGCCCCCTGCCGGGCCATCCACGGCCCAAGCAGGTCCGGGTGTTGAGCGGCGAGCGCCTCAAGCCGCGGGCGGTTGACGTTGAAGAAGACGCGGTTCGCGCCGACCGGTGCCGGTTCGTTGTTGAAGGAGGCCGCAGTGACGAACCAAACGACCAGATCGGGGTCGTAGCGGAGGGCGGCATCCAACACGATGGCGTCACGCGGGGCGCTCGGCTGCGGATAGGCGAGATTGTAGGCCACAAGCTGCCGCCCTTCGATCTGTACATCCAGATCGTTGAGCTGGGCGGTGAAGGTGTGCTCGTCAGGCAGGCCCCAGCCCGCAATGCCCGACTCACCCAGGACGAGCACGCGGAACTCATCCGGGCCTTTGTCCGTATAGTGGATGGTGTGGGCGAACAGCTGGGCATCAACGGGGAGCTGGCCATTGGGCAGATCGCTCGGGTAGGTCAGGCGATCACGCCCGTCATCCAGAATGCCGTAGGTATTCAGCCTGACAAGTTCGCGGACGGGGTTGATCCCGGCCAGCAGCAGCATGGTGTTGAGGGCTGCCACGAGGATCAGGGCTTTGGCGAGCGCGCCTGCGAACTCGCCCCAAGTGGGGAAGGGTGACTCTTTCATACCGGCGAGTGTACCCGGTCGCGTGGTAGCAGTCCAGCCAGCAGGATCCTACAATAGGTACACAAGGCAAATGGACCATGAGGGTGAACCATGGCGAGCAACACAAGCAGCAGTGGCGGACGAAGCCGTCTGCTTTTCATCTTGGGTATAGGGGGATTGGTCACAGCCGCCGCGTTGATCGTCGCCTCTGTGATCCTGGTAATCAACCAGAACCGGGCAGCGGCGGGACCGGCAGGCAGCACTAATGATGATATCTTTGCCAATGCACGCGTGCGTGAGGATCCGATTGAATATGATGCGCCACCCGGCGTTGATCCTGAGGCACTGGAAGAGTACTACTCCATTCCGGAGACGACCCGTCAGGAGCAGCAGCGTCTTGAGCAGGCCGAAGAGTCAGCAAATGTGCTGCCGCCTGATGCGCTGCCGCCCGGCGTGGAACCACCGTCCAATCCGGGTGGGGGCGGCCAGGCGGGCAGCCTACCCATCGTGGCAGCATCGCTGAGCCTTGTGGTGGCCGCCGGTGTGATCATTGGTGCGATCTTCCTACTGCGGCGCAGGCGGGCGAACACTAGGGCCTGAGCAGCTTCAGGAGCGATGGCGCGATCAGGCGGAGGGTGCGGTGTACCTCCGCCAGCACATCCGGATCGGGGGTGTCAGCGGTGAGGGCCTCGGCGAGCGCATCGAGGGCTTCTTCGGCGGCTTCCCGGTTGACGGGCGCGAGGGTCAGCTCGTCGAGTTGAGCACGCGCCGCATCGATGTCGATCTGCGCTGGCTCGTCATCAGCATCAAATTCCAGCATCAGGTTGGCAACGGGCGGGGCACTGAGACGCAGGCGCTGCATGGCCGCACGCGCCCGATCGCGGTTGGGTTTATCCTTGGCCAGTTCCTCTTCAAGAACGGCCAGCGCGTCTTCCGCTTCCTCACGGTCGACGGGGGTGAGCATCAGCTCGGCCAGTTCAAGACGGGCTTTTTCTACGAGTCCAGACATCGACCTTCTCCATATGTGTAGGGTCTGAACCTATAATAGGCTCAAACTCGATGGCCGGGCAAGCATCCGCAGCCACAAAGCTTTAAGGCGTCAGTGCCTCGACGAATGCACCGGCACTGTTAAAGCGGTCACCGGGCTTTTTGGCTGTTGCGCGCAGGATGGCTGCCGAAATCTGCGGTGTGAGCTCCGAACGGATATGGCGCGGATCGGGGGTGGGCCGCTGGAGATGGTCCAACACCAAAGCGGCGGCGTTCTCCGACTTGAAGGGCAGTTCCCCGGTGAACAGCAGATAAGCCACGATGCCGAGCGCATACACATCCAGCCGGTGATCCAACGCCTCGCCGCGGATCTGCTCGGGGGACATATACGCCAGCGTACCGATCATCGCTGAGCCGGTTTGTAGGGTGCTGCCCCCCATGATCTTCGCCACCCCGAAGTCCGTCAGCACCGGCCCTTCGTCACTCATGAGCACATTTGCCGCCTTCATGTCGCGGTGGACGATGCCGTTCTCATGCGCGTAATCCAGCGCGGATCCCAGCGCCTGCAGGATGGTGAGTGCTTCTTTTTTGGGCAAAGCGCCGCGTTCTTGGATGACGGCATCAAGGGTGGGGCCATTGATGTAGGCCATCACCATGAAAGGGGCGCCCTCTTCCTCCCCGAAATCGAAAACCTGCACAATGTGCGGATGAGTCAGCATGGCGACCGTGCGGGCTTCGCGTTCAAAGCGGGCCCGGACCTCCGGCGAGTTGTGGTGCAGCACCTTGATCGCGACCTCGCGGTTAAGCGTTGGGTGCCGCCCCCGGTAGACTTCCGCCATGCCGCCGCGCCCGATGCGCTCGCCCAACACGTACGGCCCGATGCGCTCTGCATCCGGGACGGGGGACATGGGCTCAGGGCGGACTTTGTCCTGCGTATAGTTGATCCGGATACCGTACAGGTTGCGCTCCACAAAGCGGCGCAGCGTGCGCTGGGTCGGGCTGTAGAGGCCGAACACAGTCGCTGTGGCGATGAGGGCTGCCGCCACCCCCTGTGTGTCGCCCAGCAGGCTGCCCAGCGAGAGCCGCAGGATCACGAACAAAATCAGGAAGGTGAGGCCCAGCAGCAGGGTGACCATCCCGTAGATCAGGCCGCGGCTGAGCACATAGTCGATCTCCCACAGCCGGTAGCGCAGCACGGCAAACCCCACCGAAAAGGTAAAGGTGACCGCGATAGCCACCGCCATGAATGGCAGCCAAACCATGTTCAGGAAGAGGTTGACCATCTCCGGGCCGATGACGGCGGGCAGGATCAGCAGTAGGCCGACATAGGCCGTGATCAGCATGACGATGACTGCCAGGCCGAAGAGCACCCATTTGGTTTGCTGGCGCTGCTCGGGCGTGGAGACGTTTCTATGGCGGTACCATTGGCCTGCCAGGCCCATACCAACAAATACCAGCGTGACCAGCAGCCCGGTGGCCAGCGAGTAGTTGAACGGGTCGAGCTGTGGGAAGAACAGCGTTAAAAGCATCCAGCCAGGCCACACAATCGCAATAATTACTGTCCACCAGGGCACAAAGCGCCCGTCCGGGAAAATGAGAAAGACCAACACAGCAGAAGCCGCCAGGAGCATCCCCGATGCGTGATCAATCGGCACGACGAGCGGTACTTCCAGGGCCAGCGAGTCGATCACGGGCACAAAGGTGAAGCCGAACAGCTGGATCACAAAGGTCATAAACAGGATGACGGGCTCTTCGGAGCGCTGTAGGAACAACATCACGCTCATCGCGAGGAAGATCAGGCCGAAGAGCACATGGACGACAACATGATACGCTGCGTACAGTTCCAGGCTTACGCCGAAATCCGCCAGCCGGTTGACCTCAAAGGGGGTGAGCTGCAGCAGACCGGGGCTGCTGCCGTGGATTGCCGGGTCATATACGATTTGGAGTTCGCGGAAATGAGCCGGTATCGATGCCAGAAAAAGTGCCCCAAGGCTGAGGGTGAAGATGACCCAGGCCGTACGTGCAACAGCCAGACCCGTACCTTGCAGCCTTATCCCCGACAGTGTGGTGTCGGTCATGCCCTGTGCTCCAGTGCTCGCGTGATACGCCATCATTGTACGGGCAAAGGCACAGACCGGCAATTCGTCAGGGGATCTGTAATGGCGTCAGCAGCAGATATGTTTCACCGCTTGCATCCTGTGGCAGCAGGGTGACATCCGGGCCATACAGGCCGGTGAACAACCAGTATTCGCCAGCGGGCAGATCGGCGGGCAGCTCCAGCGCGCGGCGGATGGTGACCGTCTCACCGGGCTGCCACCGGTCGAATGGAAGGTAGGCGTTGACAGGCTCCAGATCGTGCTGTGCGACAAGGGTTTGCTGCGGGGTGAGCACCTTGACGAAGACAACCAGGGGCTGCTGAACTGGTTCAGTGACCTGCCAGTCGAGCCGGACATACACGGTGCGATCCGCGCTGTGGGCGGCAAAGGCTTGCAGCACGATGCGCCCGTCCAGGTAGGTCTGCCCGACCGGCTGGGGTTCAGGCAGCGGCGGTGGGAAGTAAAACGGTGTCACGCGGAAATCGGCCACGGCGGTCGTCACACCCACGTAGCCGTGTGCTGTCAGCCACTGCCCCACACCGTCGTCCGCGTCGCCCTTGACCAACCCTTCGGTGACCAACCACACACGCTCATGGCGTGTGGTGATCGTCTCCAGATAGGGCAGGCGTGCCACTGCGGCGGGCGCACCGGCAACCACCCCGTAGTCCGGCACGTGCTCCGGGGCGGTGTCCATCCAGCGGAGGGTGGAAAACGGCAGCGCCGTGATCACCGCGTCGCCGGGGGTGGTTTGCTGATCGATATCCGCGGCAAGCGCGTCCATGGTGGCCGGGTTGATCGGCTCCAGGGTGGGGCCAAAGGGCCGCGAGGCCTCCGGGGAGCGCCCCACCATCAGGGCGATGACGAGCACCGTCAGTACTCCCTGCCCGATGGCCCTCCGGGTGTGCTTCGCTGCATACCGCAGCGCGAGCGCCCCCGTCCCGATCAGGATCGCGTGAGCGGCGAGCAGCAGCCAATCCGGCGATCCGCGTGCCATCCAC
>JAADYX010000136.1 GCA_010092885.1 Chloroflexota bacterium | reverse complement strand
GACTGCACCAACCCCTTGACCTCCGGGTTCATGAGCTTGACTTTGGTCTGGCTCTCGAAGGTAGGGTCCGGGTGTTTGATACTGACGATGGCCGTCAGACCTTCGCGTGTATCATCGCCGGTGAAGTTGGGGTCGTTCTCTTTAAGCACGCCTGATTTCTTGGCATGGTAATTGATCGCGCGGGTGATGGCTGCCCGCAGTCCTTCCAGATGGGTGCCGCCATCTGCCGTATTAATTGTATTGGCAAACGTCCGGATCGACTCCGCGTAATAGTCTGCGTACTGTATGGCCACTTCTATCTCAATCGTGCCGACCCCTTCGACATCGTAGGCACGCTGAGCATAGATCACATCATGCACCGGCTTGCGATTTGCATTCATGTAACGCACAAACGACGCGATGCCACCCTCGAAGTAAAACGAGATCTCCCGCGGGAAGGGCTGTACACGTTCATCACGCAGGTAGAGCATCACGTTGCGGGTGACGAATGCCATCTCGCGGAAGCGGGTTACCAACGTTTCGTACCGAAAGCTTGTATCCGGGAAGATATCCGGGTCGGGCCAGAACGTGGTCGTTGTGCCAGTGATACCCTCATGCTCGCCAATTACTTCGACCCCGGTGAGGGCCACACCCCGTTCATACTGCTGGCGGTAGATCTTGCCATCATCAGCGTGAACAGTTACCTCACAGGCTGAGGACAGGGCGTTCACAGCGGTCACGCCAACGCCGTGCAGGCCACCGGAAACCTTGTAGGCTGTGTCCCCGAACTTGGCCCCAGCATGCAGCTTGGTCATAACCATCTCCAATGCGGAGATGCCTTCTTCCCGGTTGATGCCAACCGGGATACCGCGACCATTGTCCTGAATGGTCACAGCGCCATCTTCGTGGATGGTGACCCAAATCGTATCGGCGTAACCGGCCAGCGCCTCATCGATAGAGTTGTCCACCACTTCATAGATGAGGTGGTGCAAAGCGCGCAGGTCGGTACCGCCTACATACATACCCGGACGTGCCCGGACGGCTTCGATATCCCGCAGATGGGTGATCTCGTCCGCACTGTAGCTCTTGCGTATCTCTGCCATCAGTTCCTCTCTCTTTGTCTACGCTTTAGTTCGGCCACCAGCAAGGTATGGAATTCATACCAGTGCCGGTGTCTGTCTCGAAAGTAAATAAAACCTGCAGCCACAAGTCCCGCGCTGATCACACTGTGGCCAACCAGACCGGGCAGCAGCAGGAAGCCGCTGTCGAACAGAAGCCATATCTGGGTAAAGACCAGATCAATGGCAAATATCAGCATCAAAAACAGCAGTGTGGCGGGTAAATGCCACTGCACCACACGCATGCTATCCCAGATAGCAGGGAACAGGTGGCGGTCGTTAAGCAGCATGCCATGCAGGCCAAACTGCATGAACAGCACAATCCAGGCCTTCACTGCTGTGCCCACACCTATCACAAGTTGACCCCCGCCCAGGTTCATCAGACTGAGCACCAGGGCTATCAGCCAGAAGATGAACATAGTCACCACGGTGATGACGGCCAGCACTCCAGCGAACATCAGCCCTTGCAGCAAACGGCGTGGTGCGTCAGCCAGCAGTTTCCTGAGTGAAAGGGTGCTGCTCTGCACCGCCTGCGCGATCAGCATGAAAAAAACCATGGCCAGCGCAAAACCGCACAAACGCAGACCTGTGAGCAGCAGGGCAGCGTTCAGCGGACCGCCGATCCGGAGTATGATTGTCGGGCTTGTGTGCGCGCTGCGCCCTGTGAGCAGACTCGGCACCCCGAACTGAAACCAGACGCTGGCATCAAGCAGAGGTGGGGCCTGGTCACGGGCAAACGGTGTATCCGGCTGGATGCCCGAAATAATCGACGACTGGATGCCTGGTGCGACCACAGCAGGCACTCCGAGCGCAGGCATATAGCGCGGTTCGACGCCGCCGTTAAGCGCAGACAGTTCTGCCATGAGTGCCTGCCGCGCTATGACCGGCTCAGGCAGCCCGGCCTGCTCACTGATCTGCACGATGCGATCATGTCCTTCAGCTTCAACCAATACCAGAAGTTCGCTAAAGTCCACCTGCGGCCCAATCAACAGCAGCAGGTCCAGCAGCAGCGGAAATAACAACAAAATAGGCTTGTCTGCAACAAGCTCAAATCCACGGCTGATGATGCCGATCACACCAACAGGTGGTGTGGGCATTTTGTCAGGATCCATAGCCTCTATATTTTACCATATTTGCCCGATCAGAACATTAATTCGACTTGCAAACGCAGGCCACCTGCGGCATAATACATCAAGCAGCAGGGCCTGTAGCTCAGCTGGGAGAGCGCCACAATGGCATTGTGGAGGTCATGGGTTCGAGCCCCATCAGGTCCATAGAGAGTAAAACGCCCGCAGACGCGGGCGTTTTACTTTTTGTGGCAGCACTCAACTGTCTTCGCCACCTGTTTCTTCAGTAGGTTCAATGCCCCCGCCTTCTTCGGTGGGTTCGGGTGTTGCTTCCTCAGTTGGTTCGGGTGTAGCCTCTTGAGTCGGTTCAGGGGTCGCGGCCTGGGTTGGTTCCGGGCTGGCTGCCTCCGTGGGCTGAGCGGTCGGCTGCGGTGTGGAACCGCCCCCACCTGCCGGCACGATCAACTCCTGCCCAACAAAGATAAGAGCTGGATCGGCCAAA
This sequence comes from Chloroflexota bacterium, assembly GCA_010092885.1. Taxonomy (GTDB): domain Bacteria; phylum Chloroflexota; class Anaerolineae; order Aggregatilineales; family UBA3940; genus TC-195. Next base: position 12,846 of record JAADYX010000136.1, on the reverse strand, counting down.
TTGTTCAGCTGGGAGAGTTCAGCCACAGTGGAGTCGAAACTCAAGGCAATCCGGAAGAGATTGTCGCCTGACTGCACAATGTATGTCGTTGTCTCGCCGGGGGCGCCGCTGCCCCCGCCCGGAATGCTGATGGTCTGCCCGGCCTGGATCACGTCCGGGTTGGCGATATTGTTCGCCGATACAATAGCGTCCACGGTGACACCGAATGCGCGGGCTATGCTAAACAATGTGTCGCCCTGCTGAATGGTGTAGGACTGACTGCCGCCTCCACCAGTGGGAATGGTCAGCTGCTGCCCGGCCTGGATCACATCCGGATTGGTAATGCCGTTGGCAAAGGCGATCTCGTCAACGGTAACGCCGAACTGCTGTGCAATGCTGAAAAGCGTATCGCCGGGCTGAACCACATACGTCTGCTCTTGGGCAACAGCCGTGAAAACCGACACGAGAAAAACCGCGATCACAACGGGTAGTGTCACCCAGAATAATTTCACCTGCTTCATTGGAACTCCTCGACATGTCATGGAATCTACCCTCATCATACTGTTAAGAGTTTGTAAGGGCAAGGCCCGTTCGGTACTATGCCTGATGTCTTGCCAACTACCAACGGGAATGTATGAAGAGACTAACCCCACTGCTCGTCTTGATATTCGCTGCATGCACACCCGCTGAGAGCGTGTCGTTGATCAGCTACCCGACAGGCACACCACCGCAGCTGCCAACGTCCACAGCGACACCCACGCTGCCGGCTGTTACCCCACCGACACCCACGCAAACGCCATTCCCAACCATCGCCATTCCCACCCTGACCCCCTATCCGGACGACGATGTGTTCGCTATCGGTGAGTCGGTGGAGGGGCGCTCGATCGCTGTGTGGCAGTTTGGCAGCGGCAGCCGGCCAATTGTATTGGTGGGCGGGATCCATGGTGGGTATGAGGCCAACACGATAGTGCTGGCAGATCAATTCATTGAGTATTTCCGCGCCAACCCGGATGATATCCTGCCTGGCCTGCGCATCGATATTGTGCCCTCGGCCAATCCGGACGGAATCGAACGGGGCAGCGGTTTGCAGGGACGCTTCAACGCCAATGGGGTTGATCTCAACCGCAATTGGGGCTGTGAGTGGTCGGATACAGCCTTTCTGCGTGATATTGAGGTGGATCCGGGCCCGCGGCCGTTTTCCGAACCGGAGTCGTTCGCGCTGCGCGAGTACTTCATGACGGCTGACCCTCTCGCTGTGATCTTCTATCACAGTGCACTCGGCGCGATCTTCATGGGGGAATGCAATGACGCAGGCCTTGCCGATTGGATGGGCACGCTGTTAGCCGAATCAACCGGCTATCCGTACCAAGACGAGTTTACCTACTATGAGGTCACCGGTGATGCCACCAACTGGCTGGCCGAACGGGGTATCCCGGCGGCGGTGATCGAGCTAACCACGCGCACCGATTCTGAGTTTGAGCAGAATCTGGCGGGTGTGCTTGCCCTTCAATGCTATTTGGTGCAGCGTACACCTGGCGTCAACCTGACCGACCCCCATATCATCCGGCTGTGTGCGTGAGGCTGGCACTCTGGGGTAGGATAGCCTCCGCTTATGAACCCGACTGAATCTCGCTGGCTGCACACAGCCTTGTTCATTATTGTTCTGCTGACAGCGGGCGGACTGCGCTTCACCGCGTTGGACAGCGCACCCCCGGGCCTGACCCATGACGAGGCCGACCACGGTCTCGACGCAGCGGGGGTGCTGGCCGGTGTGCGTCCGATTTACTTCACCGTTGGCTACGGGCGTGAGCCGCTTTACGATTATTCCACTGCTGCGGCCATGCTGGTGGTTGGTGAGAACTTCTATGCCGGGCGGATAACCGCCGGGCTGTACGGTATGTCCCTGCTCGTATTGACCTACCTGCTGGTCCGGCACTGGTCAGGCGACAAATGGCTGGCGCTGGCAGCCGTCGGCGCAATGGCCATCAGCTTCTGGACGGTTTCTACGAGCAGGCAGGCGCTGCGTTCGATCACGCTGCCCGTCACCTACACACTGGCGGCCCTGCTGATGCTCGCCGGGTGGAGGCTGTCTGCCGACACGGATCCGCCGACCTATGAACGTGCCGGATGGGGGTGGTTTGTGCTCGCCGGGCTTGCCCTCGGTGCGATGGCTTACACGTACCTTGCCGCGCGGATCATGTGGGGTGTGTTTCCCGCCTTGTTCATCGCGTTGGCGGTTACGCGCCGTGGCTCGGTGGGGAAACTGTGGCCCGGTCTCGCCCTGATGTTAGGGGTTGGTGCGGTCACTGCGGCACCATTGGCCGTCTATCTGCTCAACAATCCGGCGGCGGAGGCCCGTGTTGGCCAGCTTTCCGGTCCGCTTGATGCCTTCCTGGCAGGTGATCCCGCTCCGCTGTTGGTGAATATCCGCGCCGGGTTCGGCATGGTCACCTTTAGCGGGGACGATCTATGGTTATATAACATCCCGGGCAGACCGCTGCTGCCCCCTGTTTTAAGTCTGTTTTTTGCCTTCGGGCTGCTCGCCGCCCTGGTACGGATCTTCACGCCGTACGCTAAGGCCAACACTCTCCCCGAGGAGCATCTAAGGCGCGGTGGGCTGGCTCTCTTTGCTGTGGGAACCACCGCTGCCGGTTTGATCCCGGCCTTGATCACGGGCGTTGGCGCGAGCAATGTACGCGTGATCGGCATGCAGCCCGGTCTTTACATCCTGATCGGGATGGGGGTGAGTGCGCTTGCGCGCTGGGCAGGCCAGCACAGCGGGTTCGCCGCGCAGCGGGCGGTGAGCACGATCTTTGCTCTCATCCTGAGTGTGACGGCCATCACAGAAGCACAGGCTTATTTCGGAACGTGGGCCAACGCGCGCGATGTTCGGGTAGCCTATCACACCACACTCGTTGAGACGCTGGCCTACCTGGATGCTCACCCGCAGATCGGGCCGGATGTGGCACTCAGCACGATTACGCCCGGTCAGTTCCACGATCCGGCAGTCGCAGCGATGGTCCTCCGCCGTGACGATCTGACGCTCCGGTGGTTCGATGGCCGCTCAGCGCTGGTGCTGCCCGCTGCTCCCCAAGCAGATCTGATCTACCCTGAGATCGCCGAGCCACCTGCGCTGCTCGATCCACCGCACGTTCAGGCTGAACGCCTTTTTGTCCTGCGCCCAGATGATTTCAACCGGCGGGTGCGGCTGGCAACGATCACGCCAGAGCCGCCAGCTGAGGCCGCCCTGGCACGCTTTGGTGAGGCGCTGAGCCTACTCAGGGCGGACTATATGTTGGAAGGTGACACTCTGACTGTGCTCACCACATGGCGTGTGGATGCCGAACTCAACGCGGAACTGGTGTTGTTCACTCATGCGATGGCGGGTGAAGGACCGCCGGTCGCACAGGAGGACTCGTTAGGCTATCCGACCTCAAGCTGGGTGGTGGGCGATACTTTCGTGCAGATGCACCGGCTCACGCTTCCCTCGGATGCTGGCCCTATCACGCTGATGGTTGGGGCTTACACGCGCCCTGACCTGACACGGCTGCCGGTCGCTGCTGGCGGCCAACCGGCTGGCGATGCATTCCCCATCGGGACGCTGCCATGAGCCGCCGCACCGAATGGATGCTCGCTGTGGGGGTGGTGCTGCTGGCGCTGCTTCTTCGTGTGGTTGGGCATCAGCACGCCCCAAACGGGTGGCGCGACGACGAGCTTTCCAATGCGTTAGTTGTCAGCCAACATGTGCTCAACGGCGAAATCCGTCTTTACTATGACGATGCGTCCGGCCATGAGGGCCTTTACCATTGGCTGCAGGCGGGCACAATGGCCCTGTTTGGGCCCGGCGTGTGGGGCATTCGCGGCGTATCCATTCTGGCCGGGACGGCATCCGTCGCGCTGACCTATGCGCTGACACGACGCCTCTACGATGTGCCCACCGCCCTGATCGCCGCGCTGCTGTTGGCGGTTTCCTTTTGGGGGTTGATGTACTCGCGCAGCGGACAACGCCATGTGCTGGTCACAGTCACCACGCTGACAAGCTTTCTGCTGTTGTGGCAGGCGATGCCATCTGCCGAGAATGAGGAGCCCGATCCGCGGCTGTTCGCGCTGGCGGGTGCTGCCATGGGCCTCGGGTTCTACACGTATTTTGCGTCACGTGGTGTGCCGCTGATCGTGTTGGCCTGGGGGGGCTATCTGGCGGTATGGCAGCGCGACCTGTTCAGACGGGTGTGGCGCGGCCTTGCGCTGATGCTGGGTACGGCGTTTCTGCTGGCCCTTCCACTGATGGTCACATTGGCACAGCAGCCGGAAGCTGAAGCCCGTGTCGCGGAGCTGGCCAAACCGATCTACGATGCGCGTGACGGCGACTTTTCCACAGTGGCCGCGTATACGCGCATCACCCTATCCATGTTCACCCATGACGGCGACAGCGAGGTGCTCTACAATGTGCCGGGCCGACCGGTGTTCGGTGTGTTCGGTGGCATTCTTTTCTGGGCTGGTGTTTTGGTCGCGCTCCGAACGTTTGAACCGCGCGCCATGTTCTTGCTCCTGTGGTTGGGTGCGGGTCTGGCTCCCGGCGTATTGAGCGTGCCCGCAGCGAGTTTGGGACATAACATCCTCGCGCAGACCCCGGCTATGATCATGCCGGCGCTGGCCCTGCGCAGCGGTGCTGAATGGCTGTCCACACACCGCCCACAGATCAATGGGAGCGGCTTTTTGTTGGGTGCGACACTCCTGCTGGGCGGATGGGAGGCAGGGCGCGGCATCTACGATTATTGGATCCGGTGGCCCGCGGACGGGTTCAACCGGGTGCTGCATCACTCCGACCTGCATGAGGCTGCGCAGATTATCGATGGCCCGCAGGATGTTGTCATCGCTGGCTTTCTCAACGAGCGCTGGGATCAACAGGCGATGCGGCTTTCGCTGCCGGGTGAGGGGTGGCGCATCCGGGCGTTTGATCCCCGGTTGGCCGAACTGATCCTGACCAAACCCCACGTTGTGGTTGTGCCCGGCTACCTCGCAGCAGATGGCAGCCCGCGGATCCGTTATGTGCCGGGCAGTGAGTTTCCTGCTGCCGAGGGTATACCCTTCAGCAATGGGCTGCACCTACTCACTGCGTCAGTGCGTGGTGCATCAGCCACGACGTTGTGGTGCACGCCGGAAGGTATCGACCTACCGCCGTATCCGCTGCTTTCCAAACCACCCGCCCCCGATGAAGATGCCACGCCGCGCCTGAGGATCTTCCACCATATTGTCGACGAGACGGGTGCCTTCATCACGGCTACGGACGCTCTTGGCGTCGACCCCTACACATTGTTCCCCGGCGACTGCTTCCGGCAGACTGTCACGCTCGACCGCCCCCCACAGCCCACCGAAGCAGTGATTATCGGCCTGTACGATCCGGCGACAGGGATGCGGATCGAGACCGTCGGCGGCCTGACCGGCGTGGCAGTGGAGGACTAACTCGCGCTGTGATCCCCGCCGGAATAGAACAGCTCACTCACGGACTGCTTGAAGTGGATCCGGTTGATGACCCTGCTAAGCACCTCAGCCAGATTGCGCACCGTGACAAACGGCAGCTCAGTGAAAGCTTCCGTCTGTGGGATGGTGTCCGTAACGACCACCTCAGTCAGGTTGTAGTTCTCGTACAGATCCATGATGCGGGTATGGGCCTCCGGCATGCACAAATTATGGATGGCGCCGATGTGCACTTCCTCAATGTTGTAGGTATCCACGATACTGCGTACCAGCGCGGCCATAGTTCCGCCGCTGCTGATGATGTCATCGAGCACGATGGCAACCCGCTTATCACGAAAATCGCCGATGATCTCTGTGATCTCGGCTTCTTCCGGGCGTGGTCTGAATTTGGAGGCGATGGCGCTGCTGATGTTCAGCGCCCGCCCGAAATAGGTGATCGTCTTGGAGGCACCGGCGTCGGGCGCCACGACGATCACATCTTCACGCCCGGCGAAGCGCTTGAATTCGGCGGTCCACAGGGTGAGCGAGTCGAGCATGGTGGTGGGAATATCGCCGTAAAAGCCGCGTATCTGGGCTTTGTGCGGCTCCCAAGTGATGATGCGGTCGATCCCCGAGCGAATCGTGAGGTCGGCCATGAGTTTAGCGGTGGTGGGTTCGCGCTTGAAGCGGCTGGGTTTGTCCTGCCGTCCGTAAGCCAGATAGGGCACAATGGCGGTTACGTGGCGGGCCCCATGCTCACGCAGAGCACGTGCTGCAATGAACATCGCCATGTAGTTCTGGTCGACGGTCAGCCCGGATGTTGGATTGTAGAGCCCCTGTACCAAGAACACATCATAGCCACCGACGTGCTGTTCCAACTGTACAACTGTCTCTGAGTCGGAGAACTGTGTATCAACGCTGTCCATATACATCGCTTCGCTGGTACTTCCATTATCAGCCAGCAGGCGATTGTAATGCCCGGCGATCTCCTGTGCGATATAGGCTCCTGACCGGCAGCTCGCGATCAGCAGCTGACCCCGCGGCGAAGAAAACACCTCGTTCGAACGCTCCGGGGTGAAGAATGTACTGTTGGCACCGTGTTCCAGCATGTTTGTCACCGAACCCCTCCTCTCGTTGTTGACTCCACCGTGATTATCGAAAAACGCGCTCAAGACCCCTCAATTCATTTATGGGGATGTAGAGCGCGGTGCGTCAGCGCATTCTGTGGCATACTAACCGGGATGACAAATGGAAACGCCAACCCTGCAGAGACTGGCGTCAGGCGACCAGATAACGACCAATGGTTGCCATGAGGGAATTGTACCATGTATGCTGAGGTTCGCAGAACCTACACGTTCTGTCTGTACGGAAAGACAAACGTGATGAGCACCTACGCCAGCGGATTAACATCGCTGCTATCGCTAGGCTGCGGGTGTGAATGAACCATTAGGCGTGGGGAATGTGTCACGCCACAATGTGCTGTGGATTTTTAGCGACAGACCAAAACGTCGCATTTATGTAGACCGATTGTTATAATAGGGGTGGAGGGTATATGTCGTCAACACGGGATCAAATCATCGAAACAACCTCGCGGTTGATCGAGATGCATGGCTATCATGCCACCGGCATCAATGAGATCATCCGTGAAAGTGGCGCACCCAAGGGATCGCTGTACTACTACTTCCCAGACGGGAAGGAGGAACTGGCAGCGGAAGCCGTGGGGCATGCCGCCAACCAGATCGTTGCCCGCATCGAGTCGAGTTTGGAGGCGCACGATGCGCCCGGCGATGCGGTGCGGCACTTCATCGAACAGTTAGCGCACTACGTTGAGGCCGGTGGCTATGATTGCGGTGGACCTCTGACAACCATCACGTTGGAGACAGCCACCACCAGCGAACGCCTGAATGAAGCCTGCCGTGAGTCCTACACGCGCATCCAGAGTGCGTTTGAGACCAAGCTGCTGGAAAGTGGCTACGAAAAGGAACGGGCGGCACGCCTGGCGACGCTGATCAATGCGGCAATTGAAGGTGCTATCACACTCAGCCGCACCCACCACTCGCCCACCCCGCTGTACCAAACTGCCGAGGAACTGGCAGCGCTGCTGCAGAGGGGCTGAGCCAAAAGGGGCGATCCGTGATCGTCCTTTTGTTTTGTCATATATATAACGACCGGTCTATATGTAAGAGGGAATACCATGCGAATCACGATTTTTGGGGCAACCGGTGGCACAGGAAAACACATTGTGCAGATGGCATTAGACGCAGGCCACGAGGTTACAGCGTTCGTCCGGTCGCCCGAGAAGCTGTCCATTGATGAACCCAATCTGACTGTCGTACAGGGCGACGTCCACGATGCCGGTGCTGTGGAACAGGCCGTAGCCGGATCAGACGCCGTGATCAGCGCGCTGGCGAACTCACCGAAGGCGCCGACCAAGGATGTCCAGACGGTGGGGACCCAGCACATCATCGCCGCCATGAGAAAACATGGCGTCACACGCCTGATCAGCACCACCGGAGCGGGTGTACGCTTCCCGGAAGATGAGCCGGGCATGCCCGATCAGATCATCCGTTTTCTGCTGAAGACACTCAACGGCAAGGTTCTGGAAGATGCGCAGCGGCATACCGATCTCATCGTTGATACGGACCTCGAGTGGACCATCATCCGTGCTCCCATGCTGACGGATGGCCCGCATACGGGCGACTATCGTGTCGGATGGGTCGGGGTCAATACTGGCCCCCGCCTCAACCGGGCGGATTTCGCCGACTTTGTGCTTGATGTGGCTGAAGACGGCAGCTACGTGCACAAAGCACCCGTCGTCAGCAACTGATCGAATTGGGCAGGCAGTTAGAGGCAGGCTGCCTGCCCTTCCAGCTTTTCCCCCGGTTGGTACTGGCCACGGTGCTCCAACGACGCCAACGCGCGTTGAGTGGCCAAGGTCACAGTCAGCGGCGTGCGGGTCATGTGGTGTGAGCCCCGACCATAGACAACTCAAACCAGCAGAGCCTCGTTTCGCGTTGGAACCTTCTGAAGACGGGTGGTTCCCATACGCCCAGCAAAACCAGCCAGCCTGGTGTTTCGCACAGGTCAGCGCATTGCGGCACAATGATGGCATGACAAAGCGAGCCCTCATTGCCTTGATTGTGATCGTCGTGGCGGGTGCCGCTGTACGGCTGCACTACGTTGACCAGCCGATGCGCGTCGACGAGTCCCTCACGGTGATCAGCTATGTACTCCAAGGTGGGCGTGCCGTGCTCACCAACCTGGACCAGCCGAACAACCACATCTTCCATTCGTTGAGCATCTACATAGTGTGGAAGGCAACAGGTGCGCTGTCGCCCGTCCTGATCCGGCTGCCCGTGCTGTTGGCGGGGATCGCTGCCATCCCGATGACGTACCTCGCGGGACGGGCTTTTCTGCGTTCCGAGGGAGCGCTTGTCGCGGCAGCCCTGGTGGCCGGTTCGCCAATGCTGATCCTCTACTCAACCAATGCCCGTGGTTACGCCCTGGTGACCCTCTTCATGCTGGTTTATCTGTGGGCAGCGGCCCGCATTCGGGATGGCGACGATCCTTGGTGGGTCTGGGCGCTGTCGATCGGAACAGCAGCACTGGCCGTGTACACTATTGTGACGGCGGTCTACGCATTGGGCGGCATTGCGTTATGGCTGCTGCTTTCGTTGGTTTTCGAGTCCGAACGGCCTGAATGGAGCCAAGTCGGGCGTTTTATCGCGGCGATGGCCGGTGCAGCCCTGATCGCTGGACTACTCTATCTGCCAGTGGAGCTCTTTGGCAGCGGGTTGGGCGAGTTGATCGCTGACGCACGCCGCTACGGTACAGCCGGAGAAGGAAACTTCCTGCCGACAGTCCGGCTGCGATTGGGCGAAGCTTGGCAGCTGTGGACTGCGGGCGGCATGCTGCCAGTTGTCACCGCGATGCTTGCCGCAGCCGTGGTCGCCACCTTCTGGAGCAAACGGGTCACCGGGCGTGCTGTGCCGCTGGCTGCGTGTGTGCTCGGCTGGGTTGCCGCGCTGATCGTCATACAGCAGGGCTTTGCCTTTCCTCGCGTCTGGCAGTTTCTCTTCCCCATCCTCGCCATTGTGTCCGCCGGTACCATCTGGTTCCTGCTGGAACGAGTCACCCCGCAGCACGCGCAGTGGGCTCTCGTTGGCCTGAGCAGTGCGCTTGTCGTGGGCCTGCTGGCGGCCAATCTGGCGACCAATTACGTGCTGGCCGATGAGGAGACAGGAGTCTACCCAAGTGCAGAACGCCTTGCCTTGCAGAGTGCCGAACACCTCAGTGAGGGCGATCTGCTGTTGGTGTACAACGATGCTGTGGCGCAGGTGCGTTTCTACCAGGCGATGCATGGCATTGAAGGGGTACAGACCGTTTTCTACGGTCCGTGGCGAGACCTTGCGCTGCAAAGCGATGATGTGGCGTGCCGGCGTATTGTGGTGGCCGTCGATGGGCAGGGCGATTTTGAATCGATCTATACGTGGTTTACGCCTGCCACTGAGGATGTGTTCCGGGCGATCGGCGAACCGGCTTTCCTCGATACGGTGGTGCGCTCCGACCTATACGCCCTTCAGGCACCATGTGAGTGAATCGCCTCGTACAGCCGTACCCACTGCGCCACACTGAGTTTCTCCGGACGGCGGCGCGGTTCGATGCCTGCCTGCTGAAGCCAAAGGCTGCTGGTCTCAGTATCAGTGTGCAGACCGCTGGCGAGGGTATTCTTCAACTGCTTGCGCGGCTGGCTGAACCCCGCCTTTACCACACGGAAGAAGTCCGGCACCTGCTCAATTGGTATGGGTGGCCCATCCGGATGTGGGTCGATGCGCAGGACGGCCGAGGTCACGCGGGGCTGAGGGTAAAAGCTGGATGGCCCGATCTTCCGCACGACACGTGCCGTACCAAAGAACTGTACGCTGACTGCCAGCAGACTCATGTCGCCGGGTTTGGCCGTGATGCGGTCGGCCACCTCCTTCTGGATGGTGATCACCATGAGCGTTGGCGGATGCGTGTTTTCCAGCAGGTGGCGGATAATCGCTGAGGTGATGTAATAAGGCACATTGGCCGTCACCTTGTAAGGCTCATCACCGAGCAAATGGTTCGGATCGGCTTCCAGGATATCGAGCAGATGCAGCTCAACATGCGGTTGGCCCGCAAAGCGCGCTCGCAGCGCGGGGATCAGACGCTGGTCGATTTCCACTGCGACCACCCGCCGTGCTCGTTCGGCTAATGTCGCGGTCAATGCGCCCAGCCCAGCCCCTACCTCCAACACAGTATCGGTCGGATCGATATCTGCCGCATCAACCATGGCGTCAATTGCGGCCTGCTCCACCATGAAGTTCTGGCCAAGGCTTTTCTTCGGTTCTACACCCAGACGGTCTAACTCTTCTCTACCCATAACGAGATTGTATCAGATCTTGCATATGGGCCCTGTCTGCCGCAGAATAAGGTCACTTATCCGCCGCATTTCTGTGAGGCACTCAGGTGACACAAAACCGGCTGTCAGCAGTAACCGAACTCGCCGCGCTCAGTACGCCCATCCTGTCGTCGATAGTTGAAACGGTCGATGATATCTTGGAGCGTTATGAGGCCGATCTCACGCCTCCGCAAACCACGGATTTCCGGGAGATCCGCAACGAGGCGATCAATGTGCTGCGCATCCTGACGTTTATGAAAACTGAGGAGTCGCTGACATTGGACGAGATGCGAGTCTGGCATATGGAGCTCAACCGCACACTGAATGCGCTGGCCGGATACGCTAACATGCTGCACAAAGAGCTGAACGATACGCTCTCCGAATTGCATGCACAGTCTCTGCTCAACTGCCGCAAAGGCGCGCTGCGCATCCTCGATGAAGTCAACCTGGTGATGGAGCTGGATGAAGAGGCTGGATAAGCATCCCATCCGGTAAAAACATCAGGGCGGCCTCCATGACCGCCCCTTTCTTTTCCAGCTTCAATCAGGCGACGGCCTGTTGCAACTGCTTGAGCAAACGCCCATCAACCGGCTCCCCCTGTTCAATATAGTGCTTGAGCCCCACCATGATGGTGGGCAGCATCTTTTCGTAGCGCGGACGGATCATGACCCGGTCCATCAATGCGCCAACCGGCCCCAGCCGCGGCTTGTATGTCATACGCATACCGACCCGTGTGCCACCTTTTTCCGGGCGTACAGTGAGCATGCCCTGGATATCATCGATGGGGGGCTTGGGCCCGTCGACAAACGCGATGCTCAGTGTATAGGACTCACCCTCTTCCCACTCGACGGCGGTTTCCTCGATTGTGAATTCCCCACCGAATTCACACACGCGGCTTGCGCCCGTTCCGGTGTGTGCTTCCGATGTATAGTAGGAAGCCGTCACTGACGGATGGTAGTTCACAACCCCACCCAGGTCAGCGATCACGTTCCATACATGGGCTGGGGATGCATCAATGTAAACGTCTTCAAACAACATCGTCATCAGATTAACTCCTCGATACTGGTGTGCTCTGCTGACAGGGGTTCGACCGGCATTTGGATCTCAGCGACGGCTTCGCGCTCGCCCTGTGGATCGGGCCACTGGAGGAACACCTCGCGGCCCGGTCCGGCGAACCGGTAACCGTTGGCCTCAACCCATGCCCCAATGGCACCATAGGCCAGGTGGCCCATCTCGGCGTTTCCCACCCGGACAGCCGTCAGCATAGTGCTCACGGCTGGCAATGTGCGAACGCTGAGCACGTCACCCGTAGACAGCGTGCCCGGTTCGGCTCCGATAGGGTCTTCCAAGAAGAAGCCCATCTCCAGATCGAGATCGGCCAGATCAAACACGTCCGAGTGAATGATGACTGCAAAGCGCCCTAACGCGCCGACCCGCTCTGGGAGCAGGCGGTGCATTTCATTAGCCAGCCTTACCGTCACGGCCAGATCATCGCAGTGCTTGCGGATGCCCAAGAAGGGCCGGGCAGCGATCTGCTTCATGACCACATCGTAGTCGGTGAGCGTGCCCTCATCCTCGATCTGCTGAAGCCGGGACTCGATTACGCGCAGGCGTTGGATCTCCTCCTGAAGGGTCTGCGCGATCTGCGCTTTCTTCATCAGGAGCATGCCACGGATCTCCCCCGGGCTGATGCCATCGTCAAGCAGATGGGCAATCTGATCGAGGCTGAGACCCAGATCTTTGAGTGCAAGGATGCGGTTCAACTGGGGCAGCTGCTGTGCGCTGTAGTAGCGGTAGCCGCTCTCCGGGTCGACACGCGCCGGGCTGAACAACCCGATCTGGTCATAATAGCGCAGCAGCCGGCCTGAGACCTGTGCGATCTTTGAGAATTCACCGATACGGAACATCGTAACCTCCTGTCATGCTTGCAGTATAGAGGTTGACGTAACGTCAAAGTCAAAGCGGATTTCATCAGAAAAGCATAAAAG
>JAADYX010000011.1 GCA_010092885.1 Chloroflexota bacterium | reverse complement strand
GCGTAGGTGTTGTCTGTGCCGCCGAAATCAAACACGCACTCGGATACGTCCTCGCACAGCAGCCGGTCGATCTCGGGACGGTCGCCGCTTTCCTTCTTCTCCGTGACGACGATCAGCAGGCCGGGCACCTCCTGTTCGGCGGTGGCGGTGATCGTCACGATGTCGTACGGTCCCACCGTTGACTCAGGGTCGACGCTCACGCTCAGGTCCACCTGTGGGAAGGGCGTGGGGGTCGGCGGCGCGACCACGATCTCCACAAAGGGCGTGCCGCCGAAGCGGCTGCCCTCCGGGGTCTGCATCTGCCAGAAGCCGCGGTACGTGCCCGGATCGTCGGGCGCGCGCAGGTTCACACTGATATCGGCCTGGGTGCCCGGCGGCACGCTGCGCCCCAACAGCTGACCGTTGGGGCCGCCCATCTGCGCGCCCTGAATGAAGATCCACAGGTAGTTGGTGGTCCACTCGCAGGTGCCTGTGTTCTGCACACGCCATGTCTTGGTGAATGACTCGCCCGGCGCGAACTCGGTGCCATCCGGCACGGTAATGTCGCTGACAAAGGCCAGATCGTTGGTGCAGGTCTCGCCCTCTTCCTCAACGGCACCGGTGTCGGTCGGTGTGGATTCCGCCTCGTCGGCGGTGGGCTGGGGGGTGCCGCTGTCATCGCTGGTGGCTGTCGCCGTGCCCGCCTCCAGCGTGAGTGTCAGATCGGGGGTTTCGGTGACCAGCGCCACCTCACGCCCGTTGCGCAGCAGCGCGGCGATCAGGAAGGCTGCCACGCACACAATCGCCACGATGCCGAGGCCGGCCAGCCCCAGCAGGATCATGCTCTGCTGGTCGAGCCCCTGCCGCTTTTCGGCCAGGATGAGCTCTTCGCCGGGCTGTACGCCCTGGTCAGCCAGCGAGAGATCCAGCCGCAGGGGATCGCCGTTGTACACCCGGATCAGCTGGTAGGTGCGCGGGCGTTCGGCGCTGCCCGGTGAAAGCTGCCGCAGTTGGGCCAGGGCATCGAGGACCTGCCTGACCGGCAGCGTAGAATCAAGATTGACCTGGATGCGCTCGCCGTTGACCTGATCGTCGAGCGTAACAGTAATGGTGCTCATCGCCCTCTCCTTCGGTTCGCATTCCAGCTTACCCGTAGGCACCGATTCGGGCAAGTCACCTTATGGTGCTATGACTTCTCACGCGCTCCGGTGCGCAGCATCCGCAGGATGGCGTTGATCTGCCGCCGGATGTGCGAGTCGATGCGCATCATATCAGCGATGCGTTCGCAGCTGTAGGAGACTGTGCTGTGGTGCCGCCCGCCCAGGGCATCCCCGATCTGCTGGAGGGGGGTGTCGCCCTCCTCGCGGGCGATGTACATCACCACCTGCCGGGCCGTGGAGACCTCACGCGAGCGGTCGCGCCCGGTGATCGCCTCCACACTGACTCCGAAATAGTCGGCCACGGTCAGCAGGATGGTGTCGAGCGTGAGCACATCGGGCGGCGCGGCCTTGACCAGGTCCAGCGTGCGCTCGATGGCGGCCACTTCCGGCGGCTCCGGTGTGACCAATGCCTGCGCGATCACCTGGTTGAGTGCACCTTCCAGCTCGCGGATGCTGCCATCAAAGCGCTCGGCGATGGTTTCCAGCACATCAAGGGAGATGCGGTCATCAAAGCCGCGCTCGTGCACTTTGCTCTCCAGGATGTCAACGCGGGTGAGGAAGTCCGGCTGGGCCAGTTCGACGATCAGGCCGCCCTCAAACCGCGAGCGCAGGCGCGGATCGAGCCGGCGGATATCGCCCGGCTGCAGGCTGGACCCCAGCACGATCTGCGCGCCCGCGATCGCCAAGTCGTTGAAGGTGTGGTAGAACTCCTCCATGCTGGAGGTTTTGCCCGCCAGAAAGCTCACATCATCCACCAGCAGCACACCCACCTGCCGGTACTTACGGCGGAACGCGGCGGTCTTCTTCTCCCGGATGGAGGCAACCAGATCGTTGGTGAACGTCTCAGCGGGCACGTAAAGGACGCTCAGGCCGTCGTTCACGCAGGCGTTGCCGATGGCCTGCATCCGGTGGGACTTGCCCATCCCAACCCCGCCGTAGATGTACAGCGGGTTGAACTGCGCGGCGGGCGCTTCCACCACGGCGCGGGCGGCGGCATGGGCCAGGCGGTTCCCGCCGCCGACAGCGAAGGTCTCAAACGTTTGGCGCGCATTGAGCCCCGTTTCACCCGCAGGGAGGCGCTCAAAGCGCGGTTCGTCCTCCGGCTCCTCATCGAAATCGGCCAGCAGCGGACCGGCCCCGGCCAGCGGCTCGTTGTCGACCGGCGGCTGCCACACGGTGAAATTGACTTCGCAGGTGTGCCCGGCGATGCGACTGACGATCTCATTGACCAGAGTCTTCAGGCGGTGGTTGAGCCAGTCACGCGCGTAGGTGTTGGGCACCCCTATAATGAACGTGCCATCCTCATGAGCGAGGAAGTGCGCTTCGGTAAGCCACGTGGTAAACGTCTCACGTGGGAGCTGTACTTCAAGGTGACCATAGGCGGTCTGCCATATGGTCTCGGCTTCACGACGCATAAGATATAAGTCCTGTAAGCAACGGCGGAAACGACCGCTCCCGCCGGATGGATTGTTCGGTTGGCTGCCCCCGTGGGGGGACAGGAAAGCAGCCTGCGGCGGGCTGCTCGTCATCAATCGAAGGTGTATCCATCATAGCAGAAGATCAGGCAGATCATCAATGGGCTATCCTTAAAATCTTGGATTCTTTAACACAGCCAATGTTAACAACTCCGTGCGCCGGGGAGGCCGCGCCATAGGTAGGGTGTGACCCCCATATCTGGGCGAACGCATGTTCTTTCCCCCACATATGGGGTGAATCCGCCGGATTGGGGCAGACCATGCCGGCCGGGCCGGATCGATTCAGCGGGCCGGATCCCGGCCCGAATCGGTGATTAGACGGAAAGGCCGATCAGCCGTGCGAAAATGCGCAGTGCGGTGGGCAGGTCGGCAGCGAAGAACACCCAACCCAGCGTGACGAACAGATACGTCCCGGCGATGTTGGCCGCGTGCTTGATGTGATCGATGCGCTCCCATTGTTTGCGCGGTTTCGGCCTGCCCCCGATCTGCCCGTGGATGAACAGCCCCAACCCGTGCCACAGTCCCCACACCAGGAAGTTCGGTGTGAGGCCGTGCCACAGCCCGACAGCGCCCATAGTCGTCATGTGGGCCACAAACTGGATCGGGGCCCGCCACCGGTCATCGGGGTAGCGTTGGCGCAGCGTCCGCGCGATGGGGAAGAAGATGTAGTCACGCACCCAGAACGACAGCGACATGTGCCAGCGCTGCCAGAACACCGTCGGTGAGGGGGAGAGATACGGCCGGTTGAAGTTCTCCGGCAGGGTGAGCCCGGCCAGCCGCCCAAACCCGATGGCGATCTCCGTATAGGCGGCGAAGTCGGTGAACAGATAGAACGAATACGCGACCAGCCACAGCCACGCCACGCCCACCGCCCGGTCCGGATCGCGGGCCATATCGTTGAGCTGGATGAAGCTGAACAGCGTGTTGGCGATCACAAACTTGAGGAACAGCCCGCGCAGGATGCGCCACAGCCCGACCCGCAGGCTCTCACGCAGGGGTTCGGATTGGCGTTGGGCTTTGGCTGAAGGGCGGGCTCGGTCGATAGGGCCGCTGACGATGCTCGCCGGGTGCAGCGCGTAGATGATCACCTCCGGCAGGGTGACATCACCCAGCCGCCCGCTGTGGCGGTCCACCGCCACGTGGATCAGACGGAAGGCCAGGTAGCTGAAGCCGATCCACAATCCGCGTGAGGCCTGCACGGGATTGTCCACGCCGGAGCCGCCCAACGGCAGCTTGCTGACCACAAGCAGCGCGACCACTGCCACCACCCAAACCCACCAGAAACGTGTGCCGCCCAGCCGCCACGTGATCAGGACGAGGGCAGCGTTCAGGGCGAGGAAGGCCAGCACCAACGGCGTGCCCGCCGTGACGGTCAGCAGGGCCCCGGCTGAGACGATCACCAGCCCGACCCGCCACCACGGACGTTCTTGCTCACGGTGGGCCAGCACCACCAATCCGATAAAAGCAGGGATGCCAACCGCCCACGCGATGATAGCGACCATCAGAAGCCCTGGTAGATGAATTCCGGCTGCACGCCAGCTGTGGCGCAGGCAAAGATGAGGATGATCATCACCGCGAGGATCAACGCCCATAGATTCTGCCGCGTCAAGATGTTACGCTGCAGCCAGTTCTTGTTAGAATGGTCTTCACTCATAGCAATAAGGAGATCGCTGTGTACAAAAGACTGTTGATCCTGCTCGGTGTGGTGTTGGCGTTGGTGGCCTGCGGCAGCCCATCCGTTGAAGACCTCGCCCGCGAACGCATGGAAGCCGACGGCCACGCCTCAGCCAGCATCATGGATATTGTGGAAGGCGAACCATCCACCCTCGGCGTCGATGAATTATATTGTGTCGCCACGGACGCAACCAGTTCTGATGGATCCCTGCCTTACCTCCTGCTGATCTATTCCCAGGGTGGCCAGTGGACGGTGGAGCAGCTCGAGGAGGGTTTCTACGAATGGACGCTGTACGGCTGCCCGCTGTAGCAGACATCGATAGCATTCGCGCCCGGGGCACGGCGCGATGTATACTTATCACAATATGCACTTTAATCTCTGCTGAGGCGCTGTGATGAATGAGTTCGCCGCCGAATGGTATGATGATGAGAAGACGATCCTGCTGCTGACCTATCCCAAGACGTTTGAGGCGTCCGCCCTGATAGCGTGGTCCAACACGGAGCTGATGGCCCTCATCGATGAAGTCGACCATCCGGTGGTGTTAGTCACCGACGCCAATCAGGCAGAGGTTCCCCGCGGCATCCTCGCCGCCATTCCCGAGCTGCGGGCGGGCATCAAGCTGATGGACCATCCGCAGTACGTCGGCCAGGTGTTCTTCAACCTGAACCGGCTGGGAGAGCACGCGGCGCGGCTGTGGGCGCTGTTTGACTACCAGTCATTCCACGCCGATACATTTGAGGCCGCGCTGGAGAAAGCCCGAGCAAAGCGCACCGAAGCCCTGGACAAAGGGTTGCGCGCACGGTAACGTGAACCCAGCAAAGGTGGTCGCAGGCAGCGGACCCGTAGTATTTTCTCCAGGATGACCCACATCCAAGGAGAAACCACCATGCAGCGAGTACAGACGGTCACCAACCAACCGGCCTGGCGCACTGGCGAAGGCGTGTTTGTTGGGGTGGCCCTGTTGGCGTTCATGGCCCCGCGTTTTCTGCTCAGCGGGTATTTCGGTGTACTGCCCTTTGACTTCCTGCCGGTCACCCGGCTCGGCCTGATCGCGTACGTCAGCAGCGCGATTGCACTCGGATTGTTAGCCCTCAACATGCAGCAGGCCGTCGCCGCCGCCCGCCGGATCCCGCTGGTGGGTGCGCTGGTGGCGTTGGCCCTGCTCTCGGCGATCTGGTCGCTGGACCCACCCACCACCGTGCGCAGCAGCATCGAGCTGCTGCTGACCGGCCTGTTCGGGCTGTATGTGGCGGTGCGCTTCCGCCCGGCGGAACTCGTCCGCATCCTGATCGGCACGGCGGCGGCCGCCGCCGTGCTCAGCCTGCTGGCCGTCGTGATCGAGCCGGAGCTTGCCATTCACACGCGCGTCGTCACCGGATCGTGGCGCGGCATCATGCAGCACAAGAACCACCTCGGCCTGATGATGGGCGTGGGGGCTGTCGCTTCATGGATCGCGCTGTTCAGCCGGGATGAGCAGCCAGTTCCACCGGGAGTGCTGTGGGCCGCGCTGGGCCTGTTC
>JAADYX010000135.1 GCA_010092885.1 Chloroflexota bacterium | reverse complement strand
GATCAGGATGAGGGTGAGGCGCGTTTCGGCCGGTTGGCCGGGACGCGCCAACAGGACCGCGCTCAGGGCGAGCAGCGGGACCACAACCGCCAATATCGGCATGGCTGACGCCGTCCACGCCGTCACAGCGATCAGGGTGGCAGCGCCCAAGAGGGCGGGCAGCAGCGCCGCCCGTTTGAGAGTCATCGTGCCGAACCAGTCGATCAGGCTGCTGATAAGCCACGTGGCGATCAGGAACAAGGGCAGGCCGAACATCAGCAGGAAGCCCCACAGCGGTGTGTTCCAGCGCGTCTCCGGTCGGAAACTGGTGTAGCCGGCAGTGTAATTGAGCAGATAAGGCAGTGCGACCAGCACGGCGACAGCACACCACAGCCCGGCCCACAGCCCAGCGGCGATCAGCGTGCGCCAGGGCGTGCCTTCACCGCGAACCAGAGCCGTGATCGCGTAGGCGATCAGGAAGACGGCCAGGCCTGCCAGCCCAGCGATGGCCAGATCGAGGGTGCCGGTTTCTCCAGTGGCAGCGCTGATCAGACGATAGTAGACGCCGACGCCGACCGCCGCGGCCAGCGCACCGCCGATCAGCATGCCGGTGAGGGCGGTGCGGTCATCACGGCGGAAAGCGGTTCCCAACGCGACGAGACCGGCACCCAGCAGGATATAGGTCGGTGCGTCCCAGGTATTGGTCGCGACCAGCATGCCCGCGGCCAACGCACCCAACAGAACCGCCCCAATCCCCTTGGACCAGTGCGCTGCCGGCGCCTTGACGAACGCCACCCCAGCGGCGACGACCAGCAGAGTCAGCGGGAAGGCGATCATATGCGCATGCAGGTCCCCGTAGAGAAAGGTGAAGTAGGGGAATTCCGTGATGGGCAGGGCGGAGGCCATCCGGGTGGCGTTCCAGTACCAGTCACTGATGTAGACGGGCAGACGCTCACTCTCACCGAGCAGGCGGGCGACACCCGCCGCTGTGTCTTGGGCGGGCGGCAGGAACTGCTCCATCTCGGGTTGGCCGGGCCCGGCTCCCAGCTCCGCGAACTGCCAGGAGACGAAGCGCAGCTGGCCAAGATTACCGAGCAGAAGCGCCAGCGCAACTGCGAGCAGCCCGGCAAAGATACCGGGGCGGCTGAGCAGCCAATGCTGCACGCGCTGCCACCAGCCATCGAGGGCGGCGAGGGCGTCGCTCGGCCCGATATCCGGCCAGGCGGCGAAAAGCCCGCGCCACGCGGGCAGGTCGTCAGGCAGCGGATCGGGCTCCGGGTTGGCGGGCATCAGAGCACGTGCGGCTGTGAACACCCCCACACCGGTCAGGGCGAAGAACGTCGGCACAAGCAGATTGTAGGCCAGCTCAGGCATCATGCCGAGCAGTTTGGTCGGCACGGCGGCGATCACGTAGCCGAAGTAGTAATAGTTGATCGTCCCCCCGGCGAACCATGGATCGTACGCCGGGAACGTCTGTGTGTTGAGCACAGCATTGAAGTAGGCCATGTTCATCGGTTTTTCGCCGCCCTTCACCGGATGCCAGAGATCCGGATTGGCCATGCGGATGACGAGAAACAGTAGGAACAGGATCGCGAAGAGCACTTCCCCCGTGAGCACAGTCTGCCGGTTGTCGCGGATCCAGCGCGCGATCGCATCACGCCGGGACCATGCCAGACCAGCCGACAGGGCCGCAACGGCGAGCACACTCAACCAGACCAGCGGCGCACCCCAGCGCAGCAGACCTGTGGTGGCCACCAGCCAGCCGATCCACGCGGCGAGCAGCAGGCCAACGATGCGGCTCAGACCGTAGCCGCGGTCCGGCAGGCCAGGGAAGGCGACGTACGTCAGCGGAAACGCCGCAAGGCCGACCGCCGCAATCGTCACCCACCAGACCGGCACAGCGAGCACCTGCACCCGCGCGAACAGGCCGCGTTCCACGTCGCCGGGGGCGGCTGAACCTTCAATGCGCAGCGGTATGCCATACTCCTCAGGGCGCTGTACCCTGTCCGGGAGACCGGGCGCGTCTTTGGCTGTGGCCCGGACCACTTCATCAAGGTTGGCCTGGTTGAGCACCGCTGCGGTCACAGCCGGATCGTAGGCGGCTGTCTTACGGAAGACGAACACGCGCGGATGATCGTAGACAGTCCATGCTTCGTCGGCCTCGTCATCGTAGAACTCGATGGGACCGATGTTGGGTCGTGAGGTGAAATCGCCGACTAGTTCAAAGCCAAGCTGGCCGCTGAAGAGCGCGTCGTAATAGGCCAACGTCATCGGCCAACGCTGCGGATTGCGCGCCAGCGAGTCGTAGAAGCGGTTGCTGGAAATCGTGATGTAGTCGGCATTGTCCAGCACATACTGCAACCGTTCGCGTTTGGCCGGTGTATCCTCCAGCGCCATCTCAAAGGCGATCTCGTGGTACTGCCGCGTGCGGATCGCGTAACCCGGTACATTGACCGGCACCGGATCGTCCCAGGTGCCCTCCACCGCGATGGTCGAACCGGCGAGGACCACCGACCCCGCCCGGTCATTTTCCACCAACAGGAAGTACTCGCGGCCCTCAACGAGATCAAGGGGCTCATCCAGCGTGATGGAATAGGGTTCGCCGCGCGGCTGACCGTCTGGGGCGGCGAAATCGCCGGTCACGGTGCCAGTCGCCAACACATCAGTGCCCGTCAGATCGGCGGCCACGGTCACAGTGAGGGTCTGCGTGCTCGGCGCGCCGGTCGGGGTTGTGACGTTGTTCAGCCGGATGGTGGTAAGCTCGCCGTCAAACTCAGGTGTGAAGACACTCGTGGAGGTTTCCCCGGCGCGCAGCAGTGTGTGTTGGATCAGCGGGTTGGTGTCGCCCTCGTCCTCACCGCGATAGGGCCAGTTGTTCGGCAGGCCGACCTGTATCTGCCGGGGGGTGCCGTCATCCATGCTGACCAGCAGCGTCACATCGGAAGGGACGTGCTCAAGGATCCAGTGAGAAGCTTCGATGCGGGTAATGGGCCGCGTGTAGATCCGGGAGACAGCCCACCCCCAGCCCAGCGAGCCTGCGATCACCAGACCGGCCAACCCGACACTGACCATCCGGGATGGATGCCAGAAGTCCGTGCGCCGTTCGGCCAACAGGCGGCCGATCCGGTCGTTGAGAGTCACTAACGCCCACGCCGCGGCGGCAGCCAGCATCGGGTAGATGGGATGGAAATAGCGCATCACCTTGACCCAGGCCGTGCCCTGACACACAAAGATCAGCAGGATCCAGGCAACTATCGGGTTCAGGCGGTAGGCACCCTTATGCCGGCGGGCGATCTCCCAGACCATCCAGCCGACGGACAGCCAAGCGAACAGCCCAAACGGCAGACCCATGCCATACAGCACCATGTTCTTCAGCGGGAACCACAGCGGGATCCGGTTGGCCCATTGGTGGTTCGGCGGCCAGTCGGCATTGCCGGAGACAAGCCCACGCACCGAACTCATCTGGTCGAGCCAGTCCGGGTTGGGCCGGAGTCCGATCGGGTCAGTGATGCGGCTGAACAACGTCAGGGACAGGCCCAGCTCGGCGCGCTCGATGGCCACGCCGCTGTTGGGCGGCAGGAAGGCATAGGGCTGTGCCACCCGGAACGTAACGACCGTCACGAGGCCCGCCACACACAAACCGACCACAGCAGGCACAACGGCCTGACGCCAGGACAGCGGCGGCTTCTCGGAGCGCAGCCAGCCGACATCACGGGCGGCGCGCACGCCCAACGCGATAATCAGGATACCGGCCATGGGGAACATGCTGACCTTGCTGGCCATCGCGCAGCCGAGCAAAATGCCAAACGCGACATAATCCAGCCAGCTGTGCCGGTCCATCAGGTAGAGGGCGAACAGCAGCGCCGCCGCCCCGAACATCGTAGCGATGGTATCGACCGCCCAGAAATGCGACAGTTGGATCGCCAGCCCGGCACCGGCGTACAGGGCCGCACCGATCAGCCCGACTCGCCAGTCAACCAGATGGGCCCCAATCAGAAACACCAGCAGAATGGTGATGATATCCGCTACAGCGGACACCGTTCGGCCCGGCATGTGGGCGTCGCCGTATGTGACCATCCCGGTCGATTCGGCCAGCAGCCGCACAATGACGAGCGGCAGATCGCCGTAGACATAGAAGCCGTGGCCGACGTTGTTCGGGTTAAGGGTGGAGTTGAGCGTATCGAAGTAGGCGGTATCCGTGCTGACGGCAGCCGTCACCTGCGTCAGAAAGCGCTCATCAGGGTGCAGATAGTACTGCTCGCCCCAATCCAACCCCACCAGCCGGAAATAAGCGCCAACTGCGATGATGGTGATGAGCGCGCCCACAACGCCCAGAATCCTCAGGGCAGTGGTCGACTGTGTATGTGTGGTGTGCCGGATCGATTCAGCCATAGGTCTCACTCTATATACACAGCCGCGTCAGCGATCACTTACTACGTACAGGCGAAAATCCTTGCCGGGCGTTCGGCTGGGGATCTCGACCAGATCACCCCCTGGGAACTCGGAGCGCAGCAATGCAACCGAGCCCAGGTCGTCCGGGTGCAGGATGAACACCAGCGGCCGCACCGCGAAGCGCTGCGGACTCTCAGCAAGCTGTGTGCTCAGGCCGCCGGCATCCAACACGACGCGGTCAAAGGCGAAGTCGCCGAGTTCGAAGCCAACGGCCCGGTGATCCTGCCAGAACGGCCAGCTGACAATCCACACCCCCTCAACGGACGCCTCCGGCCCAAGCGTGGCGTGGACCGCATCGGCGATCTCACCGGGATTGGGTGCAGCCTGCCGGTACGCGGTCTCATAACTGGCATAGAACGTATCGGCATTGGCCGCGGCGCTGCCAAACAGCAGCACACCGATCAGCACGGCGGCAAGGATCGGGCCCGCAGGCGGCCCGATCAGGCGGTGCCACTGCTGCCGGATCAAGGTCAGGGGCCACGCCATCAAGACGAACACAAACGGAATCACACCGCTGGCACGTGTCAGGCTGGGGTTTTCCACCGGGAAGGCGACCGCCAGCGCCGAAGGCAGCAGCATCACCAAAATGGCCGCCACCAGCACCGTATCAGCGGGATCGCCGCGCACACGCATCCGGACAAACCAGGCTGAGACCCCCAGCAGCAGCAGCAGGCCGCCAACCTCGCTGAGGGCCGGATCGCCCGCGCCGCCCGTGAACCACCCATCGTCCCCGCTGACGTTGAACATCAACAGGGCGTCCACATAATTGTCGGCGAACACGCTGGCAGAGGATCCTTCAATCGTGACCTCACTGCTGGTGGTGCGGTTGACCACCCGGTTCCACAGGTCAGCAGGATAGTCGCGCCACACACGCAGCATCGGCATGAAGATGGTCAGCGCGACCAGCCCGGCACACACTAGGTTGAGCGTCTGCCGGGCACTGACAGCCATTGCCACATCCCAGGCTGCGGCTGAACCGCGCCGCAGCGCCCGGATCAACGGACCGGCAGCCGCGATGGCCACAGCGGCGATGGCGACCAACGGCGCCATGCGCATACTCTGGTACGAATAAACACCGACGCCCAGCCACACCCCGACCCACAGCCACGACCGGCGCGACCCGGTGCGAATCCCTCTGATCAGGGGAATGGCTGCCAGAGCCATCACCAACGGGGTGAGCGAGATCCGCAGCGCGAGGCGGCCCAGCATGATGTGCCACCAGGAGACAGCCAGCAGTGCAGCAGCATACAGCCCCGTCTCCCAGTCGACCAACTCCCTGCCCAGCAGCGCGATCACTGGGATCAGGGCGATGGTATGGATCACCGAGACGACCTTCAGCGTGGTGAAATCCACGGGGGAACCCTGTAGGGCTCCGGCGGCGGCCAGCAGATAGAAATGCAGCGACTCGCGGCCGCCGTTGCCCCGCATAAAGACGTCACGCGCGCCGTTCAAAATCCGGTTGGAGTCGATGATCTTCTCAACGTGATCGCTGGTCATCTCCGGTGGGACGGCGTCCAGCTGGTAAAAGCGCAACCCGGCACCGACGAGCACGACGACAAGCAAACCGGCCACCAACACCGGATTGATGCGCGGCAGTGAGACCTGACGCAGCCCTGTTTGCAGGTCCTCGATCTGTTCGACCAGGCTGCGTTCGGCCAAAACGATCATCACGAAGACGATGCTCAGAAGCCAAGCGATCACACCGAGGGTGGTAAACGTGTTGTTGGCCGTGGCCAGGAAGGTGATCACGGCGAAGACCGCCGCACAGCTGCCAAGGATCACCCGGGTGGCGATATCAAGCCGGTCTGTCAGGGGATGCAGCAGCCGGGCGGCACCCTCCCAGCGCGGACCGTGGCGCAGCAGCTGGCCATCAGGCGGGGCAAAGACAAACAGCAGCAGGCCCAACCAGGCCAGCAGGGCAACGGCGGTCAGCAGCCAACCGAGCAGGCCGAGTTGTGCCCGCAGCAGGAGCTGCGCAATGAAGCCCGCGATCAAGACGGCGACTGTGCCGATCCCCAGAACCAGCACGCGCCCGGCATCGAAGCCAGCGGCCTCCTCGGTGAAGGGCTGAGGGTAAGCGATGAACGCCTGCTCATCAAGGGTGGGATCGTCCGCCTGTGGCTCTGCAGCTGGCGCGGAGCGCTGCGGGCGTCTGACGACCGGCTCACCTTCCACCACCTCCGGGAAGAAGACGGCCCGCACCACATCGCGCAAGGTGATTCGCTCGCTCATAGTCAGGCTGTGGGGACGCGGGCCAGCACGCACAGATTGACGGTTGCGCGCCCGGCTGGCTCGTCCATCACATTGCGGCGGTCGAACCACTCGAAAAGGCGCAGCCCGATGTTGACGGGGTTCAGCGCGCCGCCGCGTTCACCTTCCACGTTGAAGCGATCGGCTGCCGCGGCGACGTTCTGCGGCAGGACTCCGGCTTCCAGCGCGGTCTTGCCGAAGCCATACACAATGTTGTGGATGAACGGGAAGCTGTGGTGGGTAAACGCCCGTTCGGCGAGCACCTCAAGGCCGGCGCCCTCAACGGCTGAGCGCAGCTCGTCCGGCGTGTACAGCCGTACGTGATTGGCCCATATCCCGGCGAGCACCCCGCGCTGAATGTGCGTGTTAAACGCCGTCTCCAGCGTTTTGTTGATCGGGTCCCACCAGAAGGGATAATTGGCGTTGGGCACCGTGATCGCGATGAGACCGCCCGGCCTGACCACACGCCGCACGCACTCCAGCGCGGCGACATCGTCAGGGACGTGCTCAAGTACTTCGCTGAGAATGGCCTTGTCAAAATGCCCATCCGGGAAAGGCAGACCGTAGAGCGACGCGTTCACGAGCGTGATGCCCGGTTCGCCATTAAGGGTGGCCCGTGCCACCTCGATCACCGGGTAGTCGAGTTCCGCCCCGGCGAGTTCGGCGCTGCAGGTGTGGCGGATGAACTTCAGGTAGAAGCCGCGACCGCAGCCCCCATCGAGGATGCGGTCATCGTCTTGTGGGTCAAGCCACTCAAAGATCGTGATCACACGGCGGCGGTAGGCCATATCGGCCTCATTGGCCACCATGCGTTCGATCACCGCGCGCTCAGCCACGGGCCGCCTCCGCCGCCGACCGCAGAAACTCCTCGTAACGATCCACGGTCGTCTCGAAGTTGAATGCCGCATCGATCTCGGCCAGCGGCTTGACGTACGCACTGCGGTCTGCGAGCACGCGGTTGATGGCGGCACCCATCGCTCCAGGGTCACGCGGCGGCACGATCTCGCCCATGCCGGTCTTCTTCACGACGACCCGGGCTCCGGGTATGTCGGTGGCGACAACGGGTGTGCCGCTGCGCATCGCCTCCACCTGCACCAACGCGAAGCACTCAGTGTCGCTTGGGAGGGCGAGCACATCGACCGCGGCGTAGAAGTCCGCCATGGCCTGCGCATCTGTCAGCAGGCCCAGGAAGACCAGATGCTCGCGGTTCGCTTCCACGAGGTCGCGGCTGCGCTCCCAAAACGATTCGTACTTGATGTCGTACTCCCCGGCGAAGACGATCCGCGACCCCGGATACTGCTCGTGCACCGTTTTCAGCGCGCGGATCAATACATCAGGGCGCTTCTCCTCGACGAAGCGGCCCGAGTAGCCGATCAGCCGGGCGGTGCCGTTGACCCCGTGCAGCCACTCGTCGCGCAGTTCCTCAGCCCGGGAAGGGTTAGGGCGTGGCATCTTGATGGGCGGGTGCACGGCGTGTGTCTTCTCGCGGAAGGGTTCAATGTAGTAGGAGTGGTTGGCGTAGTCCTGACTGTACGCCAGAATATGGTGCGCGGCACGCCCGGCGGTCTTATAGAAGGCAAAGGTCACGCCCTCGATAATCCGGTTGAGCAGGCCATCGGGCAGCACCAGATCACCGTGATGGGTGATCACGAGCCCCCGCTTGAAGAGTTTGGTGTACGCCGCAAAGACGGGTGTTTCCGCCATGGGCGTATGGATGCTGACTACATCGTGTTCGCGAACGAGCTTCAGAGCGGCTTCCGGGTAGGCGGGCATGATCATGCCGCGCGAAACCTTGATCGGTGCCCACAGGCGCACAACCCGCACCCCGTTGATCACCTGTTCGTCGCGCGGCAGTGCCGGATCGTAGCGCGCCGTCAGCACCGTGACCTGATGGCCACGGGCCGCCAAGGCCTCTGCGATGTACTGCACATGCAGAGTCAGGCCGGTACGGTGCGGCACATAATATTGCAGCGCAATGAGAATCTTCAGTGGTTCTTGAGCCATAACAACAGTCCCCCGGCCCCAAGCCAAGTGCCCAGGGCGTTCAAGATAATATCCTCAGTCATAACGGCGCGCCCGGGAATGATGAGCTGTGCGAGTTCAAAGGCAGTGCTCAGCCCGAGACCCGCCAATGGAACAACGGTCAGGGCGCGCGGATGGTTCCGCAGAGCGTTGGCAGCAGCCGCACCAAAGGGCAGCCACGCCGCTGGTGTCACGTCACCGCCCAGCAGACCATCTGTCACGCGGGCCAGTGATGTGAAGGGCACCAGCGCGCTCCACGTGAGGGCAAACGTTACCGCAGCCCACAGGATCCAGTCAAGCCGGCGGCGGGTATCAGGGGACGGTTGGTGCAGGCTGCTCATCCTGGGCATCCTGCGCGGCGCGGACCACCTGGTTGAAGGTCAGCCCTTCGCGCAGCAGTGCGAACAACCCGAACAGGCTGGGCACGATCAGATTGTAGCCGTGCAGCGCAAACGCATAGCTCCGGCTGATGTCGGGATCGTAGCCCAGCGCAACAAAGACCCCGAACACCGCGGCGTGAAAAGTCCCCAGGCCGGAAGGCGCGCCCGGCACCGCCATGCCGAGTCCGGCAGCCGCCACTGCCAGATGCCCCATGATGAACGGTGCTTCCGGCCAGAACGCGTACATCAGTACCCAACCCGAGACACCGGACAAAAACCAGCCAACCAACGATAGGCTCAACCCCGCGGCGAATATGCGCGGATCGGAGACACCGGCCAACCCATCGATGAACGGCTGCAGGAAGTC
>JAADYX010000134.1 GCA_010092885.1 Chloroflexota bacterium | reverse complement strand
TCTGGTTTTTCCGAGAGAATAGTCTCGAAACCCTCAAGACCGTCTTTAGCCTGTGAATAAGTGAAACCATTTGGTTTCAGCACGTAGTCAATAACGAACTCACGCATGTCCGCGCCGTCGTCAATCACCAGAATTCGCTCTCCGCTCACCCGTTTTTCCGCTCCCACTGCATCAAAATGACCAAAAAGAAGCCAGCTGCGGCCACAGTCAACAGAACACCGCTCACACCGATCATACCATGCTGAAGCGCAATGTAAATCAGGAAGCCGTCAATAATTTCGACAGCCAGCACGATGCGCTGCAGACGGCCGGCCATCACGCAAGGATCCAGACGACGATGGCCGTCAGTGCTACTGGAATGAGGCCGAGCACAAGCATCCGTCCGATGACAGGTCCTTCTTCCCCGGCGAGGCCTACTGTGCTGCACCCAACAATCACTTTGGCTGGGGCCAGCACACTGCCCAGCGCTCCGCCCGTGGTTTGCGCAGCGAGGATCAGCGAGATAGACAGGCCCAAAAGTTCGGCCGTTTGCATCTGAAGCGCACCAAAGACCACGTTGGAATTCGTATTGCTGCCCGTCATAAATGCCCCTAGCGCACCGACAAACGGTGCGGCCGCCGGGTAGATACCAGCCCCCACCGTCTCGCTTAACCCGCGTGCGATCAGGGTGGTCATGCCAGCGTGCCCCATGATGGTTGCCATGCCAACCATAGCCACAATACCCAGGCTGGATTTCACCGCGCCATTGAGCACCTTTGTTGTGATCCGTTTGACGGCGCCTTCTTGATAGCAGCCCGCCTGACGATAGATGATATAGGCGACCAGTGATGCATACAGCAGAATGGCACCAGGATGTCCAAACAGGCTGATCGCACGGCCGGAACCAGCAGGTGTAACCCAGCCGCGCGCGGTCTCTACAGCGGGGAAAGCCAGCGAGAGCACAACCGTGTCAAACAGGCGCTCAACCGGTGGCACCAAGTTGATCATCGCAATAAGGACCACCAGCACGACATATGCGGAGAGGGCGATCGGCAGGGAAGGCCCCTCATCGGATTGCCCGGCAGGCAGCGAGGCGGGCTCACGCTGGTAGAACGGCAGCCTTGCCACACCAACGGCCACACCCAGCCCGACCAGGGACGCACCGGTCGCTCCAAGGTTCCACAGGCCGTTAGTCGCCAGCAGATACTGGGTGGCCGCCATCACTGTGCCAATAACCAACAGGGCGGGCAGAGCACGCACTACCCCCCGCAATTTCGCAGCCATGTACGCGACGAGCGCACCACACGCAAAGGCCGCCAGCCCAAGCAGCAAGGCTGACTCCGGGGCGAGTGCATCAGCCGTTTGGCCGGTGGTGGCCAGCAGCGCAGCAAAAGACGTGCCCAACGACCCGAACGTAACCGCCCATCCATGGCCCAGAGAAGCCATCACAACCGACTCAAGCGCCGAAAACCCAATGCCGACCAGCAGCGGGGCGACAACCGCCACGGGCACCCCAAAGCCGCCCATCCCCTGGAGGAAGCTGACGAACACCCAGCTTAGCAGAAGCGCCTGCATAACCTTATCACTAGTAAGGGCTGGCAGCCGCCTGCCAATGATCGCGACCGCACCGGCTTCATCAGCCACGTGGAAGAAGAGAAGCGCCATCCAGATGATGTAGAGTACATCCAATGAGAGTAGAACAGCTTTGGTCTGTGCATAACCAAGCACGGGAATGGTGGCCCGAAAGACAACCACGCCCACAATCACGGCAGCGAACCAGGCCGCGGCCCCCGCTTGGCTGGCCCCCCAGCGAAAGACCACCATCAAGATGAGCACCCCGATCACGGGGGAGAGGGCTAGCAGCCACGTTGCCAGGTTGAGAGGCAGTGGGTCAGCCATCAAGGGCGCCGATCAGATCAGCAATGATATCGCTGGGGGCCTCGATTCCAATCGAGAGTCGGAGTGTGCCCTCACGGATGCCGACCCCAGCCTGCTGTTGCGGGCTCAGGCTGCGGTGAGAAGCTGTCGCCGGATGGCTGATCTCGGTAAATATGTCGCCCAGGCTGGTCACAGATTGGATCAGGGTGAGGCTTTCAACGAACGCAAAAACCATATCACGATCTGCGGCAGCCAGATCGAAAGCAAGCGTTGCGCCGAACTGATCACCCCCGAAAAGGGCTGCAGCATCAGCGTGATAGCGATCCGTGGGCAGGCCCGGATAATAGACGCGCTCCACACGCGGATGGTCCGCGAGCGCCTGTGCCACAGCCAACGCAGACGCGCATGACTGGCGCATCCGAAGTGCGAGGGTGCGCACACCACGCAGGGCCAGCCACGCGCCAAAGGCATCCAAGTTGGCACCGAGCAGCGTACGGAACTCTCGAACCGCCCCTATCAGATCGCCACCGCCAGCCACGACCCCGGCGAGGACATCGCCATGCCCATTGATGAACTTCGTTGCGCTGTGCACGACCAGAGCAGCACCCATCGGTATGGGCCTGAGCAGCATCGGTGTGGCGAAGGTGTTGTCGACGATAACCTGCGCGCTCCCTGCTGCATCCAGCACATGATCCAGGCGGACAACCTGTGCCAGCGGATTGGTAAGCACTTCGCAGACGACCGCGGCTGGCTGGTATTCGGCCAGAGCGTGGCGCATGGCAGCCACGTCCAGGAAATCGGCGTAGTGAACGCTATACCCGAGCGCGTAGGCCATCCAATCAAGAAGCGTACGGGTCACACCATACAGTTGTTCGGCAGCTACAATCGTCGCACCGGGGAGCGCGGTTGCCAGCAGAGCAGCGTGCACAGCGGCCATACCGCTGCCGAACACCACAGCATCTTCGGACTCTTCCAATTGTGCGATGACCTCTTCAAGCATGGCGGGTGTTGGATTGGCGTTACGCCCATAGACAAAGTCGGCTCCATCGAGGGCGGCATCCGTCGCAGCCATAGTGGAGTGTACATAACCAACCGACGGGACAATCGGGGGCACATTGGGGACACCGCCGCTTGCCGGCGCGGTACGCCCACCTGTGAGCGGAAGCGTATCAAACTCCATGGAGATCCTTTAAGGTTGCACCATCGGATGGAAGACACAGGATTACCTGCGATTCGAGCGTTGTCTGGTTGGTATAGCACATCTGTACCGCACTGGCGAAAGATGACGCGCGGCGGGAGTCGATGAGGGCGACACAGCATCCACCGAAACCAGCCCCGGTCAGACGAGCGCCATAGCAGGCATCATGCCCGACAGCACAGCCAGCCATTGCGTTAAGTGCCGCGCTTGAAACCTCGTAGTCATCGCGAAGGCTGGCATGGCTGGCATTGATGAGCGCACCAAACCGCTCGGCATCGCTGGAGCGAGCGGCCTCGGCAGCCCTGAGCACGCGCTCGTTTTCCGTGACAACATGGCGCGCCCGGCGATAGAGCTCGTCAGACAGGATGCCGCGGCGGGCTTCAAGCTGTTCAGGCGTCAGATCGCGCAGGGTATGCACACCACAGCGCGCAGCGGCAGCTTCACACGCAGCGCGCCGGTTGTTGTATGCAGAATCAGTGAGCGAGCGGCGTGTGCCCGTATCAAGTACAGCGATGGCCGTGTGGGGCGGCAGCGGAACCGGTTCCAGATCGAGCGTGCGGCAGTCGATCAACAATGCATAGTCTCGGCGTCCCGCGGCCGATGCCAGCTGGTCCATGATCCCGCAGTTGAGACCCACCCACTCGTTTTCTGCCTGTTGTGCGGCCTGAGCCATTGGCACTATTTGCCATTCAATGTCTGATGCGGCTGCGAATGCGCGGGCAAATGCCATCTCTAAAGCAGCAGAGGAGGAAAGACCAGCACCCCGGGGCACATTACCTACCACAGCTGCGTCAATGCCGCGCAGGCGATAGCCGTGCTCCTCTAAAGCCCAGGCCACTCCCTTGGGGTACTCCTGCCAGCCACGGCCTTGCGTCAGATAGTCGAGTGAAAGATGGATCTCGCGGTCGAAGTTCACTGAATAGAGCCGCATCACGCGATCGGTGCGTGGACGGAAGGCCAACCACATGCCCCTGTCAATAGCAGCAGGCAGCACAAACCCTTCATTGTAGTCAGTATGACCGCCGATCAGGTTCACCCGCCCGGGCGCGAAGGCGATATGGGTGGGGTCCTCGGCGAACTGCTTGCGAAAAGCGTCAATGACCTGATGTTCCATGGGAGCGAAGGTGGTGAGCGGCTGCTTCCGGAGTGAGATCGCGCTGGGGTTCAGCGAGCATCTCATATCCGACCATGAACTTCCGCACTGTGGCGGAACGCAGCAGCGGCGGATAAAAGTGAGCGTGCAGATGCCAGTGGCTGCTGTCGGCCTGAGTAAACGGTGCGCCATGCCAGCCCATTGAATAGGGAAAAGGCACACTGAAAAGCGCGTCACAGCGAATCAGCAGCTGCTTGAGTATGCCAGCCAGCGAATCACGCTCCCTGGGGCTGAGTTCAGGCAGCCGCCTGATCGGGCGGCGGTACGGCAGCAGCAGGATCTCATAGGGCCATAATGCCCAGTAGGGGACGACAGCCAGCCAGTCGTCATTTAGTTCGACCAGGCGCTCACCGCGGTTGATCTCAGCACGCGCATAGTCAAGGAGCAGGGTCGAACCGTGAGTTTGGCGGTAGGCGGCCTGGCTGTGATCCTCCTTAGCAGCTTCAACAGGCAGCCAATCGCCCGCCCAGATCTGCCCATGGGGATGCGGGTTAGAGGCACCCATCATAGTCCCTTTGTTCTGGAAGACCTGCACCCACGGGTAGATCCGGCCCAGTGCTTCCGTTTGGGCGCACCAGACATCAACCACCTGCCGGATCGCAGGCAGGTCCATGGCAGCGAATGCAAGATCATGGCGGGGCGAGTAGCAGATCACACGGCAGGTTCCGCGCACAGGCTGGCTTTGAAACAGCGGATCCTCCACCGCCTCCGGAAGTATATCTGCCTCAGGCAGCAGGGCAGCAAAGTCATTGGTAAACACGAAGGTCTCTTTGTAGTCTGGGTTCAGGCCGCCATTGGCCCGCTGGTTGCCCGGGCATAGATAACACTCGGGATCATAGGTGGGCAGCGTGGATGGTTCGGTTTGCTCAACCTGACCATGCCAAGGACGGTTCATGCGGTGGGGTGAGACGAGCACCCAGTCGCCCGTCAGTGGATTGTGGCGGCGGTGGACAGTCATCCGGCACAGGCGTGCAGCGCATCGTCCAAGGAGCCGAAGACGGGGATCACCGTATCGTACCCGGCAATGTTGATGATCTGCATCACATGCTCGTTCGGTTCAGCAAGCACCATACGGCTCCCGCTTTCCAGCATCAGCTTGCCAGCAGTCGATACCATGCGCAGCCCATAGCTGGATAGATAATCCAATTGGGAGAGATCGAGGATCACCGGACGGGTCTCACCGCGCAGGGAGGCCAGCAGGTCATCCTCGATGGACATGGTGCCCGGTGCGTCAAGCGTGCCGTTCACCACAATCACGCGCACACCGGATTCCTCATATTCGCTTAGGTCGACGCTCATCAGAAGTCCTTTCTGTAATGGTATGCCAACCTTACCATCGGGCGAATGGTTCGCCCAATTGACTTTTTGACGAAGTTGACTTTAAATGGAAGAAATTTCCTCTGCACGTATCCTCACCAAGGAGAACCCTACCATGCAGTCGAACGGCTCCCAAGGCGAAGTGTACTATCCATCGGAGACTATCGTCGCGAACGCCAACATCCACGATTATGACGCGCTGCACCAGGAAGCGGTGGCTGATCTGGCCGGTTTCTGGGATCGCATTGCGCGTGAAGAGTTCGAATGGTTTGAGGAGTGGGAAACCACCCTCGACGACTCAGAAGCTCCCTTTTACAAATGGTTTGTCGGTGCGAAGACAAACATCGTTCACAACGCACTAGACCGCCACATGAACACCTGGCGGCAAAACAAAGTGGCGTTGATCTGGGAAGGCGAAGACGGCGAAGTTCGCACGTATACCTACCGTCAGCTACAGCGTGAAGTCAACCGGTTTGCCAGTGTGCTGCGCGCATTGGGTGTCGTTAAGGGTGACCGGGTCACGATCTACATGGGCCGTATCCCGGAAATCATCGTAGCGATGTTGGCCTGTGCCAAGTTGGGCGCGGTGCATTCTGTGGTTTACGGTGGCTTTTCAACCGAGGCCCTGCGGGAACGCATCGACGACTCGCACTCCAAGATCCTCGTCACCGCAGATGGCGCATGGCTGCGTGGCCAGACTGTCAATCTGAAAGACATAGCCGATGAGGCATTGATGCGCTGCCCGGGCATCCAGAATGTGATTGTGGTCAGGCGGACCGGGCAGGACGTCCACATGGAGTCCGGGCGTGACCTTTGGTACCACGAGATGATGAACCTGCCCATCGCCACAACCGATATCCAGACCGAGGTGATGGACGCGGAAGATCCGTTGTTCATCCTGTATACTTCCGGCACGACCGGCAAGCCCAAAGCGATTCTGCACACGCATGGCGGCTATATGGTCGGCACTGCAACCACACTCAAATGGGTCTTCGATCTAAAAGATACGGATGTGTGGTGGTGTGCTGCTGCCCCCGGCTGGATCACCGGGCACAGTTATATCGTGTACGCGCCACTGATCAACGGGGCGACCAGCATGATGTACGAGGGGGCACCGACACACCCCTTCCCGGACAGATGGTGGCAGATCGTTGAGGAGCATGGCGTGACGGTGCTCTACACGGCGCCCACAGCTATCCGGGGGTTGATGCGATTCGGTGAGACCTGGCCCAACCGCCGAGACCTGTCCAGCCTGCGGCTGTTGGGTTCGGTTGGTGAGCCTATCAATCCTGAGGCGTGGAAATGGTACTACCGCGTGATCGGCAAAGAAAAGGCCCCCATTATGGATACCTGGTGGCAGACGGAAACCGGCAACTTCATGATCACACCGCTGCCAGTCACGCCGCTGAAGCCCGGGTCCGCCACGAAGGGCTTCCCTGGCGTGGTAGTTGACGTGGTCGATGAAGAGGGTGAGCCGGTTCCACCTAATGAGGAGGGCTATCTGGTCATCAAGACACCCTGGCCTGCCATGCTGCGCACCATATACGGTGATCCCGATCGCTATGTGGAGGCCTACTGGAGCCGCTTCCCAGGCTGGTACATGCCCGGTGACTCGGCCAAGAAAGACGAGGACGGCTATATCTGGATCATCGGGCGCATAGACGATGTGATCAAAGTCAGCGGGTACCGGCTGGGCACCGCCGAGATCGAGTCGGCGCTGGTCAGCCATCCGGATGTCACCGAAGCAGCGGTCGTTGGTGTGCCTGACGAGCTGAAGGGCAACGTGATCCATGCGTTCTGCATTTTGCAGCAGGGCAAGGATCCCTCCCGGGAGCTGGAGATGGAGGTCAAGGAGCATGTAGGCCATGAGATGGGCCCCATAGCCAAGCCCGCCGTGGTCGAGTTTGTTGACAGCCTGCCGAAGACTCGCTCCGGCAAGATCATGCGGCGTGTGCTGCGCGCTCAGGTAATGGGTGAACCCGTCGGAGACCTGAGCACACTCGCCGACTAATCGCCTGTTTGCTATACTCCGTTCACGATCAGCCCCGGCACCAGCCGGGGCCTATTGTGCTAGTGAGGAATCATGCTGGAAAAACTATCAGGTATTGCAGAGCGCTATGATCAGTTGGGCCAATGGATGGCTGACCCGGAGATCGTCACCGACTATGAAAAGGTGGCTGAGTACGCTCAGGAACGCAGCAATCTCGAGCAGATCGTCAATGCCTACCATATCTACCGGGCAGTACTCGAAGGGATCGATGAGGCGCGCGATCTACTGGAGAGCACCGACGATTACGAGATGCGCGAACTCGCTCAGGAAGAACTGCGTGACTTGGAAGCTCAGCGCGAGACCTTAGAGGAGAAAATTCGCCTGATGCTCCTGCCGAAGGATCCGCGCGACTCGAAGAACGTGATCATGGAGATCCGGGCGGGTGCGGGCGGTGATGAGGCCGGCATCTTCGCCGGGGACCTGCTGCGTATGTACACCCGCTACGCCGAAACACAGGGTTGGAAGACCGACCTGATGGACATCAGTGAAACGGGTGTGGGCGGCATCAACAAGGTGACGGTTGAGATCAAGGGCAAGGGCGCTTTCTCCAGGCTGAAGTACGAGAGCGGCGTCCACCGTGTGCAGCGCGTGCCCGCCACCGAAAGCCAGGGGCGCATCCACACCAGTACAGCCACCGTCGCTGTTTTGGCTGAGGTGGACGATGTCGAGATCGATATCAACCAGGATGATCTGGAAGTCGACTCCTTCCGGGCGGGGGGCGCAGGCGGCCAGCACGTCCAGAAGAACGAGACAGCCATCCGCATCACCCACAAGCCGAGCGGCGTCGTGGTGCAGTGTCAGGATGAACGCAGCCGGACTCAGAACCTGCAGCGCGCCATGAGTATTCTGCGCGCCCGTCTTTACGATATGGAAGTGCGCCGCATCCAGGAAGAGCAGGACGCGGCACGCCGTTCGATGGTGGGCAGCGGCGACCGGGCTGAGAAAATCCGGACGTACAACTACCCGCAGAGCCGAGTCACCGATCACCGGATCAACTTCACGAAGTACAATCTGCAGGCTGTGATCGATGGCGACCTGGATGAGTTCATTGACGAACTGGCAACGCGCGAACAGGCGGAGCTGCTCCAGCAGGCGGATCTGTGATCTGGCCGGATGTAGATCACCTGTTTCTCTCTGCACATCTTGACGATGCAGCGCTGAGCTGCGGCGGTCTACTGCACCAGCTGGCACAGCGCGGCGAGCCTGCAGCGGTAGTGACCATCTGCGCCGGTGACCCGGTGAAACCGCTTTCCGACTATGCGCGAGCGCACCATGAGCGTTGGAACCTTGCGGCTGTGCAGGCCGTGCAGGCCCGTCGCAGCGAGGATATCAGGGCATTGGCACTGCTTGGTGAGACAATCCAGGCAGTGCACCTGAGCATCCCCGATGCAATTTACCGGCGGCATGCCGGGGCAGCGTTGTATGCATCCGGGCAGCAGCTTTTCGGTCCACCGCACCCGGATGACCCGGCATGGCAAACACTCGCCAACCTCCCACGCCCCACTGGGCGCGTCTACGCGCCGCTGGCAGTTGGGCACCATGTGGATCATGTGCTGCTGCGCCAGACCGTTGAACGATGGCGCCATCCTGATGTGTGGTACTACGAAGACTACCCCTATAACCGGTATGAGAATGCAGTGCAGGCAGCGCTTGATGGTGATGAAGGCCGATGGGAAGCACATGTGATCCCGCTGGCCGAAGCTGACCTGGACGCACGGTTGGGAGCGGCTGCGGCATATACCTCCCAGCTGAGCACCTTCTGGCCATCTAAGGAAGCATTATACGCCGATCTGGTCACTGTGGTGCGCAGGGACAACGGCGAGGTCTACCGCGTAAGATGCTGACCTGACAGCCCATCTACAGAATTGACGATACGTTTGAAGGGCGGTACAA
Source organism: Chloroflexota bacterium (assembly GCA_010092885.1). Classification (GTDB taxonomy): domain Bacteria; phylum Chloroflexota; class Anaerolineae; order Aggregatilineales; family UBA3940; genus TC-195. Next base: position 1,675 of record JAADYX010000134.1, on the reverse strand, counting down.
TTTTCTTGACGTACTTCGTCAAAATTCTCCAGAATGGGGAGCAAACCTCTTGGTATTCTGTACCTGTCTCAAGCGGGGACGCTGACTAGCCGGTTTGGGACTCTCCAGTTGAATCTCCATCCCACCGGGTGATCCCGTCTCCGCCGTGCTCAAGTGTACGGCAGCAAAGGCCGCACCCTTTTTTGCTGCCTGATCGACACAAGCCACACACAACCAACCAATACGAAGGAGCACCAGACAATGACTGATATCGCTGAGCGTAACTACGCCAACCCGGATGTTCTCGTCTCAACCGAGTGGGTTGCGGAGCATTTGGACGATCCCTCCGTTCGCATCGTTGAATCCAATGAGGATCCCCTGCTTTATCCCTCCGGGCATATTCCGGGAGCCGTCGAGATCGACTGGACCAAGGACCTTAATGACCAGATCCGGCGTGACTATCTGGACAAGGCGGGTTTCGAGCAGCTGATGTCCGAAAAGGGCATCAGCAACGATACCACCGTTGTGTTCTACGGTGACAAGAACAACTGGTGGGCGGCCTACGCCTTCTGGGTATTCCAGCTGTTTGGGCACACCAACGCCAAGATCATGGACGGCGGCCGGATGAAGTGGGAAGCTGAAGGTCGCGAAATGACCCGCGACGTGCCCGAGTACGACGCCACTGATTACACTGCACCAGACCGTGACGATGCGACAGTGCGGGCCTTCCGCGACCAGGTGCTGGCTCATGTGGAAGCCGGACAGCGGTTGGTCGATGTGCGCAGCCCTGAAGAGTTCAGTGGTGAACGGCTGCATATCCCTGGTCTACCCAACGAGGGGGCCCTGCGCGGCGGCCATATCCCTGGGGCGGCTAACGTACCCTGGAGCCGGGCGGTGAATGAGGATGGCACCTTCAAGACGGCAGAGGAGCTGCGCGGCATCTACCAGGAAGAACAGGGCCTGAGCCCGGACGATGAAGTGATCGCCTACTGCCGCATCGGGGAGCGCAGCAGCCACAGCTGGTTCGTGCTGAAATACCTGCTGGGCTTTGAGAATGTCCGCAACTACGACGGCAGCTGGACGGAGTGGGGCAATTTGGTCGGGGTGCCGATCGAGAAGTAAGCACAGCGTGTATTTGATACTATCACGGTGGGAGCCTTTGTCTCCCGCCGTGATGCATTTGAAAGACAGGAGTATGTATGAGCGATACAGCCAATCTGCCGCCCAAGCTGGCGGAGATCATCGAGGACTTCTCATGGGTCAATGACCGGCGCGAACGCAGCGAAATGCTGATCTACTACGCCGACCAGTTTGAATCCGTACCTGAGGAAGTGGCTACGCGGCCCTTCCCGGAGGAACACCATGTGAATTACTGCGAGTCAGATGCGTATGTATGGGGCACTCAGCAAGAGGATGGCACCATGCAGTACTATTTTGCCGTGGAGAATCCGCAGGGGCTTTCGGCTATGGCGATGTCGGCCATTCTTGCCCAGACGATCAACGGCCTGCCGCCTGAGCAGATAGTTGAGATCGACACCGACATCGTGTTGGATATCTTCGGCAAGGATGTCTCTATGGGTAAGGGGCAGGGCCTGATGGGCATTGTTGGTATGGTCGTCGACTACGCCCGTCAGAATCTGAAGCGCGAGTCCGAGTGAGATTCCGGTTGAAGGCGTAGGTCGAGTGCCGTGTACCG
>JAADYX010000133.1 GCA_010092885.1 Chloroflexota bacterium | reverse complement strand
GTGGTGGGGTGGGTGTCGGCTGCGCGGTACAGGCAGCCAACAGCCAGACAAGCAGCGGGAGCGCACGTTTAAGCATAGTAGACCATTTCATACTGGGTGACCCCTACCGTAAAGCCCATCGCTTCCAGCGCGGGCAGCTGCGGATCGTTGGCGGGCACGTTCAGATAGGTGTAGGCAGCGTTCGGGTAGCGGCGAAACAATTCGGCAAGCAGCACCTGCCCCGTAAATGGCGAATGGCACGCCAACCCCAGGATCCCGATGCCCAACGTATCCCCGCTGTAAAGACAGACCCCGGCCAGTTCACGCTGTTCGGAGGCCAGCACGGCACGTGTCTGCCCGCGCATCGCTTTGATGCTGGCGATCTCGCGCTGCCATGGATCGGGCGGATGCGGGATCTGTTCCAGTGCACGCAGCGCCCGCACCAGCGGCGGCCCGATGCGGTTGAGGTCAAACGGATGGTGGCCCGGATGCTCGGCCTGCGGCTTGCTGCAGTACATCACAAACAGGGTGCGTGTCGCCTGGAAGTCCAGCGACTCATATAGATGGATGGCGGGCGCGTTCTCATCGATCACCTCCAGCTGGATCCTCGACAGATCCAGGCTGTGGGCTGTTTCGAGCACGCGTTCCATCATCAGCCGTGCGATGCCCTGCCGCCGCCAGCCGGGCACGACACCCACGCCGCCGATCCATCCGCGCGGGCCGCGTACCCCCAGCAGGCTGGTACCGACCACTTCATTCCCCACCACAGCCGCCACCGATGCGCCGATGTCAATCGATTCGCGGCGCAGCATCTCGCGGAAAAAGTGGGGCGTAACGTAGATGGGGACGTAATAGTCAGCGTAGGCCGCGTTGAGAGCCTGCACGTAGTCGCGCTGTGGGACCTCATCGGCGGGCATGATGGTCACGGTTTCCATGGGGGCAATGGTAGCGCAACGGATGAGACCGTGCTACGTATACTATCATAGGAAGTCAACAGGACGAGAAAAGACCAACATGAAGAGATTAGTCCGCAACAAAGAGAAGGGGTCAATCGGTGGCGTGGCCGCCGGTCTGGCCGACTATCTGAACATGGATACCGGCCTGGTGCGCGTGCTGTTTATCCTCCTCGCCCTGATCAACGGCCTGGGTGTGGTGATCTACCTTGTGATGTGGATTCTTGTGCCCGCAGCCGACCACATGGAAACTGGCGCGGAGGACGTGGTACAGCAGAACATCAATGAGATCGGCCAGCGCGTGCAGCAGTCGCTGCAAGGGCGCACGTCGCTGGCGGGCCTGCTGCTGATCGCCTTGGGCGCATTCTTTCTGCTGCGGCAGCTGGTACCATGGGTGTCTTCACTCACTATTCCGCTGCTGCTGATCGGGCTGGGCGGGTTCATTCTGTACACTACACTGAGGAAGCAATGACGATGTCGGAACAAGTTTACACCAACAACACACATGAAGGCGGCGGTCGTGGTGTCACCGGTGCGGTCATCCTCATCGGCATTGGGATCGCGCTGCTGCTCAACCAGCTCGAGATCCTCGATATCAGCCTGTGGTCTGTGCTCAGCTACTGGCCGGTGCTGCTTATCCTCGGCGGTCTGGATATGATCATCGGGCGGCGGTCCCTGCTGGGCAATATCATCATGGCAGCGGTGACCCTGCTGGCGGTGCTCGTGGTATTGGTAATGGCTGGCCAACAGACTGCCAGCACGCCGGATGCCTTCATCTTCAACTGGGCGGATGGACCGACCATCACAGAACAGTTCAGCGGCCAACGCGGCGATATCAGCGCTCTCAAGGTGACACTCAATATCGGTGCGGGTGATGTCGACGTCGAAGCGTTGGGTGACGATACGCGGCAGCTTTACGCGGGTGAATACAGCACTGGTGAGAATAATGCCGCCAACGTATCGTACAGTGAAGCAAACGACACCGGTACTCTTGTCATCGATGCCGACGATCGGCCGGGCAGCGACGGGTTTGTCGGGGACCTGGACCTGAACCTCACCCGTGATCTCCCCGTCGATTTGACCATCAACGCGGGTGCAGGCAGTATCGAGCTCGATCTGGAGGATATGGATCTGTCCGGACTGACATTTTCCGGCGGCGCAGGCAGCATAGATATCTCGCTGCCCGAATCGGGTGACTTTGAGGCCCAAATGACCTTCGGCACAGCCAGCGTTGATCTCTACATCCCCGAGTCCCTGGCCGTGGAGATCTCCCTTGATGGATTCGTTGTACCTGATGATATGCCCGACCGCTACGAGCGCATCCGTGATGGGCTGTGGCAAACAGCCGGTTTTGAACAGGCCGACGAACAGGTCACTATCTCGATCTCCGGTGGGGTTGGGGCGCTGGACATCAATGAGTGATGCGCCCTTTCTGATGACAATCGAAGACAGGCATTGGCTCCCCAACCGGGGGGCCACGCTTGTCGGCTATGTGGAACGCGGCACCGCGCAGGTGGGCGATCTGGTACAGGTCCTTGCCGGGCCTGAACCCCTCACCCTGCCGGTGACGGATATCGAACGCCCGGATGCCGCCCGTGTGATCGCCCAACCCGGCGATCTGGTCGCCATGCTGCTCGACGGCCTGACCCGCGAACAGTTCGACGATCTGTTGGTCGGTGGGATCATTGCCCAGGCCAACAGCATCGACCTGCACACCCGCTTTCAGGCGGATGTCACGGTGCTGCCCGCCTCAGAAGGGGGCCGCACGGGCGGCTTGGCCGTCAATATGGAAAGCCTATCGGTGCATGTTTACGGTCTGCGCCGCATGTGCCAGCAGATCACCTTTGCCTCCGACTCAGGCGTGATCAGCCCGGGTGAGCAGACCCGTATCATGTTCATCATTGAACCCGCCCCGCTTGAAGTCGGCACGGCCTTTATGCTGCGCGAGGGTGCCCGCTGGATCGCCCGGGGGATTGTGACAGCCCTCTAATCCCCTGTGGACTCCTCCACCCAGTTCACGTAAGCAGCCAACCCATGGGTGACGGGCATCGCCAGGATCTCCGGCACATCGTAGGGGTGCGCCGCTGTGATCGCCGCTTCCAGGGCATCATAGCGTGCCTCCGGTGTCTTGATCCAGCATTGGTATTCTTCCGCCTGCTCAACGCCGCCTTCCCAACGATACACGCTGGTCACCGGCCCTACGATCTGCACGCACGCCGCCGCCCGGTTCTCAACCAGCGTCCGCGCAAGGGTGAGCGCATCTTCCCGGCTGGCAAGGGTCGTTATTACCTGGATGGTCATGGTATGCTCTCCTGTTGATGACTATTCACCGGGAGGTGCCCCTAATGCTGTTTCAGTTCCGCATGCGTAAAATGGACGATGTCACCCCGTTTGATGAGGATGGCCAGCCGACCCTCCATTGGTTCGGGCTGACAGATGGCTGGTATTGGCTCATCGTGGATGGGCAGGAGACCTTCCGGTACACGGACAAGATACTGCGCCAGTGGGGAATTGACAAAGACGATCCGCCCTATGTCGACTACTATGTGGTGCGCTTGTGGGAGGATGTGCTGGAGATCCTGCCGTTCGTCCTTAACCCCATCCCACCGGAAGTGACCGCACATCTCTTTCCGCCCGAGGAATGGCTGGCATGGTTTGCCAGGGCATCCACATGGATTGAAGCCAATCTCGACAACGATGAGGCATGGAGTTTGTATATCCAGGCCACAGGTTGGTGGTCCAACCGGCAGTTGGATACCGCCTATCTGGAAGCAGCCCCGGACCTGACCTTTTGGCGGACCGGCGATGAGATGCACATCCATTGGGATGGGGCTGGCCGCCGCATGGAGGGCACTCAGGTATGGGCCTGCGAATACGCCCGCGAGACCCTGCCCGTCGATACGTTCACCGACCGGGTGGAGTCGTTCCACCGGGCCTTCTTCACCGAGATGCGCAGCCGGGTTGACTCGGCACGCAAAAGCTGGAAGCGTCCCGATATCGAGCTGGACAAGACTGCACTCTATGACGAACACAAAGAACGCAGCACGTGGTTAAGCCGCCGCCTGGCCGATGATCCCGGCCTGTTCGCTGACGATTGGGATCGCGTGTTGGAGGCCATTCAGGTGCTTGATGCGCGCCTCTGAGCGATGGTCTCCTCGGCCAGTTCCACCAACAGCCCGCGGTCTGCCTCGCTGAGATCCGCGCTCACCAGCAGATCAGGGCGGCGCTGCCACGTCCGGCGCAGCGACTCGCGCCTGCGCCACGCATCGATCTGGGCTTTGTGCCCGGAAAGCAGCACCGGTGGCACATCCGCACCGCGGAACGTGGGCGGCCGCGTATAGTGGGGATGTTCCAGCAGGCCGCTGGCATGGCTGTCCTTGGCCGGTGCATCCGGATCGCCAAGCACACCCGGCAGCAGACGGGTCACCGCGTCCACAATCACCATGGCCGCCACTTCGCCACCGGTGAGCACGTAGTCCCCGATGGAGATCTCTCGGGTGACGACCAGCTCGCGGATGCGTTCGTCGAGGCCTTCGTAGTGGCCGCACAGCAGCGCAAATCGCTCCAGGTGCGCCATCTGCTGCGCGATCGCCTGCGTGAAGACCTCTCCCTGTGGGCTCATCAGGACGACGGGCGCACCCGGCGGCACTGCCGTCTCCACCGCCGCCACGACGGGTTCCGGCTTCATAACCATGCCGCCGCCGCCGCCGTACGGCAGATCGTCGGCCATGCGGTGTTTGTCCGTGGCAAATGCACGGATGTCGATAAGTTCAACGCTCAGAGCGCCCATCTCCTGCGCACGCTTGAGGATCGACTCGGTCAGCGGGCCGGTGAACATCGCCGGGAACAGGGTGAGAATGTCGATATGCATGGGGTGATTGTGCAGGTTCCCGACCCGTGAGGCAAAAGCGTGTATAATCGAGGGTGCCATGCTGCTATCCCAAGGATGCACACCCATGCACCGATTTCTGGCTGCACTGACTCTGACCCTGCTCGTGGGCTGCACACTCGTACAGCAGCCCGCACCGCAGGAGGCCACACCACAGACGACCGTGGCCCCGCAGAGTGAAGAGCAGATGACACAACAGACACCCACACCGCCCTCAACTGAGGTTGACGAGGCGTTCATTGAGGAGAATGGCGAGCCCGGCCCGCTGACGCTGACGGTCTGGATTGTGCGCGATCTACTGCCCCCTGCTGAAAGCGGCGAAGATACCGCTCTGATCGAGGAGCTGGCAGAGTTTGAGGCCAGCATGCCTGATGTTCAGGTAGAGGTCTTTATCAAGCGCGTCGATGGGGCAGGCGGCACGCTCGACTATCTGCGCACCGCGCCGGACGTGGCCCCCACCGTCCTGCCTGATCTTGTGCTGTTAACCCGGGAGGCACTCGTCCGCGCCAGCACTGAAGGGCTCATTGTGCCTTTAGGGGAGGCCGCTGGCCCCGAGATCGACGCGGCCTTCTACGATGTTGCCGAAGATCTGGTCACCGTCAACGGGCAGATTGTTGGTGTTCCCTATGTCCTGTCGACCCAGCACAGCGTCTACCGGACCACCGTCTTCACTGAAGAGGTCCCCAACAGCTTTGAAGCACTCCTCGAGGAGCGTGAGAATCCGGTGGTGTACACGTTCCCGGCGGGCCCCGTGACGGGGGTCAGCCGCCCCCTGCTGGAACAGTATCTCGCCGCAGGCGGCCAACTGTTCAACGACGAGGGCGGCACTGTCCTGACCGGTGAGGCACTTGAAGAGGTCCTGACCTTCTACAGCGAAGCGCGCGAAGTCGAGGCGATCGACCCGGTTGTCTTCCAGTTTGCCACCCCGGCTGAAACCTGGGAGCGGTATACGACCGGGCAGTCAGCGCTTGCCACCGTGACCTCAACAACCTATCTGCGTGAGCGCGAGGAGGTGCGCAGCACCGGCCTCACCTGGACGCCAACGCCTGACGGCACGCCCGCGCCGCTGGTTGAGGGGTTGGCCTGGGGGTTGACCACCGGCAGCCCGGACCGGCAGGAGGCCGCGCTGATGCTGCTCAACTTCCTGTTGGACCCTGTCAATCACGGGGAGTTCACCCAGCAGATCGGGTGGCTGCCCTCGCAGCCTGCCGCGCTCTCCGTATGGGGCGACGACGACCCGTACCGTGATTTCGGGGATCTCATACTCAACAACGCCAGTCTCCTGCCCGACTCTGCCGACCGCCAGGATGTCGCTGCTGCCATTCAGGAGGCGTTGGAAGCCGTTCTGCTTAACGGGGAACTCCCCAGTCAGGCAGCGGCGCAGGCCGCTCAACGCATCAACGGGGCGGAGTGATGCAGCCCCAACCGCTCATCGATGCCGTCTTGCACGCCGTTGATCCGGCAGAGGCCCTCAAAACGGCGTGGCAGCCGCCTCCACCGGGGCGAGTTTGGTTGGTGGCGTTCGGCAAGGCCTCCCTGCCGATGGCCCACCGGGCTGTCGATCTGCTGGGTGAACGCCTCGCAGGCGGCGCGGTGATCGCCGTGCCGGAGACGATTGGTGATCTCCCCCTGCCGGATCACGTCCGGGTTTATCCGGCAGCTCACCCCCTCCCCGATGAACGCAGCCTTGAGGCAGCCCGTGCGGTTGAAGCAGTGGCCCGGCATGCCGGAGAGGGCGACACACTGCTGGTTCTGGTGTCCGGCGGTGGATCGGCGCATCTGGCTTGCCCGGTCGAGCCGCTGACTTTGCCGGATATCCGGCATGTGACGCAGGCTCTCATGCGCGCTGGGGCACCGATTGAGGCTCTCAACACCGTGCGCAAACACTGTGAGGTACTCAAAGGCGGTGGCTTGGCCCGTGCAGCGGTGCCCGCCCACATCCTGACTCTCATCCTCTCCGATGTGATCGGCGACCGGCTGGACATGATCGCCTCCGGCCCCACCGTCAGAGATACGACCACCGCCGCTCAAGCGCTGCACCTGTTGGACGAATACGGTCTGCACGAGGCCGTGCCCGCCGTCACGGCATATCTGGAGTCGGTTGAAGAGGCGCCCCTGCTGGACTTTCCACCTGTCGAGCACCGCATCATCGCCAACAACGTGACTGCCATAGAGGCTGCTCGCCACGCTGCCGAACAACAGGGCTATTCGGTCGTGGGCCAGCATGAGGCCGTCACCGGCGAGGCGCGTGACATCGGTGCGACGCTGGCCGCACAAGCCAAAGCGCTTGCGCCGGGTGAGTGCGTTGTGCTCGGTGGTGAAACGACCGTCACTGTGCGCGGCGAGGGTCAGGGCGGCCCTCTGCAGGAGATGGCGTTGGCCGCCGCTCTGGCTCTTGCAGGCGAGCCCGATCTGCGCGTTGTGTGCTTCGCCACAGATGGCATCGACGGGCCAACCGATGCCGCAGGCGCCGTCGTGGAGGGTGAAACCGCGGCACGCATACGGGCAGCGGGAGTGGACCCAGTGGTCGCATTGGATCGCAGCGACAGCCATACCGCATTGGATGCGGCGGGCGCTCTGCTGCGCACAGGGCCAACCGGAACCAATGTCAATGACGTGGTAGTGGCTGCCCGTGCTCGCCCGTCTGTATGAGGCCTTCGACCCCATTGATGTCGAAAGCGTGGCGGCCTTCGTCTATTGGTTGGCAGAGTCCTATGGTTTGCGTGGTCGCTTGCGTCTGTTGGATATGGGCTGCGGCACCGGGCGCACCCTGCCCAGCTTCACTGCCTTGGGTTGGTCGGTCACCGGCATGGAGCCCAACACACAGTTGGCCAGCCGCCCCGAGATCGTAGTAGGTGGTTTCGCCGATCTGAACGAACAGAATACATACCACATCGTCACCGCCATTAATGGACCTTACAGCTATCTGCTGGCGCGTGCAGACCGGTTGGACGCATTATCCCGGGTGCACCGGGCCCTGCTTGCAGGTGGCATCATCCTGCTCGATGTCTGGAACTTTATCGCGGCCCTGCGCCACTATGCCGACCCACCTCCCGTGGAAAAGGTGGTTGGGGGTCAACATGTCCGCTTGCAGCGCGAGCACATCTTTGACTTCCACCATGCCACCATTTCGCAGGTGGAAACCTACAACCTGCCGGATGGGTCCCACCACACACTGACCCACACCCTCGCGATCCTCACCCAGCCCCAGATCGCCGCCGAGTTACAGGATGCGGGCTTTGATGACATCCGCACGTTTCCGGGCTATGCAAGCCGGAGACCCGCACCCGTCACCGGCAGCCAAATGCTGATCGCGGCCCGTGTTCCGTAAGGGTTGTCTACATGGCATCCGCGGTGTAGAGTCTGTGGCGCTATGCCATATTCACAGACCCATCTGGCCGCCGCCCTTGACCTGCTTGAGCGCTCCGCGCTGGCTGAGGCGCATCCGTGGCTGCTTGAAGGCAGGGCCAAGGGCGCCTTTCTGCTCGGCTCCATCGGGCCGGATGCGCGTGTCGTGGGCGGTATCTCGCGGGATGCCACACATTACTACGCCATCCCGCGCCAGACTGATGCACCTATTGAAGAGGTATTCTTTGCACAGTGCCCCAGCCTGCGCCGTGCCGACGATCTCTCGCGGGAAAACGCGGCGTTCGTGGCGGGTTACGTCGCCCATCTGATCATGGATGTGGCCTGGCTGGAAACGGTCGTGATGCCCGCTCTGTTCATTGAGGGGATAACCTGGGAACCCGGCCACCCGCATTGGGATATCTACAATATGCTGATGGCCTATCTGGAGGTGAGAGGCAGCCGCCGTCTGCCGGAGGATATCCCGGATTTGCTGGAAGGGACCGATCCCAGCCGGTGGATACCCTGCCTGCCCGATGAGGTCTTGGCTGAGTGGGCCAGGCACATTGCCCACGTCATCCCGGAGAGCGGTCCCCAGCATGTGATCAGGCTGCTCTCCCGATCCGTCAGCATGCCCTATGAGGCCTTTGTACGCACAGTCAGTGACCGCGACAGGCTGCTGGAGGCAACCACTCCGACTGTTCATACGGGCCATTTGGAGGCGTTCTGGCGAACAACAGACGACCGCAGCATGGCAGCTGTCCTTGACTATCTTTCCACGGTGGAGGCATCAGCTTGAAAATCTTTGTGACGGGCGGGGCCGGCTATATCGGTTCGGCAGCCACTGCCCACTTCCTGCAGGCGGGGCACCAGGTTATCGTCTACGACAGCCTTGTGAAAGGCCACCGCGCCGCCGTGCCCGCGGATGCCACCTTCATAGAGGCGGATCTGTCTGACAGTGCGGCACTCGGTGCGGCCTTTGCCGCGCACCAACCGGATGCCGTTGCGCACTTTGCGGCCTTTATCGAAGCGGGTGAGTCCATGCGGGATCCGGGCGCGTTCTTCCAGAACAACGTGGCCAACTCCGTCAACCTGCTCAACACCATTATGGCCCACAACGTCGAGCGCATAGTATTATCATAGACTGCAGCTGTCTATGCCAGCAAGGAGACTCCCATCAGCGAGGACGATCCGCTGGGGCCCTCCAATGTCTATGCTGAAAGCAAGCTGATGATCGAGAAGATGCTGCGCTGGTACCATCAGGTGCACGGACTGCGCGTCTGCATGCTGCGCTATTTCAACGCATGCGGCGCCATGCTCGATGAAGCAGGCACTGCGCTGCGCGGCGAAGCCCACCAGCCGGAAACCCATCTCATCCCCATTACCCTGCAAGTGGCACTTGGCCAGCGCGAGAAGCTCTTCATCTTCGGCAGCGATTATCCCACCCGGGACGGGACCTGCATCCGGGACTATGTCCACATCGAGGATCTGGCCTCCGCTCATGTGCTCGCCCTTGACGCGCTCGCTGAACACGGCTGCCTGACGTATAATCTCGGCAACGGACGGGGCTACTCAATTCGGGAGGTGGTGGAAGTGGCGCGCAGCGTGACTGGCCATCCTATCCCTGCTGAGGATGCCGCCCGCCGCCCCGGCGATCCACCTGCCCTCGTTGCCTCTTCCCGACGGATCCAGCAGGAACTCGGCTGGGCACCCCGCTACCCGGAGCTTGAGCAGATCATCACAACAGCTTGGGCTTGGCATCGCAGCCATCCCAACGGCTTCTGATGCACTCTTAACGCCAATTATACACGCATTTGATAGTCCGTTTGTCCGCTCTGAGAGATACTTTATTCACATCTGTGTAAACCAAGATCCTTTACAAGGATTGTGACCTCTAGCACTTTACATCGCTGCGGCGATACACCTATACTGAGAGCACAAGAAGACTCTTACCGGCAGTGAGGTAGACAACTATGAATCGTTTTGAGCGTTTTACGGAGCGCGCGCAGGATGCCGCACAGCGCGCACTTGAGATCCTACAGCGGTACAACCATACGCAGATCGATACCGAGCATATCATGCTTGCTCTGGTCGAACAGCCCAATGGGGTCGTTGTCGATATCCTGCAGCATCTCAACGTCAATGTTGATGACTTCGCTAACGGCATCGACCATGATCTGCTCAATTCGCCGCGGTCAACGTCCGTCTATGGCGGGGGGGCTGGGCAGGTGTTCATTACTCCGCGCGTCAACCGTGTGTTTGAGGATGCCTATGAAGAAGCAAGCAAACTCGGCGATGAGTATATCTCTACTGAGCACATCTTCCTGGCGATATTGATTAATCGCAGCACGCCCTCGTCTAAGATGCTGGGCCATCTGGGCGTTGACCGCGACCGGGTGCTGAGAGCTATCGAAGCGATCCGTGGCGGCCAGCGCATCACCGACCGCCAGGCCGAAGGCCGCTACCAGACCCTGGCCAAATACAGCCGTGATCTGACCAGGATGGCGGCTGAGGGCAAGCTTGACCCCGTTATCGGGCGCGACAGCGAGATCCTCCGGGTTATCCAGGTGCTCAGCCGCCGTACCAAGAACAACCCGGTCCTCATTGGTGAGGCCGGTGTTGGCAAGACCGCCATTGTGGAAGGTCTGGCCCAGAAGATCGTTGCCCGCGACGTGCCCGAGACTCTGATTGACCGGCGCATCATCGCCCTTGACCTGGGGGCCATGGTCGCTGGGGCCCGCTTCCGCGGTGAGTTCGAGGAGCGGCTGAAAGCCGCTATGGACGAGGTCCAGCGCTCCGAGGGTGAGATCATCCTGTTCATCGACGAGATCCATCAGGTGGTGGGTGCGGGTGCCGCACAGGGCGCAATCGACGCCAGCGACATGATGAAGCCCGCCCTTGCCCGCGGTGAACTCCAGACTGTCGGTGCGACAACGATGGACGAATATCGTCAGTACATTGATAAGGATTCTGCGCTGGAGCGCCGCTTCGCGCCGGTTTTTGTCGAAGAGCCATCGGTCGAAGAAACTATCCAGATGCTTAAGGGGCTCAAGCCGCGTTACGAGGCTCACCACAATGTGACCTACGCGTACAAGGCTATCGTTGCCGCGGCTGAGTTGAGCCATCGCTACGTGACTGAGCGCCATCTGCCCGACAAGGCTATCGATCTGCTGGATGAGGCTGCCGCCAAACTGCGCGTCGCGCTGTATTCCATGCCGGACGAACTCAAGGAGATGCGCCGCAATATCGAGCGCCTGTCGCTTCAAGAGGAGCAGGCCTCGCTGGCCCGCGAATACGAGATGGCCGCGCAGATCAAAACGCAGCGTCTCCAGCTTGAGTCCGAATACGAGGCAAAACGCGGTGACTGGCTCCAGGAGAATACCCTTGATGAGATCGTGGATGAGCATGACATCGCTGAGGTGATCGAAAACTGGACCGGCATCCCTGTCCACCAGATGCTGGAGACGGAAGCCGAGAAGCTGCTGCGCATGGAGGAAGCCCTCCACGAGCGCGTGATTGGCCAGGACCAGGCGATTGTCGCCGTCTCCGACGCCATCCGCCGCGCACGCTCCGGCCTGAAGGACCCCAAGCGCCCCATCGGATCGTTTATCTTCCTTGGGTCATCTGGTGTCGGCAAAACGGAGCTGGCCAAGACATTGGCTGAGTTCCTCTTCGATGATGAGGATGCCCTACTGCGCATCGATATGAGCGAGTACCGCGAACAACATACTACGGCCCGCCTGTTCGGTGCGCCGCCAGGCTACGTCGGGTATGAAGAAGGCGGCCAGCTCACGGAAGCCGTGCGCCGTCGCCCGTACCGGGTCATCCTGTTTGATGAGATCGAGAAGGCCCACCCCGAGGTGTGGAACTCCCTGCTGCAGATCCTTGATGACGGTCGCCTGACGGACGGCCAGGGCCGCACAGTGGACTTCCGCAACACGGTCATCATCATGACCAGCAACCTCGGCACGGACTTTATCAACAAGGGCGGCACACTGGGCTTCGCGCCGAGTTCGGACGCGCAGACCGTCGCCAACCATGACAAGATCGAGCGCGCACTGCGCGATACGTTCCGTCCGGAGTTCCTCAACCGCATCGACGAGATCATCATCTTCGATCCGCTGACTGTGGAACAGGTCGGGGAGATGGTTTTCATGCATATGCAAGGTCTTGCCGATCGCCTCTTAGAGCAGGGGTATCTGCTTGCGATAACGCACGAAGCCCGTGATTGGCTGGCCCGACAGGGCTACGACCCGGCTTTCGGTGCCCGCCCGCTCAAGCGTGCCATTCAGAAGCATATCGAGAGCCCGCTGTCCACAAAGCTGCTGCGCGGCGACTTTGAAGGGTGCGACAGCATCGAGATCGATGTGGATGAAGACGGCATCAAGTTCACGCCCATCATACTAGGCAATGATTATGTGTCGGTGCTTGAGACGGACTGAGCATAACACCTATCACAGGAGCGGTGGCGTGGTCCACCGCTCCTTTTGATTCGGGTAGTTTTGAACTGTCTACGCGCCTCCCGCGTATCACAAAGTAGAAGGGAGGCGCACACAGTGGATCTGCTCAGGCAAGCTCAGGCCGGCGACGAGAGCGCCTACACCGAACTGCATCACCAGTTGGAACCCGCGATCAGGCGGTTTGTCTATCGGCTGATCGGCACCGGGGAAGAAGCTGAGGATGTAGTTCAGGACACGATGATCGCGTTCTATCGCAGCCTGCATCGCATCGATCCGCCCGAGCACATGCGGGCCTACGTCTACCGGATCGCCCGCAACCGCTGTTATGATGCGCTGCGGCGGCAGGGTCGCTACGAGACTCTTCCTCTGGATGATGATGCCGTTGCTGTGCGGGTCTCCTTCGACTATTCGAAGCGACGCAGCCAGACACCGAGGAGATCGCGCATTGGGTGCTGCTGACCATCGAAGTTCAGGAGGCAATGGATGCGCTGCCGGAAGCCCAGCGTCAGGCGCTGATCCTCTATGCGGAGGAGGGCTTCAGTTATGCAGAGGTGGCTGAGATCATGCGTGTCAGTCTGGGCACAATCAAGTCGCGTATCTACCATGCCAAGAAGACCCTGCGCCGTCTGCTCCCAAAATCGACTTTGCATGCCATCGTCTCGTGTGAGACAGAACCGACAACAAGAAAGGATGAATCATGATGGACGAACAGAGGATCCAGGCGCTCAGCCGGTTGGGCAAAGCTCTCAAAGCACTGCACAAAACCACGGAGCGCGCCCTACACACCGGCATGACGGAAGGCGTGGCCGCTATGGCGGTAAGCAGCTATCAGAAGCTGCAGCGCCAGGCCGCCGAACTGCTGGAAGGCGACTTCTATGTGAGCGACGTACTCGCTTTGGAAGTCGAGCCGGAGTACGATGACGACCGGACCATCCGGCAGGTGCAGTTTGTCGCCAGCCAGCTGACCGACTATCTCAAAGGTGTGCTCAGCGAATACGAGCCGGAGCAGTTCACCCGGCCACCCTCGCCTGAGTCGCTAGGCCGTGAGCTGCGTGACCAGATCGTGAACCTGACCCGGCTGAGCATCAGCCGCGCCCTTCAGGGCATCGATATCGCGGTTGAGGCGATGGGCGGCACATACATGGGTCAGGACCTGGCTGAGCATGACTTCAGCGAGGAGGATCTGACAGGTGTCAACATGAGCGGCGCCAATCTGCGCGGGGCCCGGTTTGCCAAAGCCGACCTGACCGCCGCGAACTTCTCCGGTGCGAACCTGAGCGGTGCCAACCTGGATGAGACCGATCTGGATGCCGCCAACTTTAGCGGTGCCAATCTGGAGAACGCCTCCCTGCGCAATGCGGATCTGGACTTCGCGAACTTCACCGGGGCCAATCTGCGCGGCGCGAACCTGACCGGTGCCAATATCGACAACGTCAACCTCAGCGGGGCTATCCTGCCTGATGGCACTGCCTACCAACAGGGGCAGGATGTCACACGCTTCACACTGGGATAAGCGTCTCATCGAAACATGCATGCCTCCCCTGATACCATTACAATAGGCTTCGGCTTGTGATGTACATATGGTATCAGGGGACCCTTAATGGATAGACGCACCTTCGTCAAACTGATGACGGTAGGCGGTGTGGCTGCTGTGGCAGCGGCCTGCCGCCCATCCGAGGCGCAGACCACACCGGCCCTCCAATCGACGGCTGGCGATGCCGTCACGCCAACCGTGACCGATGTGCCCTTTGCGCCGCCCGTTAACCGCTCACGTGAGGCCCATGTCATCAACCGGTTGACTTTCGGCCCGACACCCGGCCTGGTGAACGCGGTCAACCAGATGGGCGCGGAAGCCTATATAGAGGCACAGCTGGCCCCTGGCTCCATCCCGGATACAGCCATCGAAGAGCTCCTCGCACCGTTTGACTTCCTCAACGCGGATGTCGACGATCTGGTGGAAGCATACGACCGGTCCGAGTTGGTCTCAACATTCATCTGGACAACGCTTCTGCGCGCTGTATACAGCCGTCGCCAGCTTTACGAGATCCTGGTCCACTTCTGGTCGGATCACTTCAGCATCTTCATCGCCGATCCAACCCTCTCCTATCACAAACCCGTCGACGACCGCGAGGTGATCCGCGCTCACGCGTTGGGCAGCTTCCGCGAGATGCTCGGGGCCTCGGCCCGCAGTTCAGCAATGCTGCTCTATTTGGACAACGCGTTCAGCTTCAAGACGCGCCCTAATGAGAACTACGCGCGCGAACTGCTCGAACTGCATACGTTGGGCGTTGACGGCGCCTATACCGAGCAGGATGTTAAAGAGATCGCGCGCTGCTTCACCGGGTGGACGCTCAACCGCGTCTACAATACACGCGGTCGCCGGGCGGGCAGCCGGTTTGTCTTTGAGCCGGAGATGCACGACGATGGCAGCAAGATCGTGCTCGGCGAGGTGATCCCTGCGGGCGGTGGCATGGCTGACGGCGAAATGGTGCTGGATATCGTGGCCAACCACCCCGATACGGCACGCTATATCAGCCAAAAGCTGATCCGGCGCTTTGTCGCCGATGCTCCACCCGGTGGCCTGGTGGAGCAGTGTGCACAGGTATTCCAGGAAACAGGCGGCGCGATCCGGCCAATGCTGCGCACCATCTTCTCCTCGGAGAAGTTCTGGAATGCCCCACCTAAGTATCGCCGCCCCTTCGAGTATGTGGTCGCCATGCTGCGCCTGCTCAATTACACGGTGCCGCCCCAGTCGATCAGCGTACCTTGGTTGAGTCGCGCCCTACAGGCGATGGGCCACACGCCGTTCATGCACCCTTCCCCCGATGGCTACCCCGATACCATGGACGAGTGGATCGGTAACCAGCTTGCCCGCTGGAACGTCGCTGTGGCCGCCTTAGATGAGGACAGCATCGGCTTTGGTGAGGGTATCAACAACGCCCTCAAGGAAAACGACATCCCCCAGGAACCCGAAGCTGTCATGACCTTCTTCGCCAATATTGCGCTGGGCCGCCCCATGACCGCAGAGGAAAGCGATCTGCTGCTGGGCTACATCAGCGATACGGGCAGTGGTCAAACCGCGTTGTTGGAAGGGTTGGCGCTGCTCATTTCAAGCCCGGGTTTCCAGTACAGGTAGACTAAG
The DNA here is from genome assembly GCA_010092885.1 of Chloroflexota bacterium. Classification (GTDB taxonomy): domain Bacteria; phylum Chloroflexota; class Anaerolineae; order Aggregatilineales; family UBA3940; genus TC-195. Next base: position 16,585 of record JAADYX010000133.1, on the reverse strand, counting down.
GAATTCGCGATGACTGTCAGTTCACGTTCACGACGTGCCCTCTTGCGCCCGCAGACGGCGCTGCACATGCTCAACGGGGATCTGCCCGCGTGGATGCCCCGCCTGACGTTCGCGCCCAAGTATGAAAACCCGGCGGGCGATGTGCTCATCTCCATCTTTCTGCGCGGCGGTGCTGATGCGCTCAACATGATCGTGCCGCACGGTGATGACAATTACTACACGGCCCGTCCGCAGCTCGCCATTCCGCGCCCTGACGAGCGCGGCAGCGATCCAAAAACCATCGATCTCGACGGGTTCTTCGGGCTGCATCCGAACATGGAGGCCCTGGAACCTGTATTCCGGGCAGGGGAGATCGCCGCGATCCACGCCACCGGGTCGCCCGACCCGACCCGTTCACACTTCCGCGCGATGGACTACATGGAGCGCGGCACGCCCGGTCAGAACCAGCTGAGCACCGGTTGGGTGGCTCGCCACCTCGCCACGTTGGATACCGGCAACCAGTCGCCCCTGCGCGCCGTCGGTTGGGGAACATCCATCCCGGCCCAGCTGCGCGGCCCCGTCACCGCCGTCGCGATCAAGTCCATTGTGGACTACCATCTCGGAGGACGGGAGGAAGCCGCCGAGCCGATGCTTGAAACGCTCAACGCGCTGTATTCTCTTGGCGACGACGAGATCGCCCGGGCAGCCCAGCAGACGAAAGAGACCATCGACATGGTGCAGCAGGTCGGGGTCGCCCAGTATCGGGCACGCAGCGGAGCCCTCTACCCGGAAAGCGAGTTCGGCTTGGCCCTGCTGCAAACCGCCGCCCTGCTGCTCGCCGATGTCGGCTTGGAGACGGTCTGCATTGATGCAGGTGGCTGGGACACACACTTCGCGCAGGGCAGCACCCAAGGCGAGTTCGCCAATCTGGTGACTGATCTGGCGCAGGGGTTGGCCGCTTTCCATGAGGATATGGGCCCGGACATGGAAAACGTGACGGTTGTGGTCATGTCGGAGTTTGGGCGGCGTCTGGCTGAGAACGCCAGCCGGGGCACTGATCACGGGCACGGTGGGGCCATGCTCGTCATGAGCGGCAGCCTCCAAGCTGATCCCGTTGTGGCCGACTGGCCCGGCCTTGATTTGGAGAACCTCGATGATGGCGATCTGTCTATCACAACCGACTACCGCGACGTGCTCAGCGAGATCATCCGGCTGCGGCTGAACAACCCCGGTGTCGCGGATGTCTTCCCGGACTTCGAACCGGCGCCTGTTGGGCTGTTCGGATCGAGCGGCGCATAATGCTGAACAAAACCAGGGCAGCGGTGCGGCCAGGATTACACCCAGGATGCGCGCCTGTGCCTCACTGGGAGTGAAGTCAAAAAGCCCCGGCCTGGGCAGATGCCAGCCGGGGCTTCGATCTCACTCGAACGTATTTAGTACGTCGGCAGGTCGGGCTCAATCGTGGTGGCCCACTTGTTGATCCCGCCGAGCATGTTGTGAACACGCGTGTAGCCGTGGTCCAACAGCGTGCGGGTCACATCCGCGCTGCGCCCGCCGCTCTTGCAGTACACGATGATGTCGCGTGTCTGCGCCAGCTCCCCCAGGTGCTCCAGGATCTTGCCCTTGGGGATATGATGGGTGGCCGCGCTGATATCGCTGATCTCCCACTCGTGCGGGTCACGCACGTCCAGCAGGATGAAGTCCTCACCGCTGTCGAGCTTCTCTTTCACCTGGGTCACAGTGACCGCAGGCACCACCCCTTCATTGTCGCTGGCGAATGCGCTGCGGTCGTGACCAGGCATGCCGCAGAAGTCCTCGTAGTCGATGAGCTCGGTCACGGTCGGGTGCGGCTCGCCGACTGGCCAGTTGGGGTTGCGACGCAGCTTGATCTCGCGGAACTCCATATCCAGCGCATCGAACAGCAGCATCCGCCCGACCAGTGGCTCCCCAATGCCGAGGACCAGCTTCACGACTTCAATGGCCTGCAGGGTCCCGATCACGCCCGGCAGCACACCCAATACACCGCCTTCAGCGCAGCTGGGGACCAACCCGGGGGGCGGTGGTTCTGGGAACATGCACCGGTAGCTCGGCCCAGTGCGCGGATCAAAGACGGCCACCTGCCCCTCAAACCGGAAGATGCTGCCGTACACATTCGGCTTGTTGAGCAGCACACACGCATCGTTGACCAGGTAACGTGTCGGGAAGTTGTCCGTGCCGTCCACAATGATGTCATACGGCTCGAAGAGCTCCAGCGCGTTCTCGCTGGTCAAGGGCACATTGTAGGTCACCACATCGATATTCGGGTTCAGATCGAGGATCCGCCTCTTCGCGCTCTCGATCTTCGGCTGCCCGACCGTGCTCGTCCCATGGATGACCTGCCGCTGTAGGTTTGATTCATCGACGACATCGTAGTCCACGATGCCGATGGTGCCAATGCCAGCCGCGGCCAGATACATCAACAGCGGCGAACCCAACCCGCCCGTGCCGACGGCCAGCACCTTGGCCGCCTTGAGCTTGCGCTGCCCGGCCATGCCCACCTCCGGCATGATCAGGTGGCGGCTGTACCGGCTGATCTCCTCGTTGCTGAGTTCCACAGCCTGCGGATCGGCGATTTCTAGGATCGACATAGTCCAATTTCTCCTGAAATAGTCGCTAACTGGGTTTTCAACTCATCGGCGCGCACCACGCGGTTGTTGATCTGCTGCCCGCCCGGCCCAAGCAGGATGGTGGTGGGCGTGGTCAACACACCCCATGCCTTCGCTTCATCGGTGTGCACGGCAGCATCCACACGCACGACCTGCACGCACCCGGCCAGATCCTGCTCGATGCGGTCCAGGGCGGGCGTCTGCACGGCCTTGCAGGGTACGCACATCTCCGACCAGAAGTAGATGATCACCGGCAGGTCAGACCGCAGGCCGTCCAGCAGGCGTGATCCGGCGGCCTGCGCGGCAGCGCGGCGTTTCTGCATCAGAGTGCAGGCCAGCACCACACCGGCTACAGCCGCAGCCACAATCACCGTGATGGCAATCCGCTCAACCATGGGATTGTTCCCCCAGCGGCGCGGCGGAAAAGCCCGGCACGCCCAGCCGGTTCAGCTGATAATACACAAAGCACCCGGCGCAGAACCCGGCAAACAGGTTCAGCGCGGCCAGTACAATCACGACCCAGGCCAGCACCCACCCAACCACAGACAGACCGGCGATGAGCGCCACGGTCGCGGCCAGGGTGAACGCACCGCCAAGCCCCTGCGCAAAACGATGCGGTTCCGGGTTGTCCTCGATCACATCCGGCTTTACGATGCCTGATGGCTTGAGCACATGCTGGTAGATCCGCTTAAAGAGGGCCGCCTGCGGCAGCAGCGTGCCGGCGATCAACACTGCTGAGACAAACGCCACCAGCGGCCAGATATCCAGCAGAAAGCCGAGCAGCAGGCCGCCGATAATAAACGCCTGATTGGTCCGCAGGGCGGAGTGATCCACGCGACGAACGGTGTCTTCAGCCATGGGTCATGCCCTCCCCCCCGCGATAGACGGGATGATCAGCAGCTCGGTGTCTTCCTCAATTGCGGTCTCACGCCCATCAAGGTGGCGGATGTCCTCCTCGCCGAGGAAGATGTTCACGAAGCTGCGCAGCTCCCCATTATTGAACAGATGCTGTTCCAGCTCGGGGTGCTGTGCGATCAGGTCCTTAAGCGCCTCGTCAACCGTCGTGCCGGAAACGACCACTTCCGCGGTACCACCTGCATAAGGGCGCAGCGGGGTAGGGATACGAATGCTTGCCATAATCTCTTCTCCTTATCTCATCACGTGATACGTAGATCGTCCTCTTCAAACGCGGAACGGTCCGCGCGCAGCTGCCAGGCCCGGGTCCGCTCCGCTTTGCCCTGCGCCACCGTGGTGATCAGGTAGGCGAAGTTCGGCCAGGCCGCCCACTCCAGGTCCCACTGTGACGGCACCGCGGGATGGTCCGGATGAGAGTGAAAAACCCCGATCACATCCGATCCCCGGCGGCCTGCCTCCAGTTCGGCCTTCAATGAATCCTCTGCCGAAAGCCGGAACCGGTTGCGCTGTGACCCTTCGTCCCACGTGTTGGGCAATGTCATCACCGACTCAACGATAAACGCCTCATCCGTGATGCGCCCAAACAGGAAGCCCGCCCCCTCGTTCGGATAGGCGTCCTGCAGGTGGGCGGCCAGCAGCGCATACTGCTCCTGCGGAAATTCCACGCGCTTCATGTGCCTAGTCTTCTTCCCAGAAGGGATCGCTGAGATACTTGGATGCATCGTCCGGCAGGATGGTGACGATAGTGCCCGGCTCGCCGCGTTCGGCCAGGTCCTCCGCAATGATCAGTGTGGCATCGATCGCGCCGCCTGCCGAGATGCCGACGAGCAGCCCCTCTTCACGCGCCAGCTGCCTGCAGATGCGATGGGCGTCTTCCGTGCGTGTTTCGAGAATGCGGTCATGTAGGGTGTCATCGTAGATCCCCGGTCGGATGGCGGTCGGCATGTGCTTCCAGCCTTCCAAGCCGTGGAAGGGCGAGTCCGGCTGCGCGGCGATGACCTCGATGGCCGGGTTGAATTCCTTGAGACGTCGCCCGGTACCAACCAGCGTGCCGGATGTCCCCAACCCTGCCACAAAGTGCGTGACCTGCCCGCCCGTCTGCTCCCAGATCTCAACGGCGGTCGTCTTGTAATGCGCCCGCCAGTTGTCATCATTTTCATATTGGTTCGCGTAGAAGTAGCGTTCGGGTTCCTGCGCGGCGAGTTCTCGCACGCGTCGGATGGCGCCGTCGCTGCCTTCCAGCGGATCGGTCAGTTCGAGCTCAACCCCGTAGGCTTTGAGGATCTTGATGCGCTCCGGGCTGCAGTTGGCCGGGAGCACCAGCTTGACCGGGAACCCCATCGCGGCACCGAACATCGCGTAGGCGATGCCCGTGTTGCCGGAGGTGCTGTCCAATAGTGTCACGCCGTCGCGCAGATCGCCGCGCCTGATGGCCTCTTGAATGATGTTCAGGGCGGGGCGGTCTTTCACGCTGCCGCCGGGATTGTACCATTCGGCTTTTGCCAGGATCGCGATGGTGTCCGGCAGGTGGGCGGTCAGGGTGGGCAGACTGATCAGTGGTGTGTCGCCAACCCGTGCCACCAGCGGATGGTCTTCGAATACCAGTGGTGTTGTAACCATATAGAAATTCCCCTTTCGCGTGTAACAGACGTGCCAGTGCGGACACATCTTTCCACAGATGTCGCAGCTTTGATCGGATTCTTACGGAAGGGGCGACCAGAGGAGAGACAACAAAAAAGAGCGCACTCGACAGGCTGGCCGCGAACACATGAATGCGGCGGGGCCGGGTTCACTCTTCAAACAGAGGTAGGGTAATCGGGTTACCTGCTGCCCAAACGAGGAAATTGCCGACCCCGCTTGAGACACATACAAACCTGCATGGTGAATGCACCTGTTGTCTTGCGTACGGAAATTAGTATAGCGGTTGTCTGAATTGCAGTCAACCACATTTGGCACGCAAAATTGGTGACGTTTGCACTTGTGTTAATATGCGAAGTATGCGATAGTTCCGCAATCGTCGTTTGCGGCGATAGCAAGAGGCTGGCTCCACCTCCCTGTCTGTTGGCGCGGAAGGGATGGGCCAGCCTCGTTCATCAACCTGTCAGGCAGGTGATGCATTTGTCAGGTCAGGTTGCTTACTCGGCGGCGGCGCGTGCCTGTTCCAGCCAGCTGTCAACCTGATCGCGGTTTTCCTCGATCCAGTTTTCGGCATGCGTGCGGATATCCTCCGGGCTGTCCTCGCCTTCGGTCAGCAGAACGTTCTGTTCGGCGATATCAGACAGCGGGATCTCAACGATCTCGAAGAGGGTGGCAGCTGCCGGGTTGTTTGCAAGGAACTCAGCGTTCGCTACGACACGGATATCGTTTGGCGCAAAGCCCATGTCGCAGGGATCTTCCTGGCAGTTCGGGATAGATGCGGCCTCGACTTCGGGGTCATCGGGGACACCCAGCCAGACGACATCTTCACCCAGAGCCAGTTCGGAAACGGTCCAGTTCGGTGTCCAGGTGTAGAACAGAACGGGCTCACCACGCTCGAAACGACCGATAGTGTCGGCCATCAGCGCGGAGTACTCACCCTGAACGTGCTCGATGGTGTCACCCAGATTGAACATATCGATGTGGTCGTTGATCACGGCCTCACAGCCCCAACCAGCGTTACAGCCGATCAGGTCGGCCTGGCCGTTGCCATCACTGTCGAAGATGGCGGCGATCTCCGGGTCGGAGAGGTCACCCAGGTTGGTGATACCGAATTCGTCGGCAGTTGCCTTGTCAATCAGGTAGCCCTGGAGCGCACCTGACTCAACCTGGAAGCCAACCGGCTCGGCATTGCCTGCGATGTTCTCATCTTCCAGGAACTGATTGTGCAGCGGGAACCAGCCGTTCGGCCAGAAGTCCAGATCGCCTTCAGCAATAGCTGTGTAGGCAACCGGGTTGTCAAGGGTGTCAGGGCCCTCAACCGTATAACCGAGATCCTCAAGCAGCAGCTTGTAGACCTGTGCCTGGAACCAACCGGTATCCCATGTGGCCTGCCCCATGCTGACGGTCACGCCCTCACCGGGCTGGCTTGCTTCGCCTGCACCACCTGTGTCACCGCCGGTGTCACCACCGTTGGTCGGGCCACAGGCTGCGAGCAGGGCTGCCAGGATGGCAGCAAGAATAGTTGTGAACACTAACCGCTTTTTCACTACAGACTCCTCCTATTAGTTGTCCGTTTCGATGCGCCTGGTTTTGGGTTGGCGCACCCCCTTGCGGGCTGTTTGATATACCAATAAACGTGTCAGGCTGTTTCCGCTTCGCCCTCGGCGAATGCTTGGGAAATGCGGTCAAGCACGACGGCCAGCAGCAGTACGACCAGCCCGGCCTCTGCTGCACGGGCCACATCCACACGGCCCACTGAACGCAGGATCTCCTGCCCGATGCCGCCCGCCGCGATCAAGGCCGCAATGACGCCCATCGAAAGCGACAGCAGCAGCGTCTGGTTAAGCCCGGCCATGATGGTGGGCAGTGCCAGCGGGATCTGTACCTTAAACAACATCTGCTGCTGGGTAGAACCAAACGAGCGTGCAGCCTCGACAGTCTCTTCCGGCACCTGCCGGATGCCGAGGTTAGTCAGACGCACGATGGGCGGCAAGGCAAAAATGATCGTGGCCAGGGTGCCCGGCACCTTGCGCGGCCCAAACAGGATCACGATGGGTACCAGGTACACGAATGGATGGATCGTTTGCATCGCATCCAGAACAGGCCTGACTATGCGATCAACCGTGTCATCAAGTGCGGCCCAAATCCCGATGGGTATCCCCACTATAACGGAGAAGGCCACGGCTGTCAGGATCATGCCGAGCGTGATCATGGTCAGATCCCAATATTCCGGCTCCAGGAAGCGGATAAGCAGCAGGCTGATCGCGCTGAGCACACCAACCCGCCATCCGGCCCGCCACCACGCCAGTGCGACCAGGGCGATTATGATAATCCACCAGGGGACCCACAGCAGAAAATCTTCCAAGCCGTTCAGGAAGATATCAATCGGGAATTTGATCGCCTCAAATACAAAAGATGCGTTCAGGTTGAGCCAGTCCACTGCGGCTTCAATTACCTCACCAACCGGGAGGTCAAAGCCGGTGAACCATGTGATGATTCCGCCTTCATCCATGGAGTGCCATCCTTTCGACTAATTTGCTGCTTGCTGTAGGGCGTCTACAACTTCTTCGACCATTGTGTCGTCCATATGCCCATGCGGGTCCGGTGTACCAGCCAACGCACCGAGCACAGCAACGCGCGGTATGGCCCCGATCAGGCGTTCTTCTTCATCGAGGACGGCAATTGGCCAGCGCCGCTGAGCCGCAATCGGCAGCAGATCTTCCAGATATGTTTCTGGGGTCGTCTTGTCGATCTCATGGTTGAGCAGCGGCTCGATCTCACGGCGGTCTTCCTGCACGGCCTGAATGGCCTCTTCCATGGTGAGCATGCCCAACAGACGGCGGTGACGGTCCACAACAAAGACACTCGCCATGCCCTGTTCCTCCATGAACTTAAGTGCCACACGCGGGCCGCCGCGGTCGATCTGCAGCGGGCGCGGCTTGATCATGATGGTTTGCGCTGTCAGCACACGGACACGGTTCACATCCTGCGTGAAGTCGGCGACGTAGTCGTTGATCGGGGAGGTCAGGATTTCTTCGGGTGTGCCGACCTGCTGCACCATACCATCCTTCAGAATGGCGATCCGGTCGCCGAGGCGCAGTGCCTCATCGAGGTCATGGGTGATGAAGATAATCGTCTTGTTCAGGCGGCTCTGCAGCTCAACCAACTCGTCCTGCATTTCCCGCCGGATGAGCGGGTCAAGCGCGCTGAAGGGCTCATCCATCAGCAGGATCTCTGGGTCAGTGCACAGCGCTCGTGCGATGCCCACGCGCTGCTGCATACCACCGCTCAGCTGTCGCGGATAGCTGTCGGCCCAATCGGTGAGGCCCACAATGTTTAGCCAACGCTCTGCCTCAGCGAAGCGTTCGGACTTGTCCACACCTCGGATCTCCAGCCCATAAGCGGCATTTTCCCGCACTGTGCGGTGGGGGAAAAGAGCAAAACGTTGGAATACCATGCTCATGTGGTTCTGGCGCAGCTCGCGCAGTTCTTCGCGGTTGTACTTGAGGATATCACGCCCTTCCAGCAGGATTTCCCCCTGCGTGGCCTCGATCAGGCGGTTGATGCACCGAATCATGGTCGACTTGCCACTGCCGGACAGGCCCATCACCACGAATGTCTCACCTTCTTCAACGGAGAGGTTCACATCCTGAAGGGCGACTGCATGGCGGGTTTTGGCCATGATTTCGTTTTTGCTGGCACCTCCGTCAAGCATCCGACGAGCCTCTTTCGGGCGCGGGCCAAAAATTTTGTATAGATCCCTTATCTCAATATACGCCATAAATCATCTCCCCCTTCGTATGAATACAAGCGAAAATCGCATGAGCAGCCAGCGCTACATGCGAGACTTCAGAATTGAGATCCCATGTCCACAAGGGACAACGCCGGATATGTACTTGTTCTTAAAAAAGCGCATGCCGTCTGTTTCGACCGGTCGCTCCGGACAACAGGCGGCTGAGGAGTAAGCTTGCTGAATGCAATTATGCCTGCGGCGGTGGTGCACCGACCATTTTGATTGTAATAGGTTACACATCGATCCGCAAGCCAGAAGCCAACCCGCAAACTACCCTCAGATAACGCGCAGTACAAGCCGGGTGTCGTGGAAGCCTGCCCTCACACGCCAACCCTATCAAATGCGATCAGCGGCTTCTGTCTTTCAACAACACATAATAGCCGACATCACCCTCCAGTAGATAGTGATAAGCCGCATACCCCTTATCAAAAGCGGCTTCCATACTGGCTCGTACGGTCATCTGCCAGGCGAGAGCACGCGCCTTGTCTTCCGTCTTGAGTTTGTTGAAATCACGTGGTATGACGATCAACAGCGGGCCGCTGCCCGGCAGTGGCAAGGTGGTCTCCCCGCCCGGGTTCAGCAGGATCGCGCCCGCTTTGCGCCAGGCCGTGAGCGTGACGGCAGGTGATGGGGTATCCCGGTTCAGCCACCACTCCGCATCAAACCGGTCGGAAGGCAGCCCGGCATTGATCCCCGTCATCGGCCCGTAGGCACTGCGCCGGTAGGTTCGGGTGAGGGCGCCCAGCTTGGTGAGGTTCAGGTGGGCGTTGACGCTCATCATCGGGCTGAAGGTCCACATGATCAGATGCAGGCCCTGCGCCCGCACGCGGTCCGCCTGGTGCAATTTAAGCCGGGTCGCCAAACCATCCCCCGCATACTCCGGGATAACGGCCATCTGGTGTGACCAATGGTAGAAGGGATGCCCCTGCAGCGCGATCAGATCATCGGCGATACAGCCCTGCGCCTGTGCAGGGAAGCTGTACACATACCCAATGACCCGGCCTTCCGGTGTGATCGCACCGCTGACGATGCCTCCAGCATGGATAGTGGCCAGCAGTAAATGTGCCGCTGTGCGGGTGCGCTCCGGGGTACCCCAGGCCAGTGCCTGTACATCTTCACAAGCCCGGCATTCCTCATAGGTAGTCAGGGGGCGGATATCCATCTGCAAAACCGATCTACGCGATGTCAACCAAGCGCCTACTACTGTAACACAAAAAAGTCGGCTCGCTGTCTTTGTCTGCTATACTTATTGCCATAGATATTTCAGACCAGGGGCAGACATCATGAATCTCCTTGCGATGTTTAGAAGGGCTTCTGCCATACCGGAGGAACTCTTGCAAGAGGCGTTCCGCTTTGGCCAGGCCACGATACACAACCAGGATTTTCTGGAGGTCACGCGGTATTCCTCAGTGCAACACCCGGTGATGGCCGCTGCTTCAGCCTTCGGCGCGCTGCAAGCCGCTGCGGATCCCTGGCACAGTTCGCGGGCTTTGGTGGCACTCGGTATCGCATTGATGCGGTGGGGATGGTACCGGGAAAGCAGTCAACTGTTAAGACGCCTCACACAACATGCTGATCCTGTTCACGCACTATACGCTCGATGGCATGTGATCTTGGTTCAGTCCCACATGCGTGGCGATGACTACGCCACCCGCCTACGAGGCATTGCCAATCAGCTGGAGGGCATGGGCTATCAGCAGCAGGCGCTGTTCTGTCGGCTGGATGCCCTGATCAAACCTTTCGTGACTGATCCAACCAACGACGATCTGTTGGCGGAACTTGAATCTATCATGCAGAGTTTGCAGTCCGCCTTGGGCCCACGCGCCACTGCACTGGTTCTGCGCATGCATCGCGCGTACGCCCTTCAAGATTACACAGCCCTGACGGATCTCGTAGATCGCCTTGACACGCTGACTGCCACGCATCAGCTGGTAGCGTACCGCTATTTTGTGCACCGTTTCCGTGCGTTGGTCCGGCATGCGCAGGGGCAGCTTGATGAGGCGCTCCACATCATCAAGCAGGCAGTCGAGGAGATGCGTGCTCTGGCCCACCCTGTCTATCTGACCAATGCCCTACTTGACCAGGCCTACCTTTACCAGGCTCACGGCGATATCGCAGCCGCCGAACAAAGCCTGAACAAGGCAGTGACCAGTGCCGAGGGCTCAGGCTTTTTGCTCCAACAGGCGGAGATCGCCCGCCGGATTGGGGAAAGCTATCTTCAGCAGGGCAGTCTGCAGGCTGCTGAACAGCGCTTCGTCTTCGCTGAAGAAGTGTACGGTCATCTCGGGCAGCAGGTGCAGCTGGCCACCACCGTCGTACACCGAGCCTCCGTTTACCGGCAGTGGAACCAGCTTGGCCTGGCCTTTGAAGCGCTCAACTACTGCCACGAGGTGCTCGACGAACGCGATCACTATTGGGTCCGTGCCACAGCCTATGCCGAACAGGCCGCGATCTATCGCATGATAGGCGAACTCGCTGAAGAGCAGATCTATCTCCAGCGGAGCATCGACACCATGGAACGCAGCGGTGCCCAACTCTATGCTTTCCCAGAGTATCTCCAGATGGCCCGTGTGCTGCACGCCCAGATCAGAGCCAACCCTGACACCAAAAGCCTGGCGGACTTTCAAGTTGCCTGGGAGCGGATCGCACTCGTTGAGGAGATGACCACCGGGCCGTCCCCGCAGGAAGTGCTGCCACTCATCCGGCTGACTCAGGGCGAACTGAAGCTGAGCGAAGCCCGGTGGCTGCAGCTTCACGAGCGCAAAGGAGTCGAGCACTCGGCTCGCGAAGCACTGGCTTTCTTTGCGGAGGCATCCGAGCACTTTGAGCGGCTTGGGCAGGAAACCAACGTGATGCATGCGCGGCTGGGTTCTGCGCAGACTCTGCTGTTGTTGGGCGAACTGGCACGTGCTGAACAGGTCCTTGAGTCACTGCACGGCGAGATACCCATCGCAACCGAGGAGCAGATCGCCCTGCTGCGCGGTGCGCTGGCGTACTCGCGTGAAGAAATGCTCGATGCCCTCGACTATTACGAGCAGGCGCTCAGCCTTTCACGCCGGGCCAGGCGCAGCGTTGACGACAGCCAGTATGCCGGTATGCTGGCTGAAAACCGCCAGGACGCCTATCAGGATGCATTCTCGCTGGCGGTAGCTTACGAATACCCAGAGCGCGCGCTGCGAGTCGCTGAGTTGTACAACGGGGCAGGCATACCCAGCAGCGATGATCTGCTGGACCTGGTTGAACGTACCCGCCGCAGGCTGAATGCCGTTCTCAATGAACGCTGGACTGTCGTGCGCTATGTGGAAAGTCCGCTTGGGTTGGCCGCCTTCGTCATCGCGCCCGACTATTTTGATCTCATCTGGTGTGATGTGGCCGACGAAGATCGGATGAACATTCACGTGTTGGCCCATAATCCGCTCTCCTTCCGGCGGCGGGCTTACGGTGACTATCCGGAGATGATCGCAGCTCGCCAGAGCGCCTACGAGATGCTGCTGCCCCCTCAAGTCCGCGAACGCCTGACCCCTGACCATCTGTTGGTGATCGTGCCAACGGGGCACCTGCATGCGCTGCCGTTCGCTGCATTGCTCAACGCGCATGAGGAACCGCTCGTCCTCGAGACGGCGATCCATTACGCGCCCTCGTTGGCTGGGCTGCTCCGGCACGACGTGCGCCCCCGTGAGCCGAACTGGCGGCAGGCCGAAGCGCTCGTGATCGCACAGTCGAGGTTCCCCGCATGGGATGGCAGTGTGCCTGCTCTACCTCATGCTCACGACGAGGCACACATTGTACACGGATACCTGAACCACCAAACTCAAGTGATGGACGCTCTTCACAATCTCGACCTGATGAGGTTGGTCGATGAAGCTCACTTCGGCAGCCTACGTGAGATGGATCTGCTGCACATCATCACTCATACGGCATTCAGGCCACACGAGAATGTGGGCTTCGACAGCCTGCTGCTCAATGACCGCTCGATATACACTGGCACCATCCGCCAATGGGATCTCGCGGCGTGGTTGGCGGTGCTCTCCGGCTGCCAGACCAGCCTTGATCAGCAGTACACCGGTGACGAGCGTATGAACGTCGCCATGGCGTTCTTGCAGGCCGGAGTGTCCACCGTGATGGCGTCCCTGTGGCCCGTGTTTGACAGGCAGTCCGTGGATTTCATCGATCTGTTCTACAAGCATCTGCTGCGCGGCAGCCGTCCGGCGATGGCGCTGGCTGCTGCCCAGCGTGAGGCCGTCAATACACAAGGCCTGACGACCTTTGATTGGGCGGCTTTTGGGGTCTATGGATTGGTGTAAGGGGGCGGGATGAGCCCACCCCCTTGCCATCGTTGACTACTGGGGCGGGGTTGGTCCGGGAGGGCTGCCACCGCCAGGCATCACTGCTGTCATGGCCAATCATCCTTTTGGCTGAGTGCGTGCGTTACGCCTCCAGCTTCGGCGATTTGCGCCTGCGCTCAGCCCCGGTTTCGGACAGCGGCCTGACTCACATCGGACAATTTTCGGACACGTGTTACAATCGGCGTGTTGACTGCCTCATGCAGGGAAGGAAGTGATGCGTTGATTACGTTTCAAGAGGTATTGACCCGGCTTCAGTCATATTGGTCCGGGCAGGGCTGCATTATCTGGCAGCCGCATAACAGTCAGGTCGGCGCGGGGACCATGAACCCGGCGACCTTTTTGCGTGTCCTCGGTCCGGAGCCCTGGAACGTTGCGTATGTGGAGCCGTCCGTCCGCCCGGACGATGGCCGTTACGGCGAGAACCCCAACCGCATGCAGTACTATTACCAGTACCAGGTCATCCTGAAGCCCGACCCCGGCAACCCGCAGGAGATCTACCTGGAAAGCCTGACGCACCTGGGCATTGATCGTGACCAGCACGACATCCGCTTTGTGGAGGACAACTGGGAATCGCCCGCGCTGGGGGCCTGGGGCCTCGGCTGGGAAGTCTGGCTGGACGGCCTGGAGATCACGCAGTTCACCTACTTCCAACAGGCAGGCGGTCTCGAACTCAAACCTGTCTCCGTGGAGATCACCTACGGCATTGAGCGCATCGTGGCGGCGCTGCAAAACGTCGACTCCGTGTGGGAGATCCAGGTCACCGATGATCTGACCTACGCCGATATCTATCTGCGCCCGGAGTGGGAGTATTCCACGTATTACTTCGAGAAGGCTGACGAGGAGAAGCTAACCGAGGTTTTCAAGGTCTACGAGCAGGAGGCCGATCGCTCACTCCAACACGAACCGCCGCTGGTGCTGCCTGCCCATGACTACGTGCTCAAGTGTTCGCACGTGTTCAATGTGTTGGATACGCGCGGTGCCATCGGTGTGGTGGAGCGGGCTGACTATTTCCGGCGGATGCAGCGTCTCGCATCGCGGGTGGCGCGGGCCTACACCGATCAGCGCCGCGAGATGCAGTACCCCAACCTGCCCGCGGCATGGTCCGTCGACTCGGAAACGGGGGAGCTCACCATGCCCGCCAGCCCGACCCCGGCGGTTGACTATGGTGTGGCCCCCGCGGAACCCGCCGATATGCTTCTGGAGATCGGTGTGGAGGAACTCCCCGCTGACGATGTCACCCATGCGTTGGACCAACTGCGCGATCTCGTGCCGCAGATACTCACCGAAGCCCGGCTGGAGCACGGCACCATCGCCCTTGGGGGCACCCCGCGCCGCCTGACCGTGCATGTCAGGGACCTGGCCCCCAGGCAGCGTTCGGAGGAATTCATACGCCGTGGCCCGCCCGTCAATCGAGCGTATGATGCCGAAGGCAGCCCGACCCGCGCAGCCGAAGGGTTTGCCCGCGGGCAGGGGGTGGATGTGGCCGATCTGGAGACCGCGGAGATCGACGGCGGTGAATACGTGATCGCCCGCGTCTTTGATGAGGGTCGCCCAACGGTCGAGGTGCTGGCCGATCACCTCCCCGCCCTGATCGATGCGCTGGGCTTTAAGCGCTCCATGCGCTGGAACGAAACCGATGTGAAGTTCAGCCGCCCGCTGCGCTGGATCGTGGCCCTGTTCGGCGAGGCAGTCATCCCGTTCAGCTATGCGGGGGCAGCCGCCAACCGCATCACACGCGGGCCGCGGCCAGCCGGGTCACCGGAGAGCACCGTGACCACACCCGCAGCCTACTTCAAAACGATGTCCAAGAACGGCGTGATCCTCGGCCCGAGCGAACGGCGTGCGGTCATTGTGGAGCAAGCCAAAGCCGCCGCGGCGCAGGTCGATGGCACCATCGTCGATGACCCCGATCTGCTCGATGAGGTGACCAATCTCGTGGAGCAGCCGACGGCCGTGCTGGGCCGCTTTGCCGAAGACTACCTGGAACTGCCCGCCCCCGTCCTGATGACCGTCATGCGCAAACACCAGCGGTACTTCGCCGTGGTGGATGAGGAAGGGGATCTGCTCAATGCCTTTGTCACCATTCGCAACGGCGGCAAGCAGCACCTCGATACGGTGGCAGCGGGCAACGAACACGTGGTGCGCGCCCGCTTCGCCGATGCCCGCTTCTTCTTCAATGAGGATATCAGCCAGCCGCTGGAAGCCTATCTCGACAGCCTGGATACACTCACGTTTCAGGAGCAGCTGGGGTCCTACCGGGAAAAGGCCGCTCGCGTCGAGGGCCTGACCGCCCGCATCGGTGCGGCGTTGGGCTTCAACGACGAAACGCTTGATATCGCCATCCGCGCTGCCCATCTGGCCAAGGCCGACCTGACCACGCAGATGGTCGTGGAGATGACCTCCCTGCAGGGCATCATGGGTCGTGAATACGCACTGCGCTCCGGGGAACGCCCTCCTGTGGCCGATGCCATCGCCGACCACTATAAGCCAACCTCCGCCTATGACACCCTGCCCCAAACCGAAGCAGGCATTGCGATCGCGCTCGCTGACCGCATCGACAGCCTTGTGGGGCTTTTTGCCGTTGGCATGCAGCCCACCGGCACCTCGGACCCGTACGGCCTGCGGCGCGCCGCCCTCGGCATCGTGCAGATCCTGTTGGGCCACGCGCTCACCCTGGATCTAAGCAATCTGGCCGGTTGGGCCGCACAGGGCTACACACAGGAGCTCGGTTCAACCTTCATCAGTGAGGAGCACACCACCGCCGCTGTGGACTTCATCGTGGACCGGCTGCGCGGTGTGCTGCGTGAGGACTTCCCCCATGATGTCGTGGAGGCTGTTGTCGCTGAACAGGGGCACAATCCGTATCGCGCACAGGTTAATGCCGAACAGCTGCACGGTTGGACCACCCGCGACGAATGGACCGACACGCTGGACCAGTTCGCGCGCTGTGTTCGCATCACACGGAATGTGGACGAGGACTATACCGTCGATCCGGGCGGCCTGACCGAAGTCGTCGAGAAGGAGCTGCTTGTGGGCATCGAGCAGCTGGAAAACAAGCTCGGTAGAGACTCGGATGTCGACACCTTTCTGACGGCCTTCCAGCCGCTGATCCCCGCGGTGCAGGCCTTCTTCGCGCCACAGGACGAAGGCGGTGTGCTCGGCATGGCCGACGACCCGGACGTGCGTGCCAACCGGCTGGGGCTGCTCCAGCGGATTGTTCGGGCCGCCGATGGGGTGGCAGACTTCTCCTACATGGAAGGGTTCTGATC
>JAADYX010000132.1 GCA_010092885.1 Chloroflexota bacterium | reverse complement strand
GTGTTGGAGGGCGTGACGGTCGGCGTGTTGGTGTTGGTGGGCCGCGGCGTGTTGGTGGGGCGGCGGGTGGGCGTCAGGGTGAAGGTCGGCGTCACGGTGAAGGTGGCCGTCGGCGTGGTGGTGGCGGTGGGTGTGGGTGTATCGGCCTCGGTGGGCGTCGCCGAGATGGGGATATCCGTGGGGATAGGCGGCGGCGTCGGCGAGGGGACAGGCGTCCACGTCGCAGTCGGGGGCAGATCGGTTTCCTCGGCGGCGGTACAGCCCGCTACGACCAGCAGCGCGCATAACGCCAGTGCGGCACGTTTCACGGCGGCACCCTTCCTTACTGAGTTGGCATCGTCACCGTGTAGTATACCCGATCCGGCGGAGGGCGATAAAGTTCGGGGAGGGGGCACCCACCCTGCCAAGGCCTTTGCTGTCCGTCAAGCCCGCCTTCAGCACCGGTGACCCTCACCTGAGGCCGTCGCCGAGATCGATCACATCGGAGAAGAGCAACCAGTCCAACACCGCCCCCAACCCTCTCAGGATGAGGCGCTGGCGCATGACCACCATTTGCATTGCCAGACCGTACAACAGCACGCGGTGCAGCGGGAACTTGTCAAGTGTGCAGCCCCTACACGATCTCCTCTGCCTGCGGCTCGATCACCACGAGTTCATCGTAGAGCTCACGGGCCGTGCTGAACCGGTAGGCCGGGTCGGGCTGTAGGGCGCGGCTGAGCACCTGCGCGAACGCCTCAGACACCGATGGGTTCAGCGTGTGGGCGGGCTCATCCACCTGGCTGAAGGGCTCCCCCAACCGCGGATCGCGGCCCGTCAGCAGGTGGTGGAGGGTGGCGGCCAGCCCGTAGACATCCACGGCGGGGGTGATGACGCCCTCATACTGCTCGGGGGCGGCGTAGCCGTCGCTGCCCAGCGGCGCATCCGTCAGCTCTGTGGCGAACACCCCCGCGATGTCAAAGTCGATCAGGCGGGCGATCTGCCGGTGGTCCACCATGATGTTGGCGGGCTTCACGTCGCGGTGGATGATGGCACCGTTGGGGTGGGTGTGCATGTAGTCGAGCGCGTCACACAGGGCCAGCCCCCAGCCGTAGACCGTGCGCACCGGGAAGGTGTGGTCCTCATTGGCCAGCAGCTCAGCGAGATCCTGCCCGCTGATCAGATCCGTGACGTGGTAAACGTGCGCCCTCAGCATGAAGTAATCATAGGTGCGCAGGATGGCCGGGTGGATCAGCTCATGCAGGATGCGGTACTTCAGCGAGAACTGTTCCAGCCAGTGCGGATCGCGAGCCTGGTGGGTTTTGACCAGCGTCTGCTTGATCATACGGATTTCCGGCGAGTAGGGCATCGCGCCGTCGCGGGCCTCGTAGACGGCGCTGGCACCGCCCGCGGTGATGACGCGCACGATGTGATAACGGTCTTTCAGCCTCTCACCCGGTTTCAAGAGAGTGATCGTCATGCGGCGCCTCCGGTGCCCTTTGCGAGTGGAAAACGGCCCGTGCTATACTTCTGACTATCCGCCCCTGTAGCTCAATGGATAGAGCAACCGCCTCCTAAGCGGTAGGTTGAAGGTTCGACTCCTTCCTGGGGCACACCCAGATAATAGCAGATCGCAGGCCGGGTTGGTACCGGGCCTGCGATCTTTGTTGTAAGACAGCTTATGCGCCCTTGCACGACTTTAGCACCACTGTGCCAAAGCCGCTCGAGGGGCACCCCTGGCTAGAAGGTGAGGGTCTTGAATTTGCGGGCCTGGTCCTCGATGGCGCGTTCGGTGGGCAGGCGTTCCACGCTGGAAGCACCGAAGAACCCGACCACGCCCTCCGTGTTCTTGAAGATGAACTGCGCATCCTCCGGTTCGGCGATGGGGCCGCCGTGGCACAGCACCAGGATATCCGGGTTGACCGCCTTGGCGGCGTCGTGCATGGCCTGTACCCGTTTGGCCGAGTCCTCAAGCGTGAGGGCCGTCTCCGCCCCGATGTCGCCTTTGGTCGTCAGGCCCATATGCGGGACAAGCACATCCGCCCCGGCTTCGGCCATGCTGCGGGCATCCTCCTCGTTGAAGACGTACGGGCAGGTGAGCATATCCAGCTCGTGGGCCATGCGGATCATCTCGACTTCCAGATCGTAGCCCATGCCGGTCTCTTCGAGGTTCTGGCGGAAGCTGCCGTCGATCAGGCCGACGGTGGGGAAGTTCTGCACGCCGTCAAAGCCCATCGCTTTGAGGTCCCGCAGGAAGACCGGCATCATGCGGAAGGGGTCCGTGCCGCAGACCCCGGCCAGCACCAGCGTATCCTGCACGATGGGCAGCACCTCGCTGGCCATCTCCACCACGATGGCGTTGGCATCGCCGTAGGGCAGCAGCCCCGCCAGCGATCCGCGGCCCGCCATGCGGTAGCGTCCGGAGTTGTAGATGATGATCAGGTCGACGCCGCCGCGTTCGGCGAACTTGGCGGAGATGCCGGTTCCGGCCCCCGCCCCGATGATCGGGTGGCCGGCGTCCACCTGGCCGCGCAGCCGTTTGAGCGCATCTTCACGTGTAACGAATGGCATTGGTGCTCCTTTTGGGTTGTCAGTCGTTGAGCATATCCAGCAGGCGTTCGGCCATGGCAGCGGCAAACGCCTCGTCGTTGATGTGATGGTCCAGCTCTACCAGCTCGACCCGGTCTGTGTCCAGGTGGTCACGGATCGCCTGGAAGAGCTTCTCATCCGCCTCCGGATCGTGGAAGGCCTGCCCTTCGGCATCGATCATGCTGACGCCCTGCAGCGGGACGAACAGCACCGTCGGGCCGGTGGCCTGGTTCAGCTTCTCAGCGATGATGCGGCCCAACTCGGCGGTTTCTTCCGGAGTGGTGCGCATCAGGGTGACCTGTGCGTTGTGTTTGTACAGGTTGCGGTCCTGGAACTGTTCGGGCACGGTCTCCATAGCGCCGAAGTTGACCATATCCAGCGCGCCCAGGCTGACGACCTGCGGCGTGCCGGTCTTGGCGGCGGCATCCAGGCGATCCGGCCCGGCGCTGAGCACACCGCCGACGAGTTCGTCGCACCACTCGGTGGTGGTGATGTCGGCCACACCGGTGATGAAGCCGCCCTCGATCAGCGATTCCATGGCGCGCCCGCCGCTGCCCGTCGCGTGGAAGACGAGCAGTTCGTAGCCCGCGTCCTCCAGCCGTTCACGGACCATGTTGACGCAGGGCGTCGTCACACCGAACATCGTCGCCGCGATCAGCGGTTTGTCCTGCGCATCGGGGAGGTCCTGCTCCACGGCACCGGCGATCATGCCCGCGGCGTTGGCCAGGATCTGCCGGGAGAGCTGGTTCAGCCCGGCGATATCCACCACGGAGTACATCATGGCGATGTCCTTCACGTCCACGTAGGGGCTTACGTCGCCGCTGCCCATCGTGGAGACCATCACCTTGGGCACGCCGACAGGCAGTTCGCGCATACCGGCGGTGGCGATGGCGGTGCCGCCGCTGCCGCCGAGGGCCAGCACACCGTGGAAGCGCCCGGCCTCGTAGAGTTCGGGCAGCAGGGTGGCGACGCCGTTGGTCATCACTTCCACAGCCTGACCGCGGTCCTTGGCAGCACGCAGGGCCGCCAGATCGCCGCCGCCCGCTTCGGCCACCTGCTCGGCGCTGATGTCACTCTCGATGTCCGCCTCAAACACACCGGCATCCAGGGTGAGCACATCCAGGCCGCGGGCGGTCAGCAGGCCGCGCACATAGTCGTATTCGGCACTCTTGGTATCCATAGTGCCGACAAGGAGAACAGTCTTGGTCATAGGAGGAGCCGTCCTTTCTATAGGAGGGAAAATGGTGGTGTCTTGCTGGGGTACCCTTAGTGTAGCAGCAGGCCGCTCGCCGGATCAACAGGCGGGGCGGCTGCCCGCTCACGCGGGGAGATGCTCCAGCAGAAACGCGCGCAGGGCCCCGGCGGCCAGCACCGCGGTGGTATGCCCCTTGTCGATAGTGGTCACGTGCGTGTAGGCCTGCTGCTGCCGCTCACAGACGATAATGGCATCGTGGCGGGCCAACAGGGGAAAGACGTTGGCGCTTTCCACTGCGCGGTATGCGCCCTCGAAGTTCAGCGTGCGGCGCACGGCCTCCGGATCGCGCAGTGCCAGGTCGCCCGTCAACCGGCGGTATGCTGATGAGAGAAACACCTCGTCAAGTGCAGCACCCGCCAGCATCGGCAGATAGACATCCGCCGAGTTGTAATAGGCACGGTGCAGATTGGTCACCCAGCCACCCAGGCTGACCCCGCTGACGAGGATCGACGTGCTGCCTTGCGCCCGGCTCCACGCTTGCAGCGCTTCGATCAGCCGCACGGATGCCATGAGCATGCTGGCGAAGTTCTCCAGATCGGTGATCTTGTCCAGGTAGAGGCCCAGCGATTGATGGAACGGTGCGCGCAGCGCGATCAGGTTGGCGGGGAACAGGTCCCTGTGCGCGTAGATGATGTCCTGGAATGTGTTTTTGCTCCAGGGGTTGAACGCAAAGGGACGTTCGTTGTTGCCATGATGGTAGATCAGGGTTGGGTGGCCTGCGCCATGCCACTGCGCCACAAAAAAGGCCGGGTCGAGCGGGCCCACGGCGGAGCCGGTAGGTACTTCGTAGCTGCCCTCACCTTCGGCAGCGGGCAGCTGCATGGCTGTTGACTCCAGCAGCTCCGGTAGGGTGCGACTCGCCGTGCTCTCGGCGAAGAACTTGCGCCTACCTGCCACCAGAGCGCCCATCAGAACGGTGTAGTGATCAACAAACGAGTGGATATTCATGCGACCGGTTAACTCCCCACAGAGCTGACGTACTGTCTATCATAGCCGCATTTGTGCAAAATGTCACCAGCTGGTGTGGCGGTCCCTGCCACAGCCTTCTGGTAGAATCGCGGCGAGCAAAGGAGAGAGCCGATGATCACGTTTTACAGCGCCAAAGAGGAACCCTACGGCTGCTTTTCGAACTTCTCGCCGCACGGGTTCGAGCTGGATGGCGCATACTGGCCCACCAGCGAACACTACTTCCAAGCGCAGAAGTTCGCCGGGACGCCGCACGAGGAGGCCATCCGGTTGGCGCGGGGCCCGATGATGGCCGCCCGCATGGGCCGCAGCCGCAAGCGCCCGCTGCGCGCCGACTGGGAAGAGGTCAAGGACGATGTGATGCGCCGGGCCGTGCTGGCCAAGTTCAGGGCCCACGCGGATATCCGCGCGGTGCTGCTGGCCACCGGCGATGAGGTGCTCGTCGAGAACGCACCGGGCGACGCCTACTGGGGCTGCGGCAAGGACGGCACCGGTCTCAACCGCCTTGGGGAGATCCTTATGGAG
>JAADYX010000131.1 GCA_010092885.1 Chloroflexota bacterium | reverse complement strand
AGATGTGTATAAGAGACAGCCTATATACGGTTGATGCTATCCCAGCAGGTCGGGGGGTGCCATACAGCGGGTGCTGCCCCACACGCAGCCCGCCCGCACCGAGTCCCCCTTGACAAAACCCCCAAACCGGTGCTATCCTAACGGTGTAAGGCTAGCCTAATACCGTTAGGACAACGTGCTATGAGCAGTGACCCATTGACATCCGACGCCATCCAGGAACAGCGCCGCCAGCAGATGCGCGATGCCATTCTGCAGCACGCCCTGGATGTGATGGAAGAACGCGGCGTGGCCGGGCTCAGCCTCGGTGAGGTCGCACGGCGTCTGGGCGTTAAGACGCCATCCCTGTACGAGTACTTCCCCAACAAGAAAGCCGTCTATGATGCGCTCTTCCGCATGGGGTATGAGCAGTTCCGTCTGGAAATGCGCCGCCTGCAAGAGGCCCTGCCGGATGGCTCCATGCGCGCCCGGCTGCGCAGCATCATGGCGGGGTTTTTCACCTTCGCGCTGGAGAATCGCGCCCTATACCAGCTGATGTTCGAGCGCCCTGTGCCCGGCTTCGTGCCCTCAGAGGAAAGCCTCGCCGTCAGCTTCGGCATGCTCAATGAGAGCTACGGGTCATTCACCACCGCCTTCATTGAGAACAGCCTGCAAGTACCGGAGGGGCTGAGCACCGCTCAAGCCCATGATCTGTTTATCGCGGTTGAGCACGGCATCACCGCGCTTCATCTCGCTAACGAACCCGATGTCCCGCCCGCCGAGAGCCGCTTCGGCAGCCTGCTTGACGCCGCCGTGGATCTGCTCATCCGGGCGTGGACCGACATCCCACAGGAGGATATATCATGAACACGGTACAGACACCGACCACCATCGATGCAGCCACCATCCCGCCGGTTGACGTGGCTGAAGCCCGCGCCCTGGCTGAAGCCGAGTTGGTCCGCGCCCTGGAACTCTACGAATCGCTGGGGCCCGCCGACTGGGACCAGCCCACCGCCTGCCATCTGTGGACTGTGCAGGACATCCTCGCGCATCAGGCCGGGGCCTGCGCCGGATACGCCCGCTGGGGCGAGTTCTTCCGGCAGATGGTCTTCAACGTGTCCTACATCCTGCAGGGCGATGAGCTGGTAGATGGCGTCAACCGGCGGCAGGTGGAGGATCGCACCGGCCACACGCCGCAGCAGCTCATCGAGGAACTGCGCACCGAAGGCCCCAAGGCGATCAATACCCGGCTGGGCCTGCCCGGCTTCGTGAACGGCATCCGGGCGGAGATCGGTGCGCCGATCGGCAAACAGCCCGTCCGCTACCTGATGCAGATCATCTATACGCGCGATATGTGGATGCATCGCCAGGATGTGTGTGAGGCCACAGGGCGGCCCTATGTGGTGGAAGCCGGGCACGACGGGCGCATGCAGGCGCTGGTCATGCGGGATCTGCTTCCCCTGTTTGAACGCTCCGCGCCTACCGTCGCCATCCATATCATGGGGGAGGCAGGCGGCCTGTTCCGCTATGGTGAAGGCGACCCGGAAGCGTGGATCAGCATGGATATGTGCGCTTTCAACAAGCTGGCCTCCCGCCGTTTGCAGCCGCAAACCGCCATCGAGCGGGGAATCGCGGTTTTGCACGGCGATCGGGCGCTCGCGCAAACCATCGTGGAGCGCGCACAGGCCCTGTATTGATCAGATGGGGTGGCGGTTCAGCGAGCCAGCCACCCCATCAGCAGCATCTCGATGAGGTCGCCGCACACGCGCGACTTCTCACCGCGGATGCTGCTGCGCGAGTGCACCATCTCGATCAGGCAGACGTAGGTCGACGCGGCCAGCTGGGCATCCGGCACACTGAGCCGCCCGGCCTCGATCGCGTCGCTGAGCACCTCGACCAGCGGCTGGTGCATCGCATCGTCGATCAAAGCAGCCAGGTGCTCAGCGTTCTCCTCGCCCAACGCCGGGAAGTCGGACTGTTGTAGGCGGGCCAGGTTGACCGGCGGCTGGCTGATCAACCACTCGGCGATGGCGTGCATGCACGCGCGGATATCCGGCCCGGCGGCGTCCAGCGCGGCCTGCATGCCCTCACGGTGCCGGGCCATGCTGCGTTCGATCACTTCAACGTAGAGGTGTTCCTTGCTCTGGATATAGTAGTAGACACCCGTATGGCGGATGCCGATCTCGTCGGCGATGTCGCGGAGGCGGACGGCCGTATACCCTTTCTCAGAGAAATACGCCTCGGCCAGCTCCAAGATCTTTTCGTGGGTGGAGTTGCGTGGCTCACTCATACTGACCTCGATTGACGTTGCTATAAATACAGCATACGCCCGTTTTAGCTTTTTGTCAAGGGCAACTTAATTGCACATTATCGGTCGGGTTTGTCAGGTGCTACTCCGGGACGTAGTCGAACCAGTACACCGCCTCGTCGAGCAGTTCGGCTGCGGCCAGATAGGGCAGCACCGTGAAAAGCAGCAGCATCCAGAAGAAGTCGATGAACTCACCCGTACCGGCCAGCACGATGGCAAGCGCGACCAGACTCGCGATGAGCACCAGGCCCATACCCACTGCTGAGAGGGGCGCGACGGCCTGTGCCCGCCAGCGCCACGTCAGGTTGATGGCCAGCGCCGGAGCCAGCACCTGCATGCCCAGCAGGCCAACCGGTATCAGCAGGGCAAGGATCAGCAGAGCCGGTTCAAACGTCCCTAGGGGATAGCTCATCCACTCCGCGAACACGGCGGCCAGCAGCGGTATCATCAGCAGGCCGTGTGCTATGCGCAGCAGCCGCAGCCGCACGAACATGCCGCGCAGCACCCCCCACAGCGGCACCACCGGGTCGATGGCTGTCAGGCGCAGCAGCTCGAACTCCTGCGTTCTGACCTCCTGCAGGGCCAGCCGCGCCGCCATAGAGGCGGCCATCGCCGGGCCAAGCACGCCCGTGCCGAACAGGCCGAGTGTGGTGAACAGCACGGTGAAGGCTGCCACCCCGCCGGGGGCGAATTCCTCAGCAACGACCAGGATTGCGCTGGCGCAGCAGAGCACCAATCCCAGCGGGCCCACCAGGACCAGCGTCAGTTCGCGGCTGCTGCGCGGCAGGATGCGCCGTGCCGGTTGGAAACGGTCCACCAGCCGCCGGATAAACGGATCGCCGCGGCGCGTGTCGGCGAAGAGAAACGCCGCCAGCAGCCGCCACAGCCCGACCGGCGAGTGCGGCGTGCCGCGCGGCTGCTCGCCCCAGCGGCAGGTGCTCAACTGGCTGGCCATGACCACCATGCCCATCAGGTAGACGAAGACAGCGCCCGCCAGCGTGACTCCGGTTCCGGCGGTGGGGAATGGGATACCGTGCAGCCAGATCCTATAGACGCCGGGAGGAAGCCCCAAGCTGAACGCATCGAAGCTGTCGAAGGACAGATCAAACACAGTGGACACGAACAGGACGGGCAGCACCCAACCGGCCAGCACGATCAGAGCACGGCCCAGCGGCAGGCGCGCGCCCCGCCGGATCACGAAGAGCAGCACCGGCCAGGCGATCAGGCCGGTTGCAATGGAGACCCAGCCCGCCGTGTACTCGTTTTCCGTCAGGCCGATCATGCCCCAGACCGCGACCAGCACCAGCAGCGGCGGCAGCGGCATATGGTACCAGTTGGTCAGCTTGAGGTAAGCTGCCAGGGTAATCGCCTGCCCGGTGAGCACAAAAGCCACGGCCATCTGTTCGCCCGCCAGCCAATCGGGCTCCAGCAGGGCGAACAGGTCCACCAGCCCTATCCCCAGCAGATGCCAGCCCAGCAGAACCACCGCAACCGCCGCCGCGCCGATCCATGTCTTCCACATTGTGTCACCTCCGGCAGGTAGTGTACCAGCGGGAACCAATCGGGGCATGCGGGCGTTATTGAAGTGCAACACGCTTACCTAATGGAGGCACCATCTGATGAACCGTTTGATTGCACTTACGCTCGCCCTGCTGCTCGCTGCCTGCGCAGCCGAGGCGGTCGAGCCGCTGCCCACCCCACAAACCGAAACGCCCGTGGACGCGATCCTCGTGCAGATGGACATCGAGCCGACCTACAGTCTGCCGCGCTACTTCCAGCCGTTTGGGCGGGTCAAGCCGTTCACGTTGTACGCCGACGGGCGCGTGTTCTACACGGCCCCGGCCGGCGAGAACGGCGGCCAACAGCTGATGACCGCCCAACTCACGCCGGAGGAGGTCACGGCCCTGCTCGACGAGCTGCGGGCGGACGGCATCACCCAGATCGAGACGTACACCGATTTCTGCAATCCGACCAACGACCAGGAGTGCATCGCCGATGCCGGGCTGACCCTGCTGCGGTTCCGCACGGACGCCGACACCCTGCGTGAGACGCGCAACTATGCCGGGTTCGCCGAGAACGCCGAGGCCCTGGCCGCCGTCACCGACCGGCTGGGAGGCTACACGCATCCGCAGGCCGAACCGTACCAGCCGCAAACCGCCGCGCTGTTCGTGAGCCCCGCGTTTGAACAGGCCCAGGATGCCCCCGCCTGGCCGCTCGATCCGGGCCTGCTGCGCGCCGCTGACGCGGCTGACCCGGCGGGCACGCAGCTGGCAGGCAGCACACAGATCATCGTGCTGGATGCCGCACAGATCGAGGCCGTGCTGGCGCTGACCGGCTCCAATGCGGGTGCCGCACTGGTCGAATCCGAGGGCACCGTCTACAGCATCGATCTGGTGCCGTGGCTGCCCGGCGAGGACTATACCGACGAGGTCACCGAGTTCCAACAGCAGTAACGCCGCGCGGCGCGATGCGAGTCCCCGCCTCAATTTCAGCGGGAGGAGGGGACTCGGCGTCTCGCCACAACGCCCACCTCCCTCACCCCTGGGCACGCTTGCCCCTATCTGTTTTATCGTGATATCCTTCACGTAAAGGGTACACTCCCCCACGCAAGGATACATGGTTATGATCAAACGCAACTATCTGTTCGGGCTGGTGGCGGCTGCCGCAGCCTTTTTCATTTCCGCTTATGGCTCGCACGCGCACACGACCGTCCACGGCGTCGCGCCCGACGGCGTATGGACCTGGGTCGATGGCAGCACCCTCATCGACCAACCGGGAGTCTATGGCACACAGGGCGTGCCGGATGCGGCCAATGTGCCGGGCGCGCGCCGTGGCGCCGCCAGCTGGACCGACGAGAGCGGGCGCCTGTGGCTGTTCGGCGGCGGGGGCTTCAATGGGGCGGGCACCTCCGGACTCCTCAATGACCTGTGGCGCTTTGACCCAGACACCGGCCTGTGGACCTGGTTGGGCGGCAGCGATGGCATCAACCAGCCGGGCGTCTACGGCACGGAAGACATGCCCTCGATGGGCAGTTGGCCGGGCGCGCGCAGCGGTGCTGCCAGCTGGATCGACGAGAGCGGCAATCTGTGGCTGTTCGGCGGCCTGGGCTTTGACGAGAACGGGGATGAGGGCGCTCTCAACGATCTGTGGCGCTACGACCCGGTCACCGGCGTGTGGACTTGGGCCGACGGCAGCACGATCATCGATCAGGCCGGGGTGTACGGCACGGAAGATGTGCCCGCTGCTGCCAACGTGCCCGGCGCACGCGCACCGGCGGGCAGCTGGTTCAATACGGACGGCTACCTGTGGCTGTTCGGCGGCTCCGGCCTGGATAGTATGGGGCAGTTCGGTTTTCTCAACGATCTGTGGCGCTTTGACATCGCCAGCGACCAATGGACCTGGGTGGATGGCAGCACGGTAGACGATCAGACCGGGGTGTACGGCACGGAAGACGTGCCCGCCGCCGCCAACGTGCCCGGCGCGCGCAGCGGTGCGGCCAGTTGGCCGGATGCCACCGGTGGGCTGTGGGTGTTCGGCGGGTTCGGCTGGGACAGCACCGGCGCGGGGGGGGGCATCAAAGACCTGT
>JAADYX010000130.1 GCA_010092885.1 Chloroflexota bacterium | reverse complement strand
GGGGGGGGGGGTGATGACGGGGGCTGGGGGCCGCGCGTCTGCGGCATGGGTGCGGTGGCCTTCAACCGGGCCTCGATTTCCGCGCGGTTGGGCGGGCGCTTCACTGTTGAAGCCGGGCCGTCCGCCACCGCGGCCAGCGCTTTGGCCATGCGCTGCGCGTTCGGGAAGCGATTCTCAGGCTTTTTGGCCAATCCCTTCTCCACGATGGCCTGCACCGCCTCGGGCAGATCGGGGCGTGCTACGCGCAGATCAGGCACCGGCTCGGAGATATGCGCCATGATCATGGCTATGGGTGTCGTACCCCGGAAGGGCAGCTGGCCGGTCAGCATCTGGTAGAGCGTTACCCCCAGCGAGTAGATATCACCCGCCGGGCTGACGACGCCATCGGCCATCTCCGGGGCCATGTAAGCCGGGGTGCCAACCGCGCCCGTACCGGTCAGCATGGTGGCGGCCTCATCCAGCTTGACGATGCCAAAGTCGGATAGGAAGGCCGCGCCGTACGCATCAAACAGGATGTTGCCCGGCTTCACATCACGGTGGATCAGGCCGCGGTCGTGGGCGGCATCGAGCGCTTCGGCCACCCGGCTGATGATCGGTGCGGCCTCTTCGATATTCATGGGGCCCTTCACGATGCGGTCCGCCAGCGATCCACCGCCCATCAACCGCATGACGAGATACAGCGCGCCGTTTTCATCGCCGTAGTCGTAGACGGGCACAATCGCGTTGTGTTCCAGCCGGGCGATGGCCTGTGCCTCCCGGTTGAAGCGCTCAGCCAACTCCTCCCGGCTGCTGATCGCGCGGGGCAGCACCTTGATGGCCACCTCACGGTTGAACCGCTGGTCACGCGCCC
Source organism: Chloroflexota bacterium (assembly GCA_010092885.1). Lineage (GTDB taxonomy): Bacteria > Chloroflexota > Anaerolineae > Aggregatilineales > UBA3940 > TC-195. Next base: position 3,541 of record JAADYX010000130.1, on the reverse strand, counting down.
GGTAGACGACCCCCATGCCGCCGCGCCCGATCTCGTCGATAATCTCGTAGCGTCCCAGCCGCTGCATGCTTCTCCCTTCGGGTTGTTTAGCTGGGTCTATTATACACGCTGGCGACGGTTTTGGAGGGCCTTGACTGCACACGCAAAACTGCGTACCATGAAGATACGATTTGTGAGAATTGGAGCAAGCATATGCTATGGAGTGTGGACGAATCAATCGAGAAGGCCATGCAGGAGGGCAAGTTCGACAATCTGCCCGGGCAGGGCGAACCGTTCAAATGGGATGAGATGGAAGAGCTCAACCCCAGTGTGCGGTTGGTCAACAGCCTGCTGAAGAACAACGGTTTCGCGCCGGAGCCAATCGAACGGCGCCGCGCCATTCAGACTGCTACGCTGGAGGCTCGCCGCGCACTTGAGCGGACGTGGCGCGTGGTGGCCCGCGCCCGCACCCTTGGCCACAGTGACCCCCGCATCGAAGCGCGCTGGGAGCGCGCCGTGGCCGATTTCCACGATCAGATCGCCGCCATCAACCGCGCCATCCGTGATCTGGAGCTGGTCGCGCAAACGCCAGCGCTGACGCTTCCCCATCTGGATGCACAGGCTATCCTGCGGGAGACTATGGGGGGCTGAGTGCATCCCCCCCTCGATTTGATATCTTCCTGATCGCGCATGCCGGGCTGCACTGGTTGTTCCGCAGCCACCCCGAGCATGCCTTTGAAGGCTGGTTTTCCAACCTGTGGATTGTCGGGGGCGGCGTGTTGGGAGCCCTTCATCTGGTGCTTCTGCTGGTGTGAGGGCTACTCGTCCAGAGTCTCGGAGACGCTGACCTTCCAGCGCTGGTCCTCCACGATCACCCGGTAGCGGATCAGCAGCGGGCCCTCAAAGTCGAACTCGGGCCGTGCCACCGGGTCCTCGCGCCCGCAGTATACACGCCCGTCACGATCAACGAGTGCCCGCACCTCAACGTCGTCATCATCAAAGAACTCGATGCGCCGGAAGGTGAAATCGTGCTGATCGTAGTCCCAGTAGCAGTCACCCGCTGCCTGCAGGATCTCCAGTGCGTTGAGCCGGTCCTGCAGGGCCTCGCCGGTGGCCGCCAGCCCGATGTAACCCGGCTCGCCCGTTTCCAACGCATAGCGGAACTCCCGGTCGTAGAGCAGCACAGCCTCCTGCACCTGTGGCACAAGGACCCGCTGTGCGTCTTCATCCGTGTAGACCACTTCGGGGCCGCTGTCGGGCGGGGGTACCGGGTCCGGTTCGGGCACGAGCAGGATCAACCCGAAGATCAGCACGACGGAAAGCACCGCCCCGATAATCCCACCCAATACCCAGGAGGGCAGGCCGCCGCGTACGGGTGCGGGCCGGAAGGGCGCCGTGTCATCTATGCGGTGCAGCGCCTCGGCGTCGATCTCGGCCTCGAAGATGAAGTCACCGCCCTGGCTGCCGGTCAGGTGGCCGAACTGCGGGATCTGCAGCTGTTTGCTCTCAGTGGCCATGCGCTGCTGCACATACAGACCCAGGCTGTTGAGCGTGCTGACCCCTTCCTGTGCCAACCGTTCGACGATCACATCCGTCATGGAGTGGAAGTCGGAGACGGTTTGGTCACCTGCGCCCGCACTGAGCACCTGATAGGCGCGGCGTTCCAGCAGAGCGGCAGCGCTGGTATCGCGTTCGGTCACGCCGCGCGTCAGCCCGAGTGCCTGCCCGCTGAAGCACGCATCAAAGATAAAGGCGATGTGCTTCGCCTCGCTGCGGCGGCGCAGGTCGGTGATCTCTTCCAGTTCCAGCGCGGTGTAATGCTTCTCGGATTCGGTATCCACGCAGGCCAGGTAGCCCGTCTCCGCGCCGAAGCGGTCAACCAGCGTATAGCCATGACCCGCTATATAGACCAGCAGGCGGTCGTCCGGACCGGCCTGCTGGAGCGCGAACAGCGCTTCGAGCACGGCCTCGCGCGTGGCGGCTTCCCCCAACAGGGTGCGCACCTCAAACCCAAACGCCGGGCTTTCCAGCAGGGCGGCGAATTTCTGTGCGTCGGCCTCGGCCTCGCCAAGCGGCACGAAACTGCGGTCCGTGTAGCTGTCGATGCCGACGACCAGCGCATAGGATTTGTCGTAGTACGGTTTGTAGTCTGCCATGAACGGTTCAATCGGTGGTTGGTTGGACGTTGGTTTGCCCAATTATACCCCGACTGATCGCTGTGGTCAGGCGGCAGTCTCCGCCGGGGTATCATCTTCCTGCCATAGGCCGCTGCGTTCCAGCCACGGCCCGATGATCGCATAGCGGAAGTCGTTGCCCCCCCATACGCTCAGCGCCCCGATGAGACCATAAATGCCCAGGAGGACCATCAGCCCCAGCGGCAGCACCAAGCTGCCCAGCACCACCCAGAAGAGCACGCCCGGCTCGTCCGGATTGGGCGCAAGAGCCAGCAGCGGGACAAAGCTGAGCAGATAGCAGGCCGTCCACACGATCCAGCTGAGGATCACGATGATCAGGGTGACCGTCTGGTAAACGGCGGCCTGCAGTGCCTGAAAGGCTGCATATGCCGATTTGCTGCGTTGGTTCAGATATACGATTACACCAACCACAACACCTAACGCCTGCGTGATGATCGCCGCGTGTGCCAGTGCGGCCAGCAGGCGGCTTTCTGCCGAATGAGTCTGTTCTGCCATTACAACCAGCTCCTAGAGTGTTTATCTGAGTATAGGGCACGGTTGATCGGAATGGCAGCCCAGTTTATGGGGGTAGCCGCCTCGCTGCGAGGTTACACGCCCGCGTTCGCCTCCCGGTAGAACAGCAGCAGATCGTGGGCAGTGGTGGCCGCGCCGAGCGTATGCATCATGGCGAGGGTCTGCGCGCGGTGATCGGTGCCATGGTTGACCAGCTGCAGCAGCAGCTGCAGCACCGTCTGCTCGAAGACATCCCCGCGTGAATTGGTGTAGCGGCAGGGCCGCGCCAGCTCAGCCTCACCCATCGGGCGCACGGTTTGCCACAGCCGTTCTTCGAGTTCATCCCAGGCCACCCGGATGGCAGACCGCCCAGCGAAATCCGCGGCAGTATAGGTGGGTCGCTCCACCCCCCGGATGCGCGACAGCAGCAGCTCCTCCGAGCGCATGGTGTGCACCACCTGCTCGCAGATGGACCCCACGGAATAGTCCAACGGTTGGTTGAACTGCTCCTCGCTCAGCGCTAGGATGTGGGCCCACACGCGGCGATGCGCCCAGTAATTGTAGGTCAGCAGGTCGTGGAGGGTGTGAACCAACAGCGTGTTCATTCGCTGCTCTCCTCCCGCCAATCCGGAGTGCGGAAATCGTCGATGGCGGTCATGCGCATGTGCTCCAACTGCTCGGCGGGGATGCCATGGTTGCCGCCCAAAAACAGCAGGTCGAGGTTGGTCAGGCCGTACAGCGGCGTGATATCCGTGATGCGGTTGTCGGCCAGCCCCAGTTCGCGCAGCTTGCGCAGGTCGGCCAGCGGGGTCACATCGCTGATGCCGGTATGCCACGCATAGAAGATCAGCAGCCCGTTCAGCTGCTCCACGCCG
>JAADYX010000129.1 GCA_010092885.1 Chloroflexota bacterium | reverse complement strand
GCCACCTCATCGCGATGGCGCACCCCCACGCCCGGTGCGTGCTGGTGGAAGCCCCGCGCGCCCTGCGCGGGGAACGTCTGGTCCGGCGCGGCGACGGCGGGGTCCGGGTGACGGCATCCTACGCGGACGTGATCGAGGCGCAGTTTGAATACCCGCTGACGCCCGTGCCCGTCCTGCAAAACGACGCCGACGACGCCCACATCCGCCAGCAGGCCGCGCTCCTGGTGTGACCAGGTTAGCTGCGCAGGTGCAGCGGCAGGTGGCCGGTATCCATGTAGGATTCCAGATAGACTTGGTTGCCGTTGTCAGCCTCGTAAAGGGGAACAATCGCCACGCGGGTGATGCCGCAGTTGGCGCACGCCATGCGTGACCATGTCTCCGGCGGGGTGCCCAGGATCTTCGTCACGAAGTAGCGGATCAGGGTGCCGTGCGCCACGATGACCTCATGCTTGTCCTCGCCGCGCGTCGCCTTGAAGAAGCGCTCGTAGGCCGGTCAGCGCGCGCCATCTCCCGCCGGACGAGCTGCTCGGGCGTCATGCCGGATTTCTTGCCCGCCAGATACGTCAGCCAGGCCGGGCCGGTGGTGTAGTGCCCGTTGGAATCCTGTTGGGTGGGCCGCGCATGCGTGATCAGGTCGTCACCGTTGGAATGGCCGTTGGTGTAGATCGGCGGCAGCTCGATCAGGGCGCGGGCGCGCTGCACCTCCAGGCGGGGGTGGTACTGCGCCACGATGCCCGCCGTCTGCTCGGCGCGGATCCACGTGCTGCTGATGATGGCCGTCAGCGGAAGATCAGCCAGGGCGCGCGCTGTGGCCTGTGCCTGCGCGTGCCCCAGGTCGGTCAGTTCTCCGTTGTAGCCGTGCTCAGTCTGATAGTGGGCGTGTCTAACAAGATAAAGAATGCGTTCTGCCATGCGGGCAATCATACCACATGGCGCGCTAAAATACCCCTCACTCGGCGGGTTTTTCGGTCAGACGGCCGCCGCGCACCGTCGCCCCAACCACCAGCGCCGCACTGATCAACACCAGATTCTTGATGATATACTGCCCTTCCAGCGTCAGCGCGAACGGGAAGACGTTCCACACGGCACCCGGGTTGAGGAACAGCGGTGAAACGGTGCCGATCATCTGCAGGAACATCAGCAGGATGGTCAGCCGCATGAACCGCCCTGTGATGTACCCCAGCCCGATGACCATCTCCCACACGGCCAAAATCGGGATGAAGACGTTCATCGGCACGGGCGAGAGCGGGGCCAGCGTCTCGATGATCAGCCCTTCGGCGGGGCTGAGGCCGGGCACCAGCTTCAGCGCGCCGAACCAGAAGAACACAATGCCGACCGACACACGCAGAAACGGAATGCCGTGTTCGGCCATCCAATGCGTGATGCGCCGGTCGATCCGGTCCAGATCGATGCCGAAACGCTCTTTAACCGCCTTTTGTAGTTGAGGATTGAACTCTGCCATACCAGCCTTCCCTGTGAATTATTCCACAATACGTGTACTGTGACTTTAGCGATGCGCATTGTCGATTTCAACCACGCCGCGCACCTTAACGCGATTCTGACACCGGCGTTGATCCCGTTTTGATAACCTGCTATTCCCCCTCTAACACGCGGCCCCTATGCTCAAGGTGAGTGACGCAAGCGAAGGTATGATATTGATGAAGATGCGAGTGATCGTCGCCCTGCTGAGTGCGGCCGTAGCAGCCATTCTGCTGCCCGCCGCCACATCCGCACAGGTGACGGAACCTGAAGAAGACATGGAATGGTTTACCGAGTATTACAACAACATCTCCCTGAGTGGTGATCCCGTCGTTGACCGCGTTGAAGACGCGATCAACTACCGCTGGGGGTTCGGCTCACCGGACCCAGCCGTGGATGCCAACCAGTTTTCCGCCCGCTGGGAAACAGTGACCGACGTGCCCGCCGGTACCTATGAGGTCACCGTGAGCACCGACGACGGCATGCGCGTGTTCGTCGATGGGGACCGCGTGCTGGACGCTTGGGAGAGACAGTCCGAAACTACCTATGATGCGTTCGTGACGCTGGATGAAGGTACCCACACCATCACCGTGGAATACTTCGAGTATGCGGGCACAGCCGTGGCCCAGTTCGACTGGCGGCTGGCCGACCCCGGTGATGACGACCAGGACGACACCGACGACGAGTGGACGGCCTTCTATTATGACAACACCGACCTCTCCGGCACACCGGTGGCCATTGATGAGGTTGACGTGATCGACTTTGACTTCGGCGACTCCTCCCCGTTCCCGAACCTGCTGCCTGATAACCAGTGGTCCGCCCTGTGGATCCGGACGCTGGAACTGCCCGAAGGCGAATACGAGTTCGAGATGACCGTTGACGACGGCGGCCGCCTGTACATCGATGATGACCTCATCATCGACGCGTGGCAGAACCAGCCCCCGACGACCTACACTGAAGAGGTCGAGTTAGACGGCGATCCGGTGGAAGTCCGCATGGAGTACTACGAAAACCGCGTTGACGCCGTGGCCCGCCTTGATTGGGAACCGGTCGATATCGACGAGACGATCGAGCCGGTCGCTGATGAGGGCCTGCTGGTGGACAACACCAACGGCGGCTTTACACGGGGTGGTGCCCCTGGCGGTTGGGAGCTGGAAGACGGTGGCTACAATGAGACGTTCTATCTCTCGGAGAACACCGACATCCAGGCCAATCCGTATGAGTGGGTTCGCTGGTACATCGATGGCTTCGTGGACGCCGAGCCCGGCAGCTATGAGGTCTACGTCTACATTCCGCAGTCCACCGCGGACCTGACCGAGAGTGCGCCGTACTGGGTCCATCACTTTGGTGGCTACACCCAGACCATCGTGGACCAGGAAAGCAATGAAGGCGAATGGGTCTCACTCGGCACCTATCGCTTCGGTGCGGGCAACCTCAACGAGTTTGTCTCCCTCTCCGATGTGACGGGCGAAGACCAGGGCACGACAAGCGTCCTGTTCGACGTGATACAGATCGTGCCGCGCTGAGCAGCTGACCTGAGCCAATCAGAAGGGCAGCCTGACGGGCTGTCCTTTTTGCGATCAGCCCAGTGATTTGTGGAAGAAGATCACGCCGTACTCGGCGGAAAAGCGGTGGTCGCGCAGGGCGAATGTGCCCACCAGCCGGTCGCCCTCCAGCACGGCGTGCAATGCCGGGATCTGATCCGGGGTGGCGGGCACGCAGATCACGGCGGCTCAGGCGTCCCATCACGAGGGCAAGCGCCATGCCAAACACCACGCCGAGTGCTGTGCCCAGCGCGATGTTCTCCAGCGCAACGCCCACACCCACTGCCTTTCTGCTCGCCCATGTGACACGCCTCCTGTAGTTTTGGGGCAGTGTACCCCAAAGCTCCCCTGCCGGACACTCGACGAGGGGACACACCCACACGGGATTGTGTCCCCTCAGCCACACACGAAGGAGGTTGACTGCTGTTTAATCGGCGCGCTTTGTGCTGAAGTTAAACGGCATATACAGCGGGCAGACGCCCGTTAGCGCAGTAGCACCCAGGATAACGCCCACCACGCCGAGCACAATACCCAGCGCGCCCTGCAGCACGATGAACCCCAAGGCGATCAGCGCGATGCCGACAACCGCCCGTATAATCCGATCGGCCGAACCCATATTGAACATGTGGTGCTCCCAATTTTCCCACGTCATACTATACCAGAGTATAGTACACGATGACATCGCTGTCAACGGTCCACCGCAAAAATGCCGTACGGATGGCGGCAGCGTCCGTCATCCATCAACGCCGGAGCATCCTCCACCGCGATCAGGGTGCCACCTGCCCCCGGCCCGAAACGTCCGTATTCCGACAGTAGGGTGACCGTATCAGGCAGCGAGATGGTGCGCCGGTCACCCTCCGGTGTGATGGTCAGCAGGGTGCGGAGGTCCGGCCCACCGGGCGCCGGGTCTACCGGCACACCGATCAGCAGGTCTTCCGCCAGGTTGATGATGTAGGAGAAACCATCCAATGGATGCACCGGACCGCTCAGCGGGAGCGCAGTGATCCAGACCTCCGCCATCGACGTCCGCTGATTGTCGTCGGCGGGCCACAGGATGACGTAGTCCGGCCCCCACCCCATCAGGTCCGCGCCCTCCACGATCTCAGCGCTGGTGGGGTCCTCAACCGGCGCAATGGCGATCTGTACGGGCGGCTCATCGAAGCTCTCCTCATGGAACCGCCACAGCAGCCAGCGCCCATCCGGAGCGATATCCAGGCTGGTCAGCCCCCCCGCGCCCGCAAAGGGCCCCGGGAAGACCGCCAGCGGATCGACCGGCTGGCCGGTGGTCGCATCGAGATACCCCGTCCACATGCCCTCGTCGTCGCCGAGCGGCATCGGCACGTGCCACAAGGATGTATCCCCGAATTGAACCACCGGCGGGAAGCCACCACCCGTGCTGTAGATATAGCCAGTTAGCGTACCAGCCAGTTCGCCCGGCGCACCTGCCTCCCCGGGGATGCGGCGCACGTGGACCTCCGCGGGGTTTCCGCCGTACCCGAGCGTAAACCCCACGGAGAGCACAAAGCTGTCGTCGCGGCTGGCTGCCATTTGGGAACCGACCAGTGAGCGCT
>JAADYX010000128.1 GCA_010092885.1 Chloroflexota bacterium | reverse complement strand
GCGCGATGCTGCTGTTGGCCGCCCCGCTGCTGCCCACTCGCCTCATCGTGCAGGCCACGCCGGAAGTGCTGTTCACGCTCAATGGCCGTATGCTGGAACCCGCGCTGAGCCTCCAGCAGCTCGCGCGGTGGGTGGTCATACCGGCCATCTGGATCGCGTGGGGCGGGCTGCTGTGGTGGCAGGCCTTGCGTTCTCGAAAGGAGCTGTAATGTCTACCTCCAACCCTGTGATCAACCGGCTGGTGAAGCTCGACAAACAGCCGACCTACTCCATTCTCATCCCGCTGACGATAGGCGGTTTCATCGTGATGGCGGTCGCTGCGGTCGGCAGCGGCCTGCTGATCAGTCAGGTGATCGGGAGTGTGGGCATCAGCGGGCTGGTGATCGGCACACCGCTGTCGCTGTACTTCTACCTGCTGCCGCTGGTGACGGCCGGTGTCGCCGCCGCCCTGACGCACAACGACATGCAGTCGGATGCGTTCCGGTTTTTGGGCACCACACTGGTTGAACCCCGGCAGGTGATGCTCGGCTATGTGGCGCACGCCTTCCACCGGCTGCGCGTGCCGATTGCGACTGGCATCGTGCTGCTGCCCGCGGGCCTCTTCAACGTGGTGACCGCCCTGTTTCTGGGCACATTTGAGCCCACGCTGCTCACCGGATTCGCTTACGCCGCGGCGTTTGTGTTCAGCATAGTGCAGCAGCTGGTCGTGGTGGCCTGTGCCGGGCTGGTCGGCATCACGTTGGCGGCATTCTTTGACCACGCCGGGACGGCATCCGGTGCGGCGGTCGGCCTGCTGCTCGCCATCCAGATCGCCATGTTTGTGCTCAGCAGCTTGGCCAGCGGAATGATCGCCTTCCTGCTGGTGGACCCGGCAAATACCCGGGCCTTTATGACTCTGCTTGCAGTGGGCCAGATGGCCGGTATTCTGCTGTCGACGTTGGCACCCGGCGCTGTGCTTGCCGCCGCATGGATGTTGGCACAGCGCGCGATCCGCCGTAAGATGCATGCCGGGTGAGGGAGGTACCGCTCCGCCAATCCGACCGCCCTATTGGTGCCTATGCCGCCGTGATCAGATGGCCGCGTCGATATACGTTGGGGTAATGGCTGGCCTCACACAGATCAGTCTGATCGCGGCGGCCGTAGTTGGTACACTTCGGTTTGGGCCGCGCTTAGCGCGCGTCCGTGAGAAGAAAACAAGCGCAAAGAGTAACGTGGAGCAAACCCCATGACCGAAACACCCAAAGGCGCGGAAGAACATCGCGAGCTGGCCGCCGCTGAAGGCCCCATCCCAGTGGCGATTGTCACGGTGAGCGATACGCGCACACCGGAAAACGATTTCAACCGCGCCTACCTGACCGAACGCATCGAGGCGGCGGGCCATCGGGTGGCCGCCTACCGTCTGATCAAGGACGAGCCTGACCAGGTGAAGGCGGTGCTCGATGAGCTGGCCGCGGGCGAGGCGCGCGTGGTGATCTTCAACGGGGGCACGGGCATCGCGCCGCGAGACCGCACCTATGACGTGCTCAGCCGCCAGCTGGAAAAGACCCTGCCCGGCTTCGGCGAGATCTTCCGTATGCTCAGCTACCAGGAAGTCGGGGCGGCGGCGATGCTCAGCCGGGCCACAGCGGGCGTGTATCGCAACACGGTGGTGGTCAGCACGCCGGGCAGCCCGAACGCCGTGAAGGTCGCGTGGGAAAAGCTGCTTGAACCGGAACTCCAGCACCTGGCCTGGGAGGTCATCCGATGACGGTGCCGGTCACGATCATCAGCGGGTTTCTCGGGTCCGGCAAGACCACCCTGCTCAACCGCATCCTACACGGCGACCACGGCCTGCGTGTGGCGGTGCTCGTCAACGATTTTGGCGCGATCAACATCGACAGCCAGCTGGTGGTCGGCGTGGAAGGCGAACGCACCGTGAACCTGGCCAACGGCTGCATCTGCTGCACCATCCGCGACGATCTGATCACGGAAACGGTGCGCCTGCTGCAGCGCGACGATCCGCCGGAATACATCGTCATTGAGGCGAGCGGCGTCAGCGATCCGTTGGCCGTGGCCGAGACCTTCCTGCGGCCCGAACTGCGCCAGATCATCCAGCTGGACTCGATCCTTGTGATGGTCGACAGCGAGCAGGTGCTCGACCTGGAAGGCGAGCAGGCCCTGCTGGCCCTCGATCAGGTTGGCGTGGCGGATGTCGTCATCCTCAACAAGACCGATCTGGTCGATGAAGCCCACCTGGAAAAGGTGCGCAAGTGGGTGCGCGGCATCGTGCCGGTGGCCCGCATCCTGGAGACCACGCAGGCCCATGTGCCCTTAGAACTCGTGCTCGGGGTGGGCCTGTACGATCTGGAGCGGCTGGTACAACGCCCCCATCGCGATGTGCACGTCCACGCGCCCGGCGGCCACGACCATGCGCACACCGACCACAGCCTCATCTTCGATTCATGGAGCTGGACCAGCGACAAACCGCTGTCGTTTAAGGCGCTGCGCAAGACCATCGAGGACCTGCCGGTGGGCATCTTCCGCGCGAAGGGCATCCTCTATCTGGCCGAGTCGCCGGACCGCCCCGGCGAGATGCATGTGGTCGGCAAGCGGGGTGTGGTCAAGCTGCGTAAGGGTTGGGATGGCAGCGAACCGCACAGCCAGGTCGTGATGATCGGGCTGCCGGGCACGGTCGATGCCGAGGCACTCACCGATCTGTTTGAGAGTATGCTCGCCGAAAACCAATCCCCGGCGGGCATGCTGAAAAAGGCCGTGTCGATCCTGCGCCGCAAGTCCTGATCACAGCAGGGCGAGGGCCACGCCAACCGTCGCGGCGAGCAGCTGCACCACCCAAAACCGCTGGAAGATCTGTACTTGGCTCCAGCCGATCACCTCAAAGTGGTGGTGCAGCGGCGTGGCACGCAACAGCCTGACACTCTGCCCGGTGACCACCACAGACAGCCACCCGACTATCGCCTGGGCCAGCACGGAAAGCGCCTCCACAATGGGGATGATCGCGATGAACGGCAGGATGAGCCACTGGCCAGTCATCAGAGCGACGACGCCCAACGTGGCCCCCAGCGCGAATGAGCCCGTATCACCGAGGCGCAGCTGCGCCGGGTAGATGTTAAACCACAGGAAGCCCACCAGCGCGCCGACCATCGTCATGCAGAACTGTGTCAGGAAGACCTGCTCCTGTACCAGCGCCACAATACCGTAGGAGGCAAAGCCCGTCACGCTGACGATGCCGGCCAGACCGTCCACGCCGTCGGTGAGGTCCATCGCGTTGGACATGGCGAACACGATCACCACGGCCACGGGAATGTAGCGCAGCCCCAGGTCGATGCGTTGTTCCACACCGGGCAGTACCAGCGAGCGGATATCAAACAGGAAGTACAATACCAGGGCCGTAGCAATGGCCAACACGAACTGCATGCCCAGCCGCTGCCGCGCACTGAGCGCCTCAACCCGGATGCTGCGCATGGTCTCCCAGTCATCGAGCATGCCGATCGCGCCGAAGGTGAGCATCACCAGCACGGGCAGCAGAATGGACCGTCCGGTCAGGTCGGGGTCGAACAGACCCACCACGTTCAGCGTGATGATGACCACCGCCACCGGGATGATGACCATCAGCCCGCCCATGATCGGCACAAAGCGCCGGTCACCGGCCGAACCGCTGTCGTCAGCGGGCACGTGCAGAGTGGTCTCCCCGATGGTCCACAGGCGCAGCCCACGGATCAGCGGCGGGCCCAGCAGCACCGCCACAAAGAAGGTCAGCGTGCCGACCGTCAGCGCGAAGGCTGTTGAGGGCACTAGTCGAAGGCTCCGGTGGGCCAGCATCCAACGTTGTTGGCCCGGGCGTTGGCTTCTAACTCGCTGAAGAGGGTGTAGAAGGCGACATCCGGCTCAAAGCGCACGGCAGTCGCATAGCCCGCAGCGACCAACGTCTCATTCACGAAGAGCAGGTCGCCGCCCTGCTCCACGTAGACATAGCGCAGCAGCCTGTCAAACCGGTCTGTCTCGCTGATATCGCGCAGGAGGTATACCGTCTGGCCCTGTACCAGTGCGGCGTTGGCATCGCTGGCCTCCCGGTAACAGGGTTCGTCGCGCTCCGGCGTATCGATCCCGATGTAGCGCACCCGTTCGGCAAACCCATCAATCAGGACATCCACCGTATCGCCGTCGATCACGCCAGCCACCGTGCCGCTCTCATCGTACGCGATCAGGTCTTCGCTGGTCTGCGGAGCAGGTGCGCCACAGGCCCACAGGGCGGCCAGCAGGGCCACCAGGGCGAACAGTGTGCGGGTCATGCGCCCACCGGATCGATGAACGCGCCTTCCTGGCCGGGGTGGCCGGGCACATAGTCGCGCAGAATACTGCCGCCCGTGAACTCCCGCAGGATGGAGTTGTTGGGCACAAATTCCTCGGCGTCATGGATGATCTCAAACCAGCTGAGGAAGGACAGCAGCCGCTTGCCTTCGATCTCCAGCGAGGTGGCAGGGGGCAGCTGGCGCAGCAGCGGTTCGGCCAACGGGCGCAGCACGCTCAGTTCGTAGACCAGCGCGCTGTTGAACATCACATCGGCGTTTTCCTGATAGGGGAAGATCCAGCGTTTTTCGCCGCGGCGCACACTCTGCCAACGGCCGAGGGTCTCGGCTGCCGCATAGCCGCGATACTGATTGTCTCTGACGAGGCGGCGCAGCAGGCGCACATCCGTGGTGGGGATGCGGTTGTGGCGGTCAATGTTGAGCTGCGTCAGGCAGGAGACATACATGCGGAACACCCGGTCCGGGTCCACATCGCGGACGAGTTCCGGGTTCAGGCCGTGGATGCCCTCCACAATCAGGATGTGCGACCCGGTCAGCCGCACCGTTTCGCCGCGTTCACGGGTGCCCGTGTGGAAGTTGAAATGCGGCAGCGTAACGGACTCACCGGCCATCAGCGCGTTGAGGTGTTGGTTGAACAACCCCAGGTCGAGCGCATGCAG
>JAADYX010000127.1 GCA_010092885.1 Chloroflexota bacterium | reverse complement strand
TGGTGGCGGGATCGGTTGTGACGGGAGGAAGGACGCCTGTGGTGTAGTTACAGGCGAGACCTGGCAGGGCCTGCCGGTGTCCTGGTTCTTCAATGTGGACGAAAACCGTGGCAACTCCGGCAATCCGGATGCGTTTAACAGCTGCGGCGAACCCGGCAGCTATGCCACACAGGTGAATACGGAAACCGTGTACCGGCTGTACTACTTTGCCCAGCAGCCGGACGGCACGCTTGAAGAGGTGGATCTGGCCTACTACATCGGCAAACCCGATTTGGGCGACCCCGACTCAGAGGCCGCCTTGACCGACCTTGAGTGGGTCTCCCCGAATATAGACAACGATGGTGACGGCGTGCCGGATGGTGATGGTGTGCTGCGCCCAGCAATTGACCACTTCCTGAGCACCGATGAGCCGGACGAGGACGAATTGGGCCCCACCGATCCCTTCCTTGGTTGGGAGGTAGATGGCCCTGTGATGTGCAATACCTTCAACATTGAGGGGACTGAGACCGACTTCTGCACATTGGGCGATTGGGACGGCGATGGCACCTTTAACAGCGAGCCATTGGCTGAGGTTGAAGACTGCGACGCCATGCGGACTGCAACCATCGTGGACTATCTGCCTTCCTTCCCGTACGCTGCGGTGGCAGATGAGCCGTTCGGCAACGCCGACAACGAATGCGAAGGCAATGGCGACTTCACCATTGACCTCACCAGTGAGGTGCCGAACATCTTCACCGATGCAGCGGGCAACCGCTTCCTGTACATTGAGGTGATCGGTGTAAGCGGCTTTTCGGAGAACGGGTATGAGTTCTGGGCGGGGCCGCCGCCGGATGACGAAAACGTCATCACACACTTGCCCTCTGATGCCAACGCACGCAATATGCACGTGTTTAACTTGATGAACATCGCCGTGGAGCGCTCGGACAGCACCTATGACCCGCGGCGCATCTTTGATGATGCCGTGGTGTTCGCGCTGGGGCGCCTACCCCAGAACGGCAATGTGGGTGCCCGGGTGGATATCCCGCTGACGTATATCAGCAACCAGTTTGAGGGCCAGGACCTAGCAATTGACCTGTTTGATCCCGATGCTGGTGCTCAGGGGCCGATCTACTTCTACTTTGAGGACGTGCCCCAGTCCGACTGGGTGATCTGCTATGGTGACAATGATGATCAGTGTAACGATTTGGTCGGTGTCACTCGCTCAGGGCCTGACGACATCCCCATTCCTGGCAACGGTACATGGACCGGCTATGAGTTCGCCATTCCGGGCCTGTCGGATGGCATCGCCTTCTACGGCTCAACACTTACAGCAAACTACCGAACGGGCCAGAACGACAGTTTTGCCTGGCGCATCACGCTGGACAGCCGTCCTTATCTGACCCGCTAGTTCGACCATCGTTTGACCCATCTGTCACCGGCTCGCCCCAGGGCGGCCGGTGACTTTTTTCTCAGGTTGCTTTGTGCATTGAATGACGTATAATACGAGGGAGGCGTCTGCCTCTTGTTTCAACCCACCATGAGGAGCTAACCGCATGGGTGCTGGCACCAGTAGAAATCGAACGGGCATCATCATTCTGCTCGTTGTGCTTGTGGTCGTCGTCCTGCTGATCATTGTAGGCATTTTCGTGCTCGGCCTGATCGCGGGTCTAACCGGACCTGGTGGCGGGCAGCAAACGCCCCAGGTAGCGCAGGAAGAAACCACACCAACTGTACCCCCCACAGCAACACCGCCCATCGTGAACGTTATCGTCGCCGACCGGGATATTCCGCGCGGAGCCCGGCTCAATCTGTCCGATGTGACAATTGTGGCCTTCCCAGACGATCCGGCCAACCCGCTGCCCCCAACGCTGTTGACAGTCGGGGATGGCGAGGATGAAGGACTCGGGCAGGTGGAAGGGCGTGTGGCCCGAACGGATATCATCAGCGGGCAGCCCATTCAGGACTTTATGCTGACACCCGGGGATGAGCCCATCGATCTGGTGCGTGTAGGCAGCGATGCCACCCTGCGGATTCCATCGGGCTTTGTGGCCATTACGCTGCCCATCACCAACGTGTCGAGTGTGTCCTACCTGCTGCGTGAGGGCGACCACGTCGACATCTTAGCCTCTTACCGCTTTGTGGATGTGGACCAGGAGTTCCAATCGGAATTGGGCAACCGCGGTGCCACGGTGACTTTGAACCCGGAAACTAACGTCATCACCCTGCAGTCGCTCGATGAATTCATCCGCTTCTATGATCCGGGTGATGATCTGCCCGATGAGCGCTACGCTGAAGAAGTGTTTTTCGACTCATCGCTGCTGATCATTCCAAGTGAGTCACAGCGTCCGCGTCAATCAACGCAGCTGATCATTGACAATGCGGTTGTCCTCCACGTAGGTACAGCACCTCTGCTGGACCTGTACCAGCCCATTGTGGTCACCCAGGAGATAGAGCCAACGGCAGAGCCTGTACCTGAGGAAGAAGCGGCACAGCCGCCTCCGGAAGAAGAGGCCGAGCCTACCCCAACACCTACGCAGATCCCGCCGCCGCTGACTGCCACATTGATCATGACGCGGCAGGACGCACTGGTGCTCAAGTATTCGCTTGAGATCGGGGCCGACATCGATCTGGTTCTGCGCAGTGCGCTCGACGATAACATCACCGATATCGCGACCGATACGGTTACCCTGAACTACATCCTCGATGTGTACGGCGTCGATGTGCCTGATCCGCTGGAGGTAGCCACAGACCCGCGCGTTGATTTCTTGTCCTTTGGTGAGCCCAGCCTGCTGGGACAGAGCTTCTTCAATCTGTTCCTGGATGCGAACTTTGACAGCATTGACACGCTGGATCCGACTGGACCAACGGGTCCGTAATCCGGTATACTGCAACTGAGAACTACGTTTGAAAGAGGAGGCTGACAAATGGCCGGTAAGAAGGGTGCAAAGAAGACCGTTGGTAAGGCGCGTAAGGGCGATATCAAGAAGGCTGTGATGAAGCTCTCGTATGTTCAGAAGGACAACGGGGCCTACGCGCCGAAGTACGAACGCGTTGAAGACGCCGAATAGGCTGCAACAGAGAATACTGGACCCCGCTGCGTGCGGGGTCTTTTTCGTTTATTGGTTGGGCAAGATGGGCACATCACCGACCAGAACATGATCGATCTGAAGGATGCCGGATGGAACCCCCTTGCCACGCCCCACCAGCTCAAACCGGAGTGTGATCCGCCTGCCTGCGTAAGGGGTGAGGTCCACGAAGGCCCGTGTGAAATCCGGCGTAGGCCCTACCGATTCCCACAGAACATCGCTGCCTTCGGCATGAATGGCACGTAGCCGCGCATGAGAGGCTGCATCCGGCTGGCGGTAGAAGAAGCTGATCACGCCGTTGGCATAGCCAGGTAGGTCAACAGTCACTGAGGCGGAAGGATCACCCCATGGGCTGCGTTTGCCAGCAAGTTGGAGCAGCTGTTCTCCGCGGGCAAAGACCGCCTGTGCGGAGGCCGGAGAGGCAATCTGCCAGCCTTCCAAGTCCTGATTGAAGCTCCCGTTCGCCACGAGGTTTTCACGGGGCAGGAGCAGCCACGTGCGCACATACTCCTCTGCCAACTGCACATCGATAGTCTCATCCGGATAGAAAACGCCGTGGATGGAGCCATCGATCGTCTGCAGATGCTGTTCACCCAATGGCAGCTCAAGCTGAATGCGCCCGGTTTCGTCAGCGTCGTGCAGCGTGCCATCACCGAGGGTGAGCCGCGCAAAGGGGATGCGTTGGCCGCGCAGGTCAACCACAAAGCCGGTCAGGTAGCCGACGGGCTTTATGCCCCCCTCTATGGGCTGTGAGAAAGCCCCCATGTTCCCTGCCTCGTCGACCGCGCGCACACGGAACAAATAGTATCCACCGCTCGGCATCTCAAAGAGGGATTCGACCTCTTGCGTATCCTCCAGCCAGGTTTGCCATGTCAGGCCGCCGTCACGGCTGAATTCCACATCATACGTTTCAACGCCGCTGCCACCGAGATCGGAGGCCGACCAGGTGATCCGGATGCTCTCCTGTGAACCAGGGATGGCTTCAACAGCAAGAGAGGCGGTTGGCGGGAGCTTGTCCTCTTCCGGCTGGCTGGGTGCGGGTGCGTTTGGTAGGCTGCCAACGTTTTCTTCAACGAGAATGAGGGGTGGCCCGCCGACAGTATAATCATTTGGACGGGAGAAATTGCGCCCTTCAGCGGCCGGTAAGTTGAGCCGGTAGGCGCCGCCGCGGGCCTGGATAAGTGTAGTGTTTCCCTGGGAGTCATACACGCGTGCTTCCGTGGTAGCTGCGGGCAGGGTCACGTTGGCTGCCCGACCGGAAGTCGTAAAAACGACCGTCAGGCGAGTGCCATCACCACGCAGCAAAATGACTTTCTCGATATCGCCGGCCGTCTGGCGATCACCATCAACGATGTCTGTCATGAGACCGATAGCCGTCTGGTAAGCTGTGTAGCTCATGCGGGGCTCACCGTCATTCTTGACAAGGCCCCACGCCTGTTCCATGGCGGAGTCATGCAGCCGGAATACCATGAAGCGTTCAGCATCGGCGGCATGGGCGTTGGCGACAGCCTGGACCATATACCAGGCGATCTCCTCTTCTGTGGCATTCCACCAACCGGGTTCATCGTCATTGATGCCATAGCCACGCAGCGCGATGTTGGTCTCGGTGATCCAGATCGGTTTGTCACCCAGACCGTACTGGCGCAGCACCCAGCGTGTCTGCCCCGTCAGCGTGTATGTGAGCCGCGCGTAGTTGTACATGTGGATGTTGGCTGCATCAAAGAAGTAGTTGTTGGCAGGGCCTTCAGGATCCTGTACGGCGTAGCGCACCACAGAAGGGAAGAAGTCCGGCTCAACGAGCAGCGCCATCCCTGCCATGGAGACGGGTGTGTTCGGGTCAGCTGCCTTGATGGCCATGTAGCAGCTTTTCATAATGTGGAAGTACTGGCGAGCATTGCCTTCCCAGTACTGGTCGAGATCGGGCTCGTTCCAGATCTCATAGCTGAAGATGCGCCCCCGATAGCGTTTGGCAAACTCGTGGCAGTAGCGGCCCCATCCATTATCCGGGTGATCCCATGGCAGGTCGCGGTTGACGGGCATCAGACCGGTGCCGGGGTTTTCCATGGCCCAGTCAGGTGGATAGTGCAGCAGCGCATGGACCTGGATCCCGGCGTTGCGCCATGTGTCGATATAGCTGTCGGCGAGGCCCCATTCCCACCGGCCAGGCGAGGGTTCATGATCGCGCCAGTTGAACTGCCAACGGACGACGCCCGCGCCGCTTTCCGCACCAAGGCTCAGCCAGGGTTCGGTGGGTTCGACGAAGTTGATGCCGTAGTAGGTATCGCCGCGAGGGGCCTGAACCTGATCCGCGGCCTGCGCAACGCCGACCGGGACGAGTAAAAGCATGACGATAGCAAGAAGTCGTTTTTTCATTGCACCGTGAAGGTCAATTGGACACCTGCTATAGTTTAACACAGCAACTGTGATATAGAGAGAAAGATATCCGATGAGTGAACCACTTGTTCTCAACCCCAAGGGTGAAACAGTCTATGAACGGCTGGGTGGTGACGAACCGTTTCGCGCACTGGTGGAAGCCTTCTACCGCCGCATTGAGCAGGATGACATGCTCAGTGCGATGTTTCCTGATGATCTGGAACCAGGTAAGGAAGCCCAGTTCCTCTTCCTGACGCAGTATTGGGGCGGTCCACCCCGTTACAACGAACTGAAGGGGCACCCGCGGCTGCGCATGCGCCACATGCCCTATGCAATCACCCCCGCAGCCCGCGACCGTTGGTTTACCTACATGGTTGAAGCGATCGATGAGGTTGGCATCCCCGAACCGATTCGCTCGCAGATGGTAGAGTACTTCGACCGGGGAGCCACCTTTCTGATCAACGCGCCGGAGTGAGCACTGCTGGTCGGTGCCCACTCCGTGGGCAAGAGCCATTTGATCAGCCGCGGCCAGGAGGCCGGTGAGAGATCGTGAAGCTCTTCGGATTATGGTAGTGTGTGTAAACCTGATCCAGGTTGAGGCCGGGCCAATGACCGGGATACTGCTCCAACACGTTGGTTTTCACGATGTCGTAGTGCAGATGATAGGCCAACCTGCCGTAGGCATTGCCAATAACCGCGATCTGCTCGCCGCGTTCGACGCGCTGACCCTCTGATACCCGTGGTTGGTGGACATGCGCATAGCGCGTCCAGACGATATCGCCGTTGGGGAGGGGATCATGCCGGATGACGATGACATGCTGCCATGTGCCACCCAGGTTGCCAGAATACGTCACAATGCCGTGAGCTGGCGCATACACGGGTGCTTCACGGTCGGAGTCCCACGTGGGGCGGTTGTTATTCAGGTCAACCCCGGTGTGATAGGCTGGCCCTACCACCGTGTAATAGGTGGCATAGCCTGTGGCGTCGTACCATGTGCTTGGCCAAACTTTGGTCGTCAGGCGCTCCTCAACTGTACCAACGGGCGCATCAAAGCCCTGAGTCGGGTCGCCGGGCACGGGCGGTTCTTCCTCTTCCTCCTCGTCGTCCGGTGGCTCGACTTCCTCGATGGGTTTCTGCTCTACCACGCGACGCCAGCGCACCGCCCCAAAGGCGATCTCGCGATCATCTTCGCCGGTGAGGTCGGTCAGGTTGACCCGCCCACCGTTGACGCCCTCCTGGAATTCGTACACAACCAACGGTACCCATTGGTTGGCATACCGGCTCTGGTTAAACCGCACCAGCAGTTCGCTGCCTTCCAGACTGACGATGCCATGGATATGATACTGGGCTTCTGTGGTTGTAGCGTGTTCGCTGGGTATGTAGACCGATACTTCATAGATGCCTTGTGTGGGGAGGCGTGGCACCCACTGTGCCCAAACCCGATCGCTTAACTCCTGGGTGGGTTTATAACGAACCGTGTGACCGCGCACACTGGTGAATTCTTCGAACTCCTGCTCAACTGGGGTGCCGGTATGCGTGCCTGACATGTATCCCGGATCATCGGGTGTAACGATCTTTTCCCAATCGTAGAAGCGCACGATGTCATCCGGGCCGACCTCAGAGTCAACGATCTCATCATCGATGGCGGGCCATTGGATCGGGCCAGCCGTCCCCAGCCGGAACCATGAGATACCGGTCGCGCCACGCACACCCTTGGCAATGTCGTGTGCTTCACGCATCGCATCCGCATAAACATCCCATGCCTGCAGCAACGGGTAGACCGGCAGGCCGTAATCTCCCCACACCACGTAAGCCTCTGAGATAACGCTTTCCGGTTCACGCCCCATCAGAGCCCAATAGCACTGCGGGTGGATGCTATCTACATAGGGACGCCAGGCATCCGGGTAGATTGGTTTGTACCATTGCGTGCGCGGATCAACGCTCATGCCGATGTGAAAGTCTTGCCCTAACGCATTGCGAATGCCGCTGCACAGCGTTGTGACATCTTCTTTAGTGCCCTTCCAGAAACCGTCAAAGGGCTCTACATCCAGAATCATGGAGCGCACACCGGGCACCTGAGATGCCTGCACAATCAGGTCGATCTCCTTTTCAACATCTTCGCCGCGTGGCACACACCAGGCATGTACTTCCAAATCGAAGTTTGCTAAGACATTGACCCATTTAGCGAGATCATCCGGTCCATTGATTGCCATGGAGGCCTTGCTGTCCTTGGCGCCCTGCCATTGGTCGCCCTGGCTTGTCTTCACGAAGACTGCATCCAAGTTGGGAGCCCATTCGTTCAGGGTTTCGCCAACCTCCTCAATCGTGGCTTCACCGATCCAACTGCCTGCCACATGCCATATCGCGATTTTTCCGTCGTAAGGGGTGGGCATTGTTTCCTCCGCCGTGTAACTGGAACCTTGTCCCTGTTATCGCAAAGAGTTGAAGCGGTGTCAAATCGATTTTCGGGTATAATAGTAGGGCTGCGTTGTTAGATAAATATCTTAAAGGGGGTTGGTTGATGGCTGTGGTTACGGGTTTCGATTTGAAGGGGGCAGTATCCGACAATAGGGTAGCCAGCATCTGGAAGTTGGCTACCGGCTATCGTAACGTCTATGCATGGGCGACCTTCGCGATGGGGCTGGCTGCCGTGTTCAAGGCGCTGACGTACCTACTGCTGCGCTACTTCGTTGACAATGTGTTGATCGGCGGGCAGCTGACACAAACTGTGTTTATCATTGCGCTGGGGTTTGTGGGGTTGGCGCTGCTGGAAGGCAGCTTCACGTTCTTCAGCCGGAGCTCAGCAGCGCGGGTGGCGGAGAACCTGGCCCGCAACCTGCGTGACTATGTGTATGATCACCTGATGCGGCTGACGTACACCTATCACGACAAGAGCCAGACAGGCGAGCTCATTCAGCGGTCTACATCGGATGTCGACGCGGTGCGGCGCTTTTTCTCCGACCAGGCGATCATGGCCGGGCGGATTGTGCTGTTGTTCGTCGTGAATTTCATTGCGTTGGTATATCTGTATTGGCCGCTGGCACTGGCTTCGGTCGTTGTAGTGCCGATTGTAGTGGTGCTGTCCGTGTATTTCTTTGGGCGAGTTTCTGACGCATACGAGCATTTTCAGGACCAGGAAGCAGTGCTCTCGACGACCCTGCAGGAGAATCTGAGTGGCATCCGTGTGGTGAAGGCGTTCGCGCGCCATGACTACGAAACAGACAAGTTTGAGGGGGACAACTGGGAGCAGTTCGAGCGGGGCAAACGGCTGCTGAGCCTGCACTCGGTGTTTTGGCCCATCTCGGATATTCTGTGCGGCATCCAACTGGTGGGCGGGTTCTTCTTGGGGGCGCTGCTGGCGATCAACGGCACCATCACCGTAGGAACCTATCTGGCATACGCGGGCATGGTCATCTGGTTGATCTGGCCGATGCGCAACCTGGGCCGTCTGATCGTAGATATGTCCGTCGGGTTGGTCTCCCTGCAGCGCGTGCTTGATCTGATCCGGGTCGACAAGGAGGATCTGGAAACAGGCAGCCATGCCCCCGCGGAGGGCGTCGCGGGCGGTATACGCGTTGAGAACCTGACGTTCTGGTATGAGGAGGGCCATCCGGTCTTGCAGGATATCTCCTTCGAGGTCAAGCCGGGCGAGGTGGTGGCCCTGCTTGGCTCAACCGGATCGGGCAAGTCATCATTGGTGAACCTGCTGCCACGCTTCTATGACTATCAGGAGGGGCATATCTACCTGGATGGTGTGGAGATCACTGAGTATCCGCGCCACTATCTGCGCAAGCAGATCGGTATTGTCGAGCAGGAGCCGTTTCTGTTTTCACGCACTATCCGGGAGAACATCGCGTTTGGTGTGGGCCGGCACGTAACCGATGAGGAAGTGCACGCGGCGGCACGCGCAGCAGCGCTCCATGATGTCATTGAGTCCTTTCCGGAAGGGTACAATACGCTGGTTGGTGAGCGCGGTGTGACGCTGTCCGGTGGGCAAAAGCAGCGCGTCGCTGTGGCCCGCACGCTGCTGAAGGACCCGCGCATCCTGATTTTAGACGACGCCACATCCTCCGTCGATACGGAGACGGAGAGTGCCATCCGTGAGGCGTTGGGACGGCTCATGGAACAGCGTACCACGTTCATCATTGCGCACCGTATCCAGAGTGTGATGATCGCCGATCTGATCCTGGTCATGGACAAAGGGCGGATCGTGCAGCGCGGCACCCATGATGAACTGATGCAGGTCGACGGTATCTACAGGCGTATCTACAGTATGCAGGCCCGTATCGAGACGGACCTGGAAAAGGAACTGCAAGGTGTCTGACGAATACGAATTTGAGGAAGAGGAATTCAATACCGAGTTCAACGGCAGGACGGTCTGGCGGATCCTGAGCCAGACGTTTCCCCACTGGCCATGGGTGGTCGGCTTTCTGGTATGCATCACCGTTGTCGCTGGTATGGACTCGTACTTTACGTTTCTGAGTGCACGCATCATTGATGAGGGTATTCTGGCACAGGATGTGCCGCGCCTGACACAGCTTTCCATGACCTATGGCATTCTGACTGTCTTGCAGGCGGGTGCTGTGTTCGGGTTCATCTACCTGGCCGGTGTACTCGGGCACCGGGTGCGTTATGACATGCGCAAGAAGCTGTTTGCCAAGCTCCAGGATCTGTCACTGTCGTACTTTGATCGTACGCCGGTCGGCTGGATCATGTCCCGGGTGACCTCGGATGTGGACCGCATGGCGGAGTTGGTCACATGGGGGCTGCTGGATGTGACGTGGGGGCTGATGAACATCGGCACAGCGTTGGTGTTTATGGCAATCATCAACCTGCAGCTGGCCCTGATCGTCTTCGCAATGGTGCCCATCCTGTTTGTTGTGGCCCTTTTCTTCCGCCGCCGGATCATCCGGCAGTTCCGGCAGGCCCGCAAGATGAACTCCAAGATCACAGGTGCGTTCAATGAGAACATCACCGGGGTGCGTGTGATCAAAGCGTTAACGCGCGAAGAACGCAATCTGGAGGAGTTCAAGGGCCTCTCCTCACAGATGTATGACGCGAGTTTCAAAGCGGCCTGGCTCTCAGCATTGTTCCTGCCGAGTGTACAGTTTGTTAGCTCAGTGACCATCGGCGTGATTGTATTGTTCAGTGTGGGGCAGGTGGAAATCGGCGGGCTGACCGTCGGTGGTTTGCAGGCCTTTGTCAGCTATGTGACGTTCATGCTGTGGCCCATTCAGGAGATGGCCCGCGTCTTTGCTGAGATGCAGCTGGCGATTGCCTCGGCAGAGCGCACCTTCAGCCTGATGGACAGCGTGGTTGAGGTCAAGGATAAACCCGATGCACATCCGGTTGAGGCTATCAAGGGCGAGATCGTCTTCGACAATGTGGTCTTCTACTACGAAGAGGATAAGCCCGTTCTGCGTGACTTCAACCTCACCGTGCAAAGTGGCGAGACAATCGCACTGGTCGGGCCGACCGGCGCGGGCAAGTCAACGATCATCAATCTGCTGTGCCGCTTCTACGAGCCGAAAAAAGGCCGCATCTTGATCGATGGCGTGGACTACACGGATATGACGCTGCACAGCATCCACTCGCGGATCGGCATGGTATTGCAGACACCGCATCTGTTCAGCGGGACCATTCGTGAGAACATCCGCTACGGGCGGCTGGACGCTACCGATGAACAGGTTGAGCAGGCGGCGGCTGTAGCCGGTGCGACCGAATTCATCATGGCGCTGGACAAGGGCTTTGATGAACAGGTCGGTGAGGGCGGTGTGCTGCTCTCAGTGGGGCAGAAGCAGCTTCTGAGCCTGGCACGGGCCATTCTGGCGGACCCGGCGATCTTCATCATGGATGAGGCGACGAGTTCCGTGGACACGCTTACTGAGGCATTGATCCAGCGTGGAATGGATGAGATCATGCGCGACCGGACGAGCTTTGTGATCGCCCACCGGCTGTCGACCATCAAGCGCGCTGACCGCATTCTAGTCATTGACGCGGGTCAGATTGCGGAGATGGGAACCCACGCAGAACTCATTCGGCAGCAGGGACACTACTACAATCTGTACACCAAACAGTTCCGCACGGAACGTGAGCGGACACTGCTCGATACAGCGGGGGATTTCGCCGCCCGATAGGCGCTGGTTGACCGTCAAGAAGATGAAGAAAAAAGAGGCACCTGCTACGGTGCCTCTTTTGCGTTTAGGGTGCCAGGTTACCAGCCGCCACGGGCCGGACCGCCGTAGCCGTAGTCCAGGTCGGAACCGTGGTCGTCGTAGCCACCTGAGTCATAGCCGGCATCATAGTACTGTTGGTCGGTGTGACCGGTGGAATAGTAGCCGGTGTTGTAGCTGCCAGCCACATTGGGATCCTGCATATAGCTCAGACCGGAAGAAGACGCCGCAAGCCGGACGTCCTGCTCATTGATGATGACATCCCAGTAGGGCACCCACCCGATACCAAACAGCAGCAGGTTGATGTCTTTCTTGTAGGGGGTCACCTCTTTTTCCTCGTTGTTCTGCACAATCTGGAGCCACTTGTCTTGGACCTCCTGCAGGGCGAGTTCCATTTCCTGCTCAGTGGATTCAAACTGCTCAATGATGCGCTGGATATCGGTCTCTTTTCTCTCTAGTTGATCCTGGCTGGTGGTCGTATAGCGGCGCATGCGGGCCGTGCGGGAAAGTGTGTAGTAGGCGCGACCCTTCATCAACTGGCTCAATGATTCGCCCAGTGTGACCAGCTCCTCTAGTTTGCGTGAGCCGAGCTCTTCCTGCTCGGACTCGAGGCGAGATACCGCCTTTTTATAGCGCTCTTCGAGCTGCTCAAGCTTCTTGTCATAGCGAGAGGCAACCTTGTCGACCTCCTGGTCACGCTGTGCGCGGGCCACTGCCTGCACACGAGCCATGAAGTCCCGACGATCTACACCCAGACCGCTGTACATCTTAAGCCCCGGATTGTAGAAGACAGGCATAGCATAGCCGCGGTAGATCCAATCCTGCAGGTCGGACTTCAAGTCGCGGAAGCCAGACGCATTTTGGAACGCGTTAGGAAGCTCTGCATAGTAGGCTTCACTGTATGGATTGCCATCAAGCATGTGTGGGTCGAATGGGTCGGACTCATACTCCTGCCAGTCAAGGTGGGGTATGTCAGGCATATTGGGGACAACAAAGCCCACTGTAAACGTCCTGGATGTGTTGCTCTGGCGATGTTCCAGACGGACATAGGCCTGTGCCAGCAGCGAGGGACGATAGAGCAGCTGCGGCTGCTCACCAACCTGGAGGACTTCACGCCGGGCCCAAACAGACCAGTTGCGAATGGCTTGCTCCGGTAGGTACTCCACGGGCAGAAAGTACTGGTATACCGATGACGAGATGGAAGGCTGCGAGCCCACAAACCCGTAGGGGATGCGACGGCGTTTATGCCCAAGACTGCCCTGTCCGGTAGCCACACGGGGTTCATCATCCACCGAGTAGGTTGGACGAGCAGCGTCACCGTGCTGCGGTGGCTGTTGGGCCTGCCCAACGCTCTGAGCGTGGATCGGCTGGTTGGGTATGGATCCATTCACCTGATCGAAGCGGGGCTGACGCGCCTGCTGTTGCAAAGAACTGCGCTGGTTCGCCATAAGCGTATTGATCTGGTCGCGTGTTAACGGACCTCGCAGATAGGACATCACCCAGCGAGTCTGCATCAGGGCGGGTGTATCCGGCTCATGTACGTTGTGGTAGATAAACTGGCGCGGCCGGAGCTGGTTGATCAACTGGTCCACTGTGCGGATATCAAGGGCATTGGCTGCATCCTGCACGTTCGACAGCCCATCGAGCACACGCTCTTTGTCGTTGTCGGTTTGCAGCTTGCCAATGAACCATGTGCCCGCGTTGGACAGACCCTTGTAGTCGATGTCTTTGGGGTTCTGGGTGGCTAACAACATGCCAATGCCAAACGCGCGGGCCTGCTTCAGCAGCCGCAGGATCGGCTCCTTGGTCGGCGGGTTATGCGGGTGAGGCGGCAGCATACCGAAGACCTCATCGATGTATACAATAGCCCGCAGACTGGTTGAGCCTGAGAGAGAGCGCATCCACGCGATCACGCTTTCCATCAGCAGCGTGACGATAAACTGGCGTTCGGCATCATTGAGGTGGGCGATGTAGAAGATCGTTGTGCGCGGATAGTCATCCTGCGTGTAGAGCAAGCGCCGGATGTCAAGCGACTCGCCCTGCATCCAACTCTGGAAGTTGGGCGCAGCGATGATGTTATTCAGGCGTTGGGCGAGCTGCACCCGTTTGCGCTCCGAGATGACCTGGTCGAGGTCAAGAACGCCAAGTTTGGAGAACGGCGGTGTCTGGACCTGGAGGATCAACTGCTCCATGGAGAGATCGCGTCCGTTGCGCCAATTGAACTCAAAGATGTTGGAGAGCAGGACGTGCTCCGGGTCTTCGACTGGTTCGGCGTTCAGGCCGCTGAGGGCGAGAACCGCTGTCACAATACCGGCGATCTGCTCGCGGTACATCTCTGCGTTGGTGTCAAAGCCGTCACGGGGAGCTGCGAACGATTGCAGAATGCTCACCGGCAGCCCGGCACTTGACCCCGGCGTATAAATGCTGAACCGGCTGGAGCGGCGGAATTCCTGCACACGCTGGTTGTCAATACCCCAGTCTTTGAGGCCGTTTTGCCAGCGGGTGGCAGTCGCCTGTGCATACTGGTCAACAGTCATATCGTTGTGGGCAGCCTCTTCCGGATTGACCCACGGCTTGAAGTGTTCCGGGGTGAAGTCCGGGAAGGCAAGCAGCATGTTGGTGATGTCGCCTTTGGGGTCGATGATCAACATGGGGATGCCATCGAGGGCAGCTTCCTCCAAGATGCTGATCGCCAGACCGGTTTTTCCACTACCGGTCATACCGAGGATGACCCCGTGGGTGTTAAGGTCACGGGCGTCATAGTAGAGCACATCGTCACGGATAACGTCGCCGGTCTCCGGGCTGACGCGTGCGCCCAGGTAAAAATTGTTGGGGGCTTCAACAAAATGCATGGCCATAACTGTATCTCCTGCCGCTAACTATCATCACGAAGGCATTCAGATGTGTTGCCCGGCTCCACGGATAGGCTGAACTGACGTTCGAACTCCTGCTCGTACAGCCCGGCCACATCTGGATTATAGACGATCACAAGATTTTCATCGTTGGACTCGGTGGCGTTGGCACTGAAGTTGAACGAACCAATGACCACGATGGACCGATCCACGATGATGACTTTATGGTGGAACGTGCGTGGGTTGTCATCCAACCGGACATCTGCGCCGCTTTGCAGCAGCAAATTGCATTCGGAAAACTCCGTGGCTGCGCCGCGTGTCTCAAAGATACCGCGCACCGGGACACCCGCATTCAGCTGTTCTAACATGGCCTGGCCGATGCTGTCCTCAGTGAAGGCAAACGCCATGAAGTGCACCGACTCCTCAGCACTTGCGATGACATTGTTAATGGCGGAAAGCACATCATCTTCCGGGGCGAAGTAGTTCTCAATGCGGGTGCCATCGATGGTCACGACGGGGTTGGGCGTGTTGCTCGGTGAGGTCGGGCCGAAGGCCTCCTGAATGAACATCTCCTCGAACTCGGTTGTGTAGTTCTCGGCAAGCCGGGACGAGCGCAGCACGATCACATTGTTGTTGTTGCGATAGGCGCCGTTCTCTGTGAGGTTCATTGAGCCGGTCCATACAATGGAGCTGTCAATGACGAGGAACTTGTTGTGCATAAAGGCCGAACGCTCATCCGGCACAGCTGGTATGCCCGCTTCAATCAGCTGATCAATTTGCGGGTCTTCTTCGGTGTGTTCGTTGTCATGGACCACCCGCACCTGCACGCCGCGTTCGTGAGCAGCGATGAGTGCATCCGCAACGGACTGCAAGTTGAACTCAAAGACAGCGACGTCGATACTTGTCGTTGCCTGGTTGATCAGCGGAATAAGGTTAGCCTCCACACCGCCGGTTGTGACCTCATCAAAAGGGATAACGGGATTGGTGAAGTACACGGTGTAGAAGCTGCCGCCCCCTGTGAGCTCTTCAACGGGAGTCTGGTTTGCGGGTGCCTGTTCAGCAGGTAGGTCAAGCTCAACACCAGTGAGGTCACTGATGGTCTCCAAGGCGGCCTGTGGACCGTAGAGAAAGAATGTGGCCGCGATCAGGAGCAGGCCAAGAATGATGGCCAGAACCGTGCGGCCTCCGGAATTTCTCGATGATGATCCCATGTTGACTGTTACTCCTCTATATCAGTGGGGCCGCCGGTGAGATTGAGCCCCTCGTCCTGAGAATAAGCATCATGTTGTTCGCCGATGACCACAAGATTGCTGAGCACACTGCGCAGTGCATCCCCTTTGGAAAGGGTCATCAGCTCTTTAGCTTTAAGCCGGAGTGTGGTCGGTGTGCTCTCACGCGCGACCACATCTTGTGAGGGTTCACACGCCGAATAGACACGCTTCAGCTTCTCCGTTATTTCTTCAAGGCTGGCGTCGAGCACCTCTGCCATCAGGCTGTTGATACGACGCATGATCTGGCGGACGACGGTCATCTGCTCATCAATGTGCGCATAGGCATCCTGTTCGTCCATCGATTCCGTATAGGCGGCCACACGTTTGGCGACCATCACACCCCAGTCTAGCAGGATGTTGGCCTCTGAGTCATCAAGGTTGTCGGTCAGGCTTGGGTCGGTGAGCAGCAGCTCGGCAGCGCGTTGGGCACGGTCATCAGTGGTCATGTATACACTCGCAGGCTCGTGAGTAAAAAGGTAGCACAAATGTACTATGAACTGTGATGTGACACAAACCGTGTAACCGCCTCATCCAACAGGGTGGGATGGGCGGCCATCAGCATCGGGATACCCAGATGCCAAGGGGCACCGGTGGGCTGACGGATTTCGCAGCCTGCTTCAGAGAGAATGACAGCGGCAGCAGCGACATCCCATGGCTTAAGGCCCAGATTGAAATAGAGCTGCAGTCGTTCCACAGCAACATAGCTCAGGCCCAGAGCAGCAGCGCCGAGAGCGCGGGTGGTGCGGCAGCGACGGGCCAGCGGGCTGAGCACATCCACAATGTGATAGCTTAGCCCACGTGTGTACGCCCATCCCAGACCAATCACTGCACTGTGCAGCGGCACCGGTTTCTGCACACGTATCGAACTGCCATTGAGCATAGCCCCCTGCCCCTGTGCCGCACTGAACATTTCCGCGCGCAGTGGGTCAACGATGACCCCAGCCACGGGTATTTGGTCAATGGTCACACCGACAGAAACACAAACGAACGGAATGCGATTGGTGTAGTTCGTTGTCCCATCCAGCGGATCGACGATCCAGCAGATGCCATCAGGAATCGGCCAGACGCCGTGTTCATCCGGTCGGATGCTTGGATCCTCCTCAGCGAGGACGGCGTGGTCCGGGAAGGCCTCGCGGATGGTACGCAGCGCGGCATCTTGGGCGGCAGTATCCGTATCCGTGACCAGATCGTTGGGCCCCTTCAGGCGTACGGTACGCGGCAAGTCATAGCGCTCACGGATTACCTGTGCTGCGGCGCTGGCGGCCTGTTTAGCGGTGACGAGCAGCTGGTCGATCATATCTTCTCAATGACCATCAGATGCGACAATCCAAACAACCGGAGCGGTGTGCGTTCGGCGGCGTGAAGCACACTGCGCAGAGCGTTCCCAATCGCTGGCCGCCGCCCGATTATATTATCATAGGCACCGAAGATCCGCGTCATGTGGATGGGGCGGGCGGGCAAACCTTCCAGCAAAGCCAGCAGTTGACGGCGTGTATAGGCGCGTACGTGAGGGGCCAGCCTGTTGCGAATGGGATCCGGCAGGTAGTTGATCAGCGGTGTATTGCCAAAGTGATAGGTACCGTGCCAATAGTGGCCATGCGTCTCAAAAGGATACCAGCGGTTCGGGCAGAAGAGCACGATCCGGCCGCCAGGCCTGAGGACACGGACCATCTCCTGCATAGCAAGCCGGTCATCGTTAACATGCTCAAGCACTTCGTGCGAGAGCACTGTATCGAATGTGTTGTCAGGATAGGGAACGTATTCAGCGGCAGCGATATGGACATTTGGGACGTGTTCATGAGCGACAGCAACCCGGCTGGACTCAATATCGAATGCGTAGACGTGCGATGAGTCAGCCAGCAGGTGGGTAGCGTACGCCCCGATGCCGCATCCATCAACAAGGATTGCGGCATCCTGAGTATGTGCCCACTGGCGGATCATAGCGAGACGGCGCTCCTGCCCGGCGCGCCACACCAGGCTGGGCGTGCCACGCTCTGCACGCTTCTCGATGGTCATTACCCAGCTTCAGCCAGCTGCTGTTTGAGTGAATTGATCGCTTCAATAGGGGTTGGGTCAATGCCGTAGGCCATGGCCAGATAGTAGCTGACGTAGTCACCGAACTGAACCAGTGTCATCTGTTGGGCCAGGCGGCTGTCACCCTGTGCCATCACGGAGTCAGCAACGATGCCGTACTGTCGAAGCAGCTGTTGGGTGGCCTTGTGCCGGATGGCGACGCGCGGATGGTCACTGCGGCTGCGCAGATGAACCGGTGCGATCTTGCCAATAACGACGTTTTCCGGGAATTGGGTACCTACCACGGCATTGTGATTGAGTTCAGGCATGGCTTCAAAGTAAGCAGCCGACTTGGCATTCTCGTTGATCTGGGTCTTCCAACGGTTGGCGACCGGTTCGAGCAGGCCCCCGCCCCAAATGATAGGAGTCCGGTCTACGAGTTGGCCCGCCATGCGCTTGGCCTTATTCGTGTCATCATCGTGCTCCGGAGAAAGCATTCTACGACCTTCGCGCATCAGCTCAACGGATTCGGCCACACTGTCGGATAGATCGGGCAGAATGCCGATGGCGTGCAGCCCCGCGAGCAGACTGCCATACAACCAGCCGAGTGCAGCGCGGGGTGGCGAATCATATGCGAACGGCACAACACCGCCGCCGTTGTCCGTGATCAGTGGAGCAAGGTCACCACCGGTAGTAACAGCGAGCGTCTTGGTGCCGCGCTCCACGGCCTGCCGCGCGCATGAGAGAGTTTCTTCTGTGGTGCCAGAATGGCTCATCAGCACAACGAGAGTGCTGTCATCGGTGGCGTAGGCGGGCAGATCGTACGACCGGTTCGAGATAATAGGTATGGGGAGTGTATCTTCAACCAGGGCTGAAACGAGCGCGCCGCTGATAGCCGAACCGCCCATTCCACAGACGACAATCCGATTGACATCACCAAGACCAGCGGGCAGGTCAAGATCCGTACGGCGCGCCCATGCCTGCTCAAACTGGTCAGGCAGGTCGGTGATGAAGGCGAACATATCGCTGGCATCGATTTCCTTGAACGTCTCGGGGTTGTTAAGATCCATGGTGCCTCCGGTTGTTTTTTTTTGGATTGTATCATGGGGTGAGCTGTGCAAACCGGTCGATCAAAGCGATGCGGTCGAGGAGGTCGGCTTCAAACGTCTTCAAGCGCGCCTGGTATTCGTCGTCAAGAGGTTCGACCATCATAATGTCGGCGTTCTCATTGTTATCACGATAGTACCGGTGCCGGATCCCCACGATCTCAAAACCGTACTTGAAGTAGAGCGCTTTGGCCACCGCATTGGAAACCCGGACCTCGAGGGTGACCTTGTTCGCATCCTGCTCTATGGCAAGGGTGATCATCTTCCAGAGCATCAGTTCACCGAGGTTCTTGCCTCGCCAATCCGGATGAACCGTGATCGTGCTGATATGGGCTTCATCGAGCACCTGCCAGAACCCGGCATACCCGATCAGCTTACCCGTCTCGGACTCCTGGGCTGGCTTAAATCCGAACAGCTGTTGGAGCCACCCGTTAGGTTGGCGTTCAGAACGTGGCTTCTGTTCGGCAGCGTTTTCCATGACGAGCATGGTGGAACGGTCGTTCTTGGCGATCTCATACCGGTACGTGCTGCGGGCCCACGGCAGCGAAAAGCCAAGCCGGTTGAGCACGATCACCTCTTCGATGTCAGCGAGGCGCATGGGGCGTAAGATAACCTGGGGCATCAAAAGGGGCTCCGAAAAGTAAACACTGGGCTATTGTCGGGCAAAGTGATATTCGCTGCCAGATTCGGCTGCTGGCTTGGCCGCTTTTTATATCAGATGCAGATATGATCGTACACTAACGCAGATAGAGCGGAGCTAGAGTTGCTGGGTCGTCCGTTTCTCCATGACGCAGCCGTTGGTAGGCCAGTTCGGCGAGAAAACCAGCACGGCGCAGACCGTAAGCGGGTAGGCTCAGCGTGATGGCGCTGCCGAGAGCCGCGAGTATATCGCGACCCTCGTCGGTGATCTCGCCGCTGACCTGAATGCCACTGCCCAGTTTTTCCGCCAACTCAGGCCAGGTTGCCAGGAAGGGCTCGCCCTCAGCCTGCCAGCCGCCGAGCTTCCAGTGATAGAATTGGGCGTTAACGCGCCGGCGGCCCGCTTCTGTCACCACGCACAAGCGGCTGCTGAGGCGCGGCTGCGCTGCCGCCAGGATACTCATGGTGGGCACACCGATCAACGGGATGGCAGGTGTCCGGCTGCGAGCAATCCCCTTGGCAACACTCATGCCGATGCGCAGACCGGTGTACGATCCGGGTCCGGTTGGCACGGCGATGGCATCGAGCGCTTGAGCCTCAATGGTCTGTGTCGCCAGCATATCGGCGAGGGCGGGCGTCAGTTCGACCGTATGATGAGCCTGAGTCAACCATGTATGCTCGGCGAGCAGACGGTGCCCATCATGTAGAGCAATACTGACAAAACGGGTCGCAGTATCGATGGCGAGGATCACAACTGTGCCTCCTCATAGGCGAGCCGCACGCTGCTTGTTTGCAGCCGATTGAGCAGATCGGGCTCAGGATTGAGCCGCTCGATCAAAGGCTGGCTGTGCCAGAGCATCGCACCCAATTCATGGTGCTTGCCCGCCGCCCGCATGTACTGCAAACGGGTGACAGCATCTGCGGTACCTTGCTTGAGTTCGGCCAGCTTTAGCTCAGCGAGCTTGAGTGTCTCCTGCATGAGAACAAATTTCTCATCCGGCCAGATCACGCGGAAGGGTACAGCCGCATTGGTGAAGCGGCGGCGTGTCTGTGCCACGTTCTCGATGGCCAGCTTTTCTTGTTCAGCCAGCAAGCCTGTCAACTTTGAAAAGCGGGCCTCATCGGTGAGATAGTGTTCGCCAAGGTCATCAAGCGCGGCCCGGAATTCACGGCGGGAGCGCTCGATATGGTGTTGTTTGACCTGTTCGCCGAGAGCAGCCCCTCCAAGAGTTCCAGCGATTGCACCGGTCACTGTTCCGATGATGGTACCAACACCCGGCGCGATCAAGGTGCCGACCACACCACCAGCTTTAGCCCCCGTCATGCCGCCGCCCGCCCGCGTGACCACTTCTACCGCTGCAAACTCGAGGTTGCGCTTTGGATCGGTGCCATTCTGTGAGCGGCGCCATGCTCGATAGGCTGCAAAGGCAGCAGTCACGACCGGTACTGAGAACACGACGCCCGTGTTGCTGGCATCGAGAATGGCATCGGCTGAAGAGGCTGCGCCGTCAACCATGCCTTCAACTGCCGCGCCCGCAACCACATCAGCCGCGGGGTTGTCCAGCATGTCGGTGAAGACCTGTAGGGCCTCGGTTTGAGTGAGCGAGTCCAGCAGGCCGGACGTGTGTACCAGTGGTTCTGCCCCGCTGAGTGCTCCCGCAGAGGAAATGTGCTCCCAGGCTGATGGGTCCGCCAACGTGATCTGCCAGGCCAGTTCAACAAAGGTCACCCCGCCGACGGCTGCTGCCTCCGTGACTTCCGGTTTGGTGATAATGTCCAAAGCCTGCTGGATAGGACCGCTCATTTCTACAGAACTATGAAGGCGAGCACGCAGGCGTTCTACGTGACGGTGACGAAGGTATAAGAAGATGGCCACTGCGCCAGCAGCAGCGAGAATCATAAGAACGAGTTCGGGCGTGTCCATAGCTGTTCCAGTACTTGAGTGTGTTCTCCCTTATTATACTCCGGTCAGGTGGCCGCTCTCCTCACCGTCGATGAATGCCTTAACCAAAACATGGGCTTCATCGTCCGGGATCTGCTGAGGTGGGGACTTCATGAAGTAGCTGCTCGGTGCCACAAGCGCGCCGCGCAGACCGCGGTCAAGGGCGAGCTTAGCACAGCGCACCGCATCGATTGTCACACCTGCTGAATTGGGACTGTCCCATACTTCGAGCTTGAGCTCCACGTTGAGGGGGACATCGCCGAAGCTGCGCCCTTCCAGCCGGATGTATGCCCACTTGCGATCATCCAGCCATGGCACATAGTCACTCGGGCCGATGTAGACGTTGTCCGGTTCCATGTCGTGTTCAACTAGGGACGTGACGGCCTGAGTTTTGCTCACCTTTTTGCTCTCCAGGCGATCGCGCTCCAGCATGTTATAGAAGTCCATGTTGCCGCCCACGTTTAGCTGGCTGGTACGTTCCAGCAGCACACCGCGATCCTGGAACAAATTGGCCAGCACACGATGTACAATCGTGGCGCCGACCTGGCTCTTGATGTCGTCACCGATAATGGGCAAACCGCGCTCGGCGAACCGCGCCTGCCAGTACGGCTGGTTTGCAATGAAAACGGGAATGCAGTTCACGAAGGCACAACCTGCATTAAGGATCTGCTCGACATACCATTTGGTGGCCTGTTCGCTGCCCACAGGCAGGAAGTTGATCACCACATCGGTGCCCGTGTCCTTTAGAATCTGGGTGATGTTGTCGGTTTTGCCCGGAGCCTTCTCGATCTTCTGTTTCAGATAGCGACCCAATCCATCGTGGGTCATGCCGCGATGGACCGGCACATCCAATGTGGGCACATCGGCAAATTGAACGGTGTTGTTCTGCCCGGCATGGATCGCCTCGGAGAGGTCCAAGCCGACTTTCTCACGGTCAATATCAAAGGCCGCGCTGAATTCAATATCGCGGATGTGATAGCCGCCCAGGTTGACATTCATCAGGCCAGGGACCCGTTCGTCCTCTGTGGCATCATGATAGTAGTGGACGCCCTGGACCAAAGCCGATGCGCAGTTACCAACCCCAATAATCCCCACCCGTACTTTTTCGTCGCTCACGCATGTCTCCCATGATAGATGATCATCTAAGGGTCTGATCCTAGCCCCGCCGGCGCATGAATTCAAGCGGTCTATCGAAGGTTTTACGCTAGCTGATCCAGTCGCGGTGCAGCGGATCCCAGCTCCGGTGGCGGTACGTGCGGCGGCATTCACGGCAGACTTGAGCCGAGTCCAGCTGGCGGTGTGCGTCTTTCCACCGCCAACGTACTACCGTGAGATGATGCGAGCACGTTGGCATGTTGCAAACCGGGCAGTAGACGCCATCCTGCAGGCCGGTGCCGTTTAGCCGTCTTTTTTCAGCGGGGTTGCGATCACAAATATGACAGCGGTGTACGGCCATACACATCTCTATCCTTCCATTGGGTCAGACTTCCATTATAACCCTACATCTGTCATGCGACCGGGTGATCTATGTTACTAAAGCAAACAGCCCATTTGTATTAGCCTTAAAGGTGACAAACTAGGCCGAAGTGAGGCAAAAAGATGTTGGAGATAACTAGACAAGCCGATTATGCACTGCGCGCTGCCATGGAAGTGGCCCAGCTGCCTGAGGGAGAACGCATCCCGACGGCGACCATCGCTGAGCGCCAGCACATCCCCCAGCCCTTCCTGACCAAGATCGTGGCGCAGCTGGTGACCCGCGGGATTTTTGAGTCCACGCGCGGGGCTAATGGCGGGATCAATCTGGCTGTTCCGGCTGAAACCATAACGGTTTTGGACATTATCGAGGCAATTGACGGGCCGCTCACGCTCAACCGCTGCACGCTGGATCAGAATGCGTGTGCATTCAGTGATGACTGCC
The DNA here is from genome assembly GCA_010092885.1 of Chloroflexota bacterium. GTDB lineage: Bacteria > Chloroflexota > Anaerolineae > Aggregatilineales > UBA3940 > TC-195. Next base: position 43,527 of record JAADYX010000127.1, on the reverse strand, counting down.
CGATCTGTGGGATCTTCATTGAAGCGCGTGACAAGCTTGAAGAGGTCTTTGGTGGCACAACCCTTGCGGATGTGACACAGCCAAAGCAGTTGGTGAACGGCTTTCACTCCTGACGGGTGAGGGGTTCACCCCGTTTGACAATATAGTGGTCGAAGTCGCGGGCCACCACTGTTTGGGGAAAGACAGCCTGTGCTTCCGTCAGGACATCGCGTTCACGGTAGCGTCGTGAGATGTGAGAGAGTGCAAGGTTGCTGACCCCTGCTTCGGCGGCGATCTCAGCAGCCTGGCGTGCGGTCAGGTGGCCGTAAAGGCGTGCCATCTCCTCCTCATGGTGGAGATAGGTCGCTTCTGACACAAGGAGATCCGCGCCCTGTATGGCATCAAGCAGGTTGGCCGACCAACTGGTATCGCCTGTGATGCATACCTTGGTGCCTTCGATGGGCGGGCCGAGTACATCATCGGGTGTAACGATCTGACCGCTGTCAAGCCGGATGGATTTGCCCTGCACCAGATCGCGGCGTTCGGGGCCACGAGGTACATTGAGGGCTTCCGCTTTTTCATTGAGGAAAGGCCGCCGGGATTTCTCCTCAAAGCAGTAGCCGAAGCAGTCCATACCGCGGTGGTTGACGGGAAAAGCGCTGACCTGAAAATCCTCATCCTCCATGAGGACACCAGGCTTCACATCGATCAGGTCGATATCAACCGGGGGGCGTGCTCCACGCAGCACGACCCCGTAGATCAGGTCATGCACGCGGTCAAGGGTGGACCGCCCTCCCCATATTTCAATGCGATCGATTGCCTCCCAGCGCGTAAAGGTGGAGATCAATCCCCCCAGCCCCAGGATGTGGTCCAGATGGGAATGGGTCAGCAGGATGCGGTTCAGCCGCCGGAATCCGACTCCGCTTTTGAGGATCTGGCGCTGTGTACCCTCACCGCAGTCAACCAGGAAGCGGTATTCACGGTACATCACGATTTGTGCGCTCAACCCGCGGTGGATCGAGGGAGCGCTGGCTCCTGTCCCCAGGAAGACAACTTCAAACACTGTGGTTCCTCAAAACAGTTGTTCAGGCCGAAAGTAGAGTGTACTGACTTTCACAATATTCAAACAAAAAGCAGCCCGCGGCTGCCTCTGTTTGCGTGAAAGGAGCGGCTAGTTGGCCTGGAACCAGCGTGCCTCCAGCCAGTTGATGAGCTGCCGTGCGACAGGATGAGTCAGCCGGGCGGATGCTTCAAAGCGTTTGGGGGAAAACGCATACATCCGGACGTAGTGAGGGCGCAGCACAAAGATGAGGTAGTCGTCTTCCCAGCGGCGGCTGGTCCACAGGAAGGCTACCCCAGCCTCGCGGCGCATCAGGTCAAGCCAGCGACGCTTATCGTATCCGTTGAGATGCTCCATATAAAAGCGCTGGGCCAACATATGGTTGAGTGTAAATGTGGCTTCCATCACTTCCTGGTCGCTGTAGATATCCAAGGTCAGCATGGCGCTGGAGTCCTGGTTGGTCAGCATGGCGATTGCATGGCTCGCCGGGCGGTTGTCACGCGGGGAACGGGCAATGGAGGTCATCAATGGGGCGCTGGCAAACCGGCGGGCAAGCTCAGTATCGAGCTCGATCTCGCCGCGCAGGAACTGCTTAATGGTCACCGGGGCTTTGTCAACCTTGATCTGCCGCTTGAGCGACCCGGTGCCTGCCAGATCACGCATCAGCCGCTGGCGGTCCTGCTGGGAGATGCGGGTATGCGTCTCGGCGGCCTGTGGATTGAGGCGACCTGTCCCCGCAGGGAGGCCGTCGCGTTCAAACTGTCGCTTTGTGTCGCCGACGTTTATGTCACGGCTCATAGGTAGTATCCTGTTGGCTGCATTCATCTGCCATATTAGCATGCCTGCGGATTGACCAGCAAGCCAGGCCGTGTGTGTTAAAGGAATCATACGGTTGTGGCGGTAGGTGTCACAACCGGGCGGTAAACTAAGATGCTGCGCTTCCGCTCAGCCAGTGAGCAGCACAGCAGCACGATTGATGGTACACTTGTTCTGATCTGTAGGCAAGCGACTTACGGGTACAACTAATACGGCAACAAGGAGCGCATGACGTGTATCAACAGACTATTATTGTGGGCAACCTCGGGCGTGACCCTGAGATGCGCTACACAAATGACGGCACACCTGTCACCAGCTTTACGGTCGCTGTAAACCGGCGGTGGACCACAGCCGACGGGCGCAAAGGCGAAAAAACCACATGGTTTAAGGTCTCATGCTGGCGGCGGTTGGCGGAAACAACATACCAGTATCTCAAGAAAGGACGTCAGGTCATGGTGGTCGGTGAGGTTGAAGCCTCTGCCTACACCAGTCGTGATGGCCAGGCCCGAGCGAGTCTGGAAATCACGGCCCGCGAAGTCAAGTTCCTGCAGGGTGGCGGCTCAAGCACATCGGATGATGGGATGTATGACTCGCAGGACAGCAGTGAAGACAGCTACACGCCGCAGACTGAAGAAGATCTGCCCTTCTGATGGACAATCGCCTTGAGTCCGAAGCAGATGCCATACAGGCAGAGTTCGAGAGCCGCCACAATGCACGTGAGGCGGCTCTCAACCAGTCCAGGGACCTCATCCGGCACTGTGCCAATGCAATCCGAGCGATGCATCGGGACGAATGGTCTAAGGCTGAGCCAGGTTTGCAACAGGTGCGCGAAGCCGCCAGGCAGTTGATTGATGCGACGCACGCCTATCCGGATCTGTACTACGCTGGTTACACACAGGATGCACTCAAGGAGTACGTTGAGGCATTTGCGGCAGCGGCCCTTATCCGCGATGAAGCGCTGCCAACACAGGCGGAACTTGATGTGCCGGGATCAACCTACCTTAACGGACTGGCAGAAGCCGCCAGCGAGATGCGCCGCCGGTGTTTGGATACCATCCGCCGGGGAGAAACCGACGAAGCTGAACGGCTTTTTGGGCAGATGGAAGACATCTATGGTGTGCTGATGGGCTTTGACTATCCGGATGCCATCACGGGGGGGCTGCGGCGGCGTGTTGACCAGCTGCGCGGTGTGCTGGAACGCACACGTGGCGACCTGACCAACAGCATCCGCCAGCAGCAGCTTCAGGATGCGCTTATCGCACTCGAAAAGCGCCTCGGGCTGGATTAGGCCAGCGGAATCAGAGCCGTATCGATCACCCGCCCATCAGCCGCTACGGCCTGCAGTTCGATCCGATCGGCGTGGATCGTCACCCATACGGTGTGCGATACCTTTTCAAAGTACTGGCTGCCTTCCATCTCGCTTTCCATATCGTAGAGGGAGTTTGACCCTCCGCCTGAAACGATATAGGTTGTATCCCCTATGATCAGGCGCTCGTAGTTGTGGTCATGTCCGGAAAATGCAACCGGCACATTGGCAGCCCCGAACTTCGCCCCCCAGGTCTGCCGGACCGGCACTGAGTCGGAATCGGTGCGGCGACCGCTGGTATAAGCGGCCACATGGAAGACCGGAATAGTCCATCGATAGGCAGGGTCCGCGAGGCGTTCGTCAAGCCATGCTTCCTGCTGTTGGCGCCCGGGCTGGCCAAACAGTACCTGACTGTCAAAGAAGATGAACTGCACATCCCCATGTGGGAGCATATAGTATTGGCTGTTCGGTTGCTCATCGGTGATGGGCGGGATCACATTGTAGTAAAAATAGGTGTCCTGCCAGCGCGCTTCCGGATCGTAGTCATGGTTGCCGATCACCGGATAGACTGGCATCGATTTTAGGACAGGCGCAAACGGCAGGAACCACTTCAGCAGCCAGGCCTCTTCTGCTGAGGCATTGTCCTCAATGTCGTAAACGACATCACCCGTGTGGATAACAAAATCCAGATCGGCGTTTGCCATCTGCTCCACCAGCAGGTAGGTGGTCTGTTCGCCAAAGCCCGCGTCACCGATCACACCGAAGCGCAGTGGGCCATCGGCAGGCAGGGTGCGCAAGCCGATCTCGCCCCACTGCTCGTCGGCATTGATATAGTGAGGGTGGGTAAATCCGTCTTCAGTCTCAACACCAACCACAGCCCGGTAGCGTTGGCCCGGCGTCAGGCCTGTGACGGGTAAGCGGTGGCGGCGCGTAGAGCTATCGAAGGGGAGGAGAATCTGCTCAGCCGGGTTTTCTTCAGGCCAAACGATGAGAACACCACCGGCTGGCTGATTGAATTCAAAGAAAAACTGAGCTGAATCGGCAGTAGCAATGCGTGTCACAAGGGGCAGCGTATAAGCGATCTGCGACGAGATCCCGGTGACCCTGGTCGGTTCACGGGTGGCCGTTGGGGCCGGTTCAGAGGGGGTAATGGTTGGTTCCGGAACCGCGGCCGGCTCAGTTGCTGTGGGGGGTGCTGTCGCAGTTTGCGTGGGCTGGCTGGTGGTTGGTTCGGGGGTCAGTGCAGCGCGACAAGCCGCTAAGAACGCACTGGCTAGCGAGAGTAAAAAGGCACGTCTGCCTTTACGCATGGATCGTCTCCTCTACCATCAGCTAATTGTGCACTGCGACCAGTATACCGTACTGATTGCAGCCCGCCTTTAGCGGGTGTTATAATTCCGCAGCAGGCTTGTCGCCACAAGCCTGCCTGAGCTTTATGTACATTTGTGCAGATACGCGCGTGGGCTGCACAGACGAGGAGTTGTCTCTCTGTGTTTTTCTCTCCATTGAACTGGCTGCTCGGCCTGTTCTCATTGGATATTGGCATTGATCTTGGCACAGCCAACACCCTGGTTAACGTCCGGGGGAAGGGCATCGTGATCAATGAGCCGTCCTGGGTTGCCATCGAAAAGCGTACCCGGCGCGCGTTGGCTATTGGTGCTGAGGCAAAGAAGCTCTCCGGGCGAACACCTGCCAATGTCATCGCGATCCGCCCACTGCGTGATGGTGTGATCTCCGAGTTCGAATACACACAGGAGATGCTCAATCACTTTATAGAGAAAGCGCACGAACAGTCGCTGGTGCCAATGCCGCGCCCTCGAGTTGTGGTTGGCATCCCGAGCGGTGTGACCGAAGTCGAGAAACGTGCGGTTTACGATGCAGCCATGTCGGCAGGTGCACGAGAGGCTTTTCTAATTGAGGAGCCAATGGCGGCGGCTATCGGAGCGGGGCTGCCGATCACAGAAAGCCGCGGCAGCATGATCGTCGATATCGGTGGTGGGACGACGGAAGTAGCCATCTTTTCGATGGGTGGTATTGTGCTCAGCCGGTCAATCCGCATAGCAGGCGATGAGATGGACGAGGATATCATCGGCTACATGCGCGCCAAATACAATCTGCTGATTGGGGAACGCATGGCGGAAAAGGCCAAAATCGAAATCGGCTCAGCCTTCCCGCTGCCGGAGGAAACCACGCTCACCATGCGTGGCCGCAGCCTGATCACTGGCCTGCCGGAAGCGGTGGATATTTCCTCAATTGAGCTGCGTGAGGCTCTTTCCACCTCGGTCCAGATCATCGTGGATACGATCAAAGATGCGCTGGAAGACACTCCACCGGAGCTGATCGCCGACCTGATGGAAACTGGGATCTGTCTGGCGGGCGGCGGCGCCATGCTGCGCGGACTGGCACAGCGTGTTTCCGAAGAGGTCAACATGCGGGTCTGGGTGGCAGAAGACCCCCTCACCTGTGTGGCTCGCGGTGCCGGGCGCATTTTGGAAGACTACGACAACCTGCGCAAGCTGCTTGTCGGGTTGGAACGCGGCAGCACACACCACTTCTAATGGGACCATTCACTTCTTGAAAGCAGAGCGCCCTCTCTGTACGATCTCCCCTCAAGTACAGTGTCTCTGGCTTTGCAGATGAACCGACGCAATCGCAATACCAACCGTCTGATCACCGCGGGTGTACTGGTGCTCGTCGCAGCGGCCGCACTGTTTATCGGCCAGCGGTCGGGCCTGCTAAACCCGGTCGTGAGCGCTGTCAGTGCGCCACTCGCACCGCTGGCTCGTTTATTCAACACAGGGGCGAACGCCGTTGAGCCCGGGTCGACTGAACCGGGGGTGGACTACGATGCACTGCTCGAGGAGAACCTGGATTTGCAGCGCACAATCGCTGATCTGCAAGTGGAACTGGTTCGCTTGCAGGAAATCGAGCGTGCTTATGAGCGAGTCAGCGCCATTGCCAACTATAACAGCGACAATCTCGATCTGGAGGTGGTCAGCGCGGATGTCATCGCACGGGATACCAGCGGATATTTGCGCTGGGTGGGCATCAATCGGGGCACACGCGACGGTATTCAGGTGGGTGATGCGGTGATCGGCGGCGCTGAGGGCTCAGGGTTTGTCGGAGTGGTTGGGCGCGTTTCGGCGACCACAGCATGGGTCCGTCTGGTGATCGACCCTGACACGGCCCTTAATGCGTTAGTCCAGGAATCACGGGCTGAAGGCACCGTGCTGGGTCAGATCCGTGGTGGGCTGATCATGGACTTCATTCCCCAGGAGTTCACAGTTGAAGTCGGTGATACGGTCATCACCTCGGGGCTGGGTGGCTCACTGCCTGCCGGGCTGGTGATCGGGGAGGTGCAAAGCGTCCAACGGCAGGAGGCTGAGCTCTTCCAGCAGGCGGCGATCCGGCCTATGGTGGACTTTGACCAGCTGGAGATCGTGGCGGTGGTGACGTCCTTCCAACCAGTGGATACAACCATCTTCGATGAAGCGCTCGAGGAAGAGGGCGCAGAGGATGCACCCTGAATGAGCCTGCAATTGGGCATCCCCTTGTTTATAGGCGCGGTCCTGCTGCAATCGACCATCCTGCCGCGGATGCGGCTCTTAGGGGGGCAGCCGGATCTGGTGCTGCTGGTTGTCTTCGCCTGGGCGATGCTGGACCGTGAACAGGAGGGCGTGGTGTGGGCCTTTGTTGGCGGCTTCTTGTTGGATATTTTTTCCGGTGTGCCCTTGGGGGTTTCTGCCCTGGCCCTGGTGCCGGTCACGTTGGTGGTCAGTCTGGCTGAACCCAAGGTCTTCCGGGAGAGTGTCCTCCCTCCGCTGCTGCTGACGGCGGTTGGGGCAGCAGGCTACCATCTGCTGGTGCTGCTGCTGCTGCGATTCTATGCGGGTTTCCCTATCGAATGGGAAAGCGCGCTGCTTTTCGTTACACTGCCCTCGATACTTTTGGACGTTTTGCTGATCCTGCCGGTGCTGCGTCTGCTGGTCAAGCCTTATGATCGGCTGCACCCGCGCGTGCTCGGCTTGAGGTGACGGTGCTATGTTTCGCAATGACAACCCACCAAACAACCCGGTTCGTCTGGGCATCTATCGGCTCGTCGTCGTGCTTATCCTGGTGATCTTCGCGGCACGTATCTACCAAATCCAGTTTCTGCAAGCTGACGAGTTCATCTCTCAGGCGAACGAAAACCGCTTCGAGGAGGTGAGTGAACCGGCCACCCGTGGGATTATCGTGGACCGCAACGGCGTCCCGTTGGCGACGAACGTGGCAAGCGCCAACGTTGTGGTGACCCCTGCTCTCCTACCGGAAGACGAAGAAGAAGAGCTGGAAGTATTGGGTCGCGTGGCCAGCCTGCTGGGCATCCCGCTGAGCGGTGACCCGGGCACTGTAGACGAGCGTGGCATCCCGGAGAGGAGTGTGCTGGGTGTCGTGCGGGAGATCGAGGGTATTGCGCCGTACCGACCAGCAGTAGTCCGCTCAGATGTGCCGTATGACATCGCACGGTTGATCATCGCCGAAGACCTGCCCGGTGTGGATGTAGAATGGCAGTCGGCCCGCTCCTACCCAACCGGCGCACTCAGCGCGCACATCATCGGATATATGGGGCCTATCCCGCAGAGTGTGGCGGATGAGTACGAGGCTCAGGGCTACGTATTGGATCGTGACCGCATTGGGTACGATGGCATTGAGTTTGTCTTCAATGAGCAGCTAGCCGGATCCCCGGGTCTGCGGTTGGTTGAGCGCGACGTGGCCGGGCAGATCATCCGGACAGTGGGCGAGACGGTCGAGCCGGAACCGGGCTTGAATCTGCGCCTCACCATTGATGTAGAACTCCAACAGTACGCTCAAGAGCGGCTGATCGAGGAGCTAGAGGCGCTGCGCGACGAGTATCCGGACGATGAGATCGGCTTTGATCGGGGTGTTGTGATCGCCACCGTGCCGAACACCGGCGAGGTGCTGGCTTTGGTGAGTTGGCCCACCTTCAACAATCAGCGGTTCGCACGGACAATTGACTACCCTTACTATCTGCGCGTATCACAGGATCCCGAACAGCCGTTGTTCAACCAGGCTGTTGGATCACTGTATCCGCCTGGGTCGGTCTTCAAGATCATCACGGCGACTGCAGCACTTGAGGAAGGGATAGTTGAACCGGAAGACGCCTTCTTCGACCCGGGCGAGATCCAGCTTGAGAACCGCTACTATCCCAATGATCCGGGGCAAAGCCAGACCTTTGTCTGCTGGTTGAACGACGAAGAGGGGGGACATGGGTTTGTCAACCTGATCGAGTCGCTGGCGTACTCCTGCGATGTGTACTATTACAAGGTGGGCGGCGGCTTTGAGGACGAACTCGACCGGGGCATCGGCATTACCGGCTTAAAGACGTGGATGGAGCACTTTGGTCTCGGTGAGGCAACCGGACTGGAACTGCCGGGTGACCAGACAATTGGGCAGATAGCCGTTGTCCCTGACCCAACATGGAAGCGCCGTGTGTGGGGCGAGTCATGGTCGACGGGTGATACATACAATGCTTCCTTTGGGCAGGGATATGTGACCACAACACCACTGCAGATGCTGCATGCGATGAACATCGTCATCAACGATGGAGCGGTTGTACGCCCAACTCTGGTTTATGAGTGGACCGACTCAGAAGGTGTCGTTCGGGGTGGTTTTGAACCGGATATCGTCGGGCAGCTGCCTGCCTCCTTAGAGACGATTCGCCTGGTCCAACAGGGTATGCGGGCTGCCGTTACGCTAGATGATGAAGGGCTTCGCCAGGACGGTACTGCACTGCCCTCACAGGAGATCTTCGATGAAGCCGGACAAGCGATGGGCATGGTGGTCGCGACGGCAGGCAAGACAGGGACCGCCGAATACTGTGACAACATCGCGGCCAACCTGGAACGCTGCATCCCTGGCAGTTGGCCGGCGCACGCGTGGTATATGGGCTATGCACCCTATGATAATCCGGAGATCTCCGTGATTGCATTCCTCTATAATGGGCAGGAAGGGTCTGGTAGAGCGCTGCCTGTCGCTACGGATGTGATGGTGGAGTACTTCCGCTTGAAGCTTGAACGGGCCCTTCAGGATCAGCAGACAGCATCCGGCCAGCCCTGACATGAACGATTTGGCAGCACCAGCCGGCTGGGGATTTCTGACGGGCACACCACTGGCATTGTCCTTGGCGCGCCTGCTCTATGAGATCGACCCGCTTTCCTTCGGGGGGTTGGCAGCGCCTCCGGTTGTTGTGCTTTTCGGTGCGGCAGGGTGGGTGCTGATGGCGCTCACACTGTGGGCGAGCACACGCGGCGATGATATCCCAAATATTGAAAATACGGCACTAGCTCCGCTGGGGCTGCTGTGGTTGTATGTACTCACGCCACCGATGCTGGTTGATCCCCTGCGTGGTGGTGTGCTGCTGGCAGGCACTCTGATCCTAAGTGGCCTGCTGCTGGGGATCGGTGAGGATCTGGTGCGTTGGGTGGCAGCCGGCGTTGGAACGACGGCTGGTGCCGCCTATCTGCTTACGCTTCAGCGAACGGTTGGCCGGGCAGACACATTTGAATTCCAGGTGACGGCTCCGGTATTGGGTGTGGCCCATCCGACGGGGTATCCGTTGTACACACTGCTGGGCGGCATATTCAGCCGGCTGCCGGTGGGCACAATCGCAGCACGTGTGAACCTTACATCCGCAGTGGCTGCGGTTGTGGCTGTTGTCCTGATCTACCTGCTGTTGACACAAACCCTGCGTGTCCATTGGGCTGTGGGCGCATTGGGTGCACTGAGTGCGGCTTTCGCACCCGTACTTTGGGGGCAGGCCGTTGTCGCGGAAGTCTACGCGCTGCATACGGCTTTCGCCGTGGCCATCTTGTGGGTAGCGCTGCGCATCCTTGACGAACCGGAGCAGCATCACCGGTTGGTGCCGGTTCTCTTCCTGCTGATCGGGTTGAGTCTGACCAACCATCTGACAACAGTGCTCCTTGTGCCTGCGGCGGCAGCGGCATTGATCGTGGCGCGTCCCCGGCTGGATGCGCGGCAGTGGGTGCTTTCTGTCGGGCTGCTCGCAGCGAGCCTGCTGATCTACCTGTATATCCCGCTGCGGTGGCCTGCCTTGCATGATGGCGCCGCAATGCCTTTCACTGAGTTCATCGCCTGGGTGACAGGCAGCCGTTTCGGTGGTGCATTGCAGCTGCAGGCGTGGCTTACGGATGGCGAACGCTGGACGATCATTGGGCGGCTTTTGGCTGAGCAGTACGGGCTGGTGGGGCTCATAGGTGCCGCGGTTGGATTGGGCCTGCTGATCTGGCAGCGGTGGCAGGCCGCGCTGGTCACAGGCCTGGCTTTCGTGGGAACGATCTTCTTTGGGCTGAATTATCTCGTTCCGGATATCAGTGTATTTATCATACCGGCGTATGTCATCGCAGCGATTTGGCTAACCTATGCGGTGCATACCGTCTACGACTGGCTGCCTGTCGACGCAGTGCGGCCCGTGGTAATTGCCCTGTTCGCGCTGATACCGCTCGCGTCGATCTGGCAGGTAGGCTCTGCGTTTGACTGGTCCGATGAGCGTGCATTGGAGGCATGGGGGCGCTATGTACTCAGCCTGCCGCTGGATGAGAATGCCGTCATTCTGGCAGACAGCGAGAAAATCGCACCGTTGGAGTACCTTCGGCGGATCGAGGGCCTACGTGAAGATATCGATATGGTGGTGCTCGGCACTGAGCAGCAGTATCGTGACTACCTGGCGACCAGCTTGGCAGAAGGCCGGACGGTTTATCTAGCACGCTTCCTGCCGGGGCTGGAAGGCACCTACAATCTGCGATCGGTGGGGCCCCTGGTGCTTGTCAGCCCGGAGCCCCTTACAACGGCTGAACCAACGACTCCCTTTTTTGAGCCGCGCCGGTGGGAAAATGGCCTGACTTTGCTGGGCTACGATCTGGGTCCAGAAACGGCTGGAGTCGGGGAGCGGGTTCATCTGACGTTGTACTGGCAGGTAGACGAACCTCTCGCTGAGGATGTGCAGGTCAGCGTCAGCCTGATCAACTCGCGGGGAACCGTCTCCTGGCGATCTCAGCCGTCCACGCCTGTGGCGGGCCGGTATCCGCTGCCAGCGTGGCAGCCTGGAGAGATCGTGCCTGACTATCACGAGCTGACAGTGCCCTATTCCGCTGGTACATCGGATCTGTTTGTGGCGGTAAGCGTGCGAGCCCCCTTCGCTGAGCAGCCGATGCGCCTTGACAATGGTCTGGAAAGCAGAGTTGTGCTGGGTCAGGGGATCTTTACGCTGAGCAATGCTCGGGCCCGGGTGCCGCTGGTCGGGGAGCGTACCGCGATCAGTTTTGCGCGGGGTGCCGTGCTGGCAGTGGATCTGCCGGAGTCGCTGGCCGTGCGGGGTTCAACGGATATTCAGCTGAACTGGCGTGACCAGACCGGCGACTTTACGGCTGGCGGCCGGTTAAACACCATACTGGATGTTGATGTGCCGGTTGGGTTTTCCGAACCGGGCGTGCGGGTGCGGGTGATTACTGACCAGCCCGATGAAAACACCGTGCGCTGGCTGCTGACCGGAACCCCAATGCGCTGCGGTTGGTTGCGTCCCTTTAGCAGCGGGTGCCTGCTCGGTGAAACAGATGTGTTCACCGGTGGCCTGGCAAACTACGACAATGCGATTGCCCTACAGGCGGTTGACTTCCCAGAGGGAGAGCTTCAGCCAGGGGGCGAGCTGCCAGTCACGTTGACGTGGGAAGCTCTCAGTAACCTTGACGCGGATTATACAGTGTCGGTGCAGCTCATCGGTCCTGATGGGCGATTGTACGGCCAGTCGGATGCGTGGCCTGTCCAGGGGACTTATCCTACCAGCGCTTGGCCGGTTGGCGAAACCGTAGTTGACCGGCACGTTGTGCGTCTGCAATCGGGTGCGCCTGAGGGACCCTATCAGCTCCATGTGGCATGGTACCTTTTGAGCACAAATGCTCGCCTGCCGGTTTTGGATGAAACCGGAACACCGATCGACAGCAAGGCGGTTTTTGACCTGCCTTAAGCACGCGGAAGTGTGAAGCTGAAGACACTGCCTTCGCCGGGCTGGCTGGTGACACCTACTTTGCCACCCAGCCGCTCTACAATACGCCGCACGATTGACAGACCAAGCCCATGGCCATCAGAGTTGGTGTGGTCCAGACGAACAAAAGGGGTAAAAAGCTGAGTCTGCTGTTCGGGGGTCAGACCGATGCCGTTGTCACTTACCCAGAACTGCACCATATCATCGTTTGCAGCGGTCGCGCCGAGCTCGATGCGAGGCGGCTCGCCCCCATACTTGATGGCATTGCTGATGTAATTGGCCCAAACCGCCGTGACCCACTGCCCGTAGCCCAGAACGCGGGGCCATGCGTCAGGTTGGGTGATATGTGCACCGCGGTTTAGGATCAGTGGTTCCAATTCCGAAAGGGCTACATCAACACACATAGCCATGTTTACGGGCAGAATCTCCACATCGGCGTGGCTGCTGGCCAACATCAGCAGGGAATTGATGATATCCTCCATGCGTTCGGCGGTCACGACGATCTTGTTGGCAAAATCATACCGCTCCTCTTCAGTGAGTTGGGCATCGAGCAGCAGATTGGCGTAGCCATAGAGCACCCCCAGCGGACGTTTGAGATCATGGGCAACTGTTTCAGCGAACGCATCCAGTTCGTCAATAATCTGGGCGAGGCGCTCGTTCGCATAGGAAAGCCCCTTTGTCCGTGCAGTGACCTGCTTTTCCAACTCAGCGTTGAGCAGCGCGTTCTCGATAGCGACAGCAGCGTGATTGGCGAACATCTGCAGAGGTGGGATGTCCTCATCATAAAATACGGATGCGGTTGAGCGGCTCTCAAGGTAGATGACACCGTGCAGATGGTAGCGGGTGCGCAGCGGCACACAGATCACTGAGCGGATGTTGAGGGTGGAAACACTATTCGCCTTTTTCAGGTCGGGATGCTCTTGGGCATCAGCGACCACCAGACCCTCGCCTTTGTCAATGACCCGTTGGACAAGCGTACGGCTGATCTGCAATTCGGGCTCAGGGATAGGCGAGCCATCTTGGTGGCGATGCACACGGAAGTCCATGTCGCCGTCTTCCAGCAGGATCACGTACCCGCGCTCGGCATCAAATACTTCCAAAGCCGTCATTACGGCCTTATCAAGGAGTGCATCGATCTCACGCGTTTCGGCAAGCTGTAAGGTGATCTCCAGGAGTTCTTCCATCATGTGCAGCCGGCCCCTACCCTTGTTAGCGTCTTTATGCGTATTATACACGGCTCCATCTGTGGCCGTTTCGGTTGTTACGGTACCCTAAACTCATGCCACCGGTATTGACCTACCAGGGGGGGACACTCGTTCTCAGGGAATTTGATCAGGCACCGGCGCCCTTCCGATGGGTGAAGGCGGCTTGGCGCTGCGAGGGCTTTTACTATGCGAGCCTCGTGGATTGGCTTGCTATGGCGGGTGTTCTCGACCGCGTGCCTGACTGGCCTCAAACTGAACTCTTGCTGGATACAAACCGTGTGCCGCACGACTATCAGCGTGCAGCACTGCAAGCCTGGCAGCAGGCGGAGTGTTGCGGATCGGTGGTGCTGCCAACCGGCGCGGGGAAAACCTTCGTTGCCATTCAGGCGATAGCTGCGGTCAACTGTGCCACGCTGGTTGTGGCGCCCACCCTGGATCTCTTGCACCAATGGTATGCACGGCTGGTCAATACGTTTGGCGTGGAGGTCGGTGTGTACTATGGTGGAGAAAAGTCCGTACATCCGCTGACGGTAACCACATACCACTCTGCCGGGGATCTGGTCGCTGACCGCGGTAACAGCTTCCGGATGATTGTGTTTGACGAAGTACATCATCTGCCCGCACCAAGCTGGGGAGAGATCGCCTTGATGGCACCATCGCCATACCGGCTGGGGCTGACAGCAACTTATCCAGAAGCTCACGAGCAGACCGATAACCGTTGGCAGGTGGATGAACTGATCGGGCCGATTGTATACGAGAAGCACATCGAGGATCTGCGCGGCAAACAGCTGGCCGATTACCGGACAGAACGCATTCGTGTTGACCTGACCCCGGCAGAACGGCAGCGATATGAGGCGGACTGGGATATCTACGCGACGTTCTTCCGGACAAGGCGGCTGCATCGGACGCATGGCCCCGGCTGGTTAATGGAACTGATGCGGCTGAGTGCCTTTGATCAGGAGGCGAGGCGCGCTTTGCTGGCCCGGCAGCGCATCCTCCGATTGATCGCGCTGGCAGCGAATAAGCTCGATCTGCTCGGTGACCTGCTGCAGGAACACATCCATGATCGTGTGCTGATCTTTACAGAGAGCAACGAAACCGTTTATGCGATCGCGCGGCGTCATCTGATACCAGCTGTCACCCATGAGACAAAATCCGCTGAGCGCAAAGCCATCCTCGATGGCTTTCGAGAAGGCACGTATGGGGCAGTGGTCACCTCGCGTGTGCTCAATGAAGGTGTGGATGTGCCGGAAGCGAAGATCGCAGTGGTCTTGGGCGGGACATCAAGCGCACGCGAGTATATTCAACGGTTGGGGCGCGTGCTGAGAAAGAAGGGCAATCAGGAGGCAATGCTGTACGAGGTGATCGTGCGCAACACCGTTGACGAGAACCGTGCACGAGCAAGACGGAGGGCGAAGCGTGCTTACCGGTGATCTTGTGCGTCCCCGGCTGCGTATACGTGGCACGCAGGTCGAGATCGAAGGGGTGGATGTGGCGAACACACATTGGCGGCAGACGGCCGCAGAGCTGATCGCACTGTTCGAAAGCCATTATGGACAGCCCCGCTCGGTCTGGGATGACGCCTTGGAAGCCTATGAAGGCGATCGCCTTGACTATGTTGTGCTGCGTGGATTGGGCAAGGTGCTGTGCGATGATGCGGTTTTCGCGCCACCTGATCTGCCTGTTGATCCGACTGAGCTGCGGCAGATGCTGTTCAGCAAAGGGCCGGCGTTCGACAAGCCGCTGCTGTTCCAGCCGGTGAGCCGGGAAGAACGCATCGCGGCAGCAGCAGCTGAGGTTGGTCTCGACCCGGCTGCGGTGGAAAATGCGCTGTTTGCCGACCGGCCAGGTGCCTATCTGCTGGTTGATACTGGTGGTCCATGGACAGCCGATGGTCTGCTGGCCCGCTACAATCTTGAGCTGGCGCGTGGTGTTCTGTATTGGGCCCGTCAGATGACGGTCCGGGTGTTCGATGGCTACAAAGATTTCTGGCGGTACGTCAAACTGTTCAAGCTGATGTTTTGGGGAACACCCCTCAGTGATGATGGCTACCGGGTCGAGCTGGATGGGCCGATCTCACCTTTTGTGCAATCCACAACACGCTATGGGCGGCAGCTGGCGGCATTTCTGCCCGCGCTACTGCTCGGCAGCCGCTGGCAGATGCAGGCCGAAGTGAAGCCGCCCGGCGCTGATGCCTGGCTCACCTACCAGCTGAACAACTACGATCCGCTTCCGTCCGTATTCAAGCGGAGTGGTGCTTTTGACAGCAAGATGGAGGCGAATTTCGCTGCGGAGTTCCGTGAGAAGTTCGGCGATAAGCGCAGCGGTTGGGAATTAACCCGCGAGGATGAGGTCATCCTGTTGGGGGATACCGTCTTCATCCCAGATTTTGCCATTACCAACCGCAAGGATGGACGGCGGGCGTTGGTTGAGATCCTCGGTTTCTGGCATCCGGACTACCTGCGGCGCAAGCTGATGAAAGTCCGCCAGGCGAACCGGCAGAACCTGATCCTGTTGGTGTACGAACGGGTCAATCTGGGTGGGGAGAAATTGAAGAATGTGCCCGGAGAGGTGCTGTATTTTGTGCGCAAGCCCATTCTCAAGGATGTGATGGCCGCGGTTGAACGGGTGGCGGTCTGATGGCGGCACCATTAAAATCGGCACATGTACCCGATAAAAACACTCCACACGGAAGTTCTGCTGCGCAACCGCTGGTATGCTATCCGGCGCGATGACATCCTGCTGCCGGATGGCAGCCTGGGAGAATACAATGTCGTGGACCGCCGTGATGCGGTCTTTATCATACCTGTGCTCCCGGACGGGCGGATTGTGCTGATCCGGCACTACCGGCACACCGTGCGGGACTGGGTTTGGGCGGTACCCGCCGGGAGCATCGAGGATGGTATTGACCCGACAGCTATGGCGCGTACCGAACTGCGCGAGGAGATCGGCGGCCGCACTGAGTCTTTAACTCTGGTTGGTGATTTCTTCACGATGCCGGGCATCAGTAATGAGCGGTCATACGTATTTCTGGCGCGTGATGTGCGGCTTGGCACCCACGCCCGCGACCCAACAGAGATCATTGAAAGTCACATTCTGGAGAAAAAGGACGTGTATGATATGGTGAGGCGCGGCGCGATCAAGGATGCGCCATGTGCCCTTGCCCTCTGTCTGGTTGAGCATTTATTGGAGGATGGATGATCAAGGCTGTTATCTTTGATCTGGACGACACGCTCATCGACTGGAGCGGTGTCACGCAGAACTGGGACGATATTATTGCTGGGCAGTTAGCACCTGTGCTGAGCTATCTGGCGGAGGCAAGCCATGCCGTGCCGGACTCCGCGCTGTTGGTCTCAGACTTACAGGAGCGCATCAGAGGGGCATGGCGGGCAACCATGCCGCCGGAGTGGAAGTCGCCGCAGCATCGGGTCATCCTGCAGGACAGCCTGCGCGATCACGGCGTGCCGGTAGACGAGATCGGGATGGAACTCTTATACGAGCGGTTGGCTTGGGGACTCGTTCCGGGGGTAAAGGCCTTCCCGCACACCAAGCCCATCCTGACGCGGCTGCGGGAAAGCGGTCTGAAGATCGGCCTACTGACCAATGCTGCCCAGCCTATGCGCCTGCGTGACATTGAATTGGAAACCCTGGGCCTGTTGGATTACTTCGACTACCGGACCTCAGCGGCGGATGTCGGGATCATCAAGCCGCATCCAGAGCCGTTTCGGGTGGTGATGAATGCGCTGGGCGTAGCCGCCGACGAGACCTTCTACGTGGGTGACCGTCCACATGACGATGTGCTCGGGGCGCAGGCCGCAGGAATGCGCGCCGTCTGGGTACGCAGGCCGTTCTCACAGGGCCTTGATGACTCAATCAAACCAAATGCCATCATTGACTCGCTTGGCGAACTCCCTGGGGTCATCGACCGTTGGTATCCGGGCTGGCAGGCAACCGGATGAGCAGCCCGGAGGCAGTTGTCTATCTCTTCCACGGGACGGATGAGCCCACTCTGCGTGACCGGCTTACGGCCTTTTTGGCAGAATACAGCAGCAGCCCGGCCACAGATATGAACTTCACACGGTTGGAGGGGCGGTCGTTAGAACTCAGCGACATTGTCAACGCCGCAGGGACGTTGCCCTTTCTGGCTGATGTGCGTGTGGTGGTAGTTGACAATCTGACGGAGTCCGGGCAGGCCAAGGAACTGGTCAAAGATGGGCTGGCCGCTCTAATCGCTGTGCTGCCGGACTGGGCACGAGTTGTTTTCGTGGAGACAGGCACCGGATCACAGCAGGGTGACACGCAGGGCGAAGGGAAGCGAAAATCGACACGCAGGCAGTTAGTCAAGAAACTGGTGAGCCTTGTTGAGCGCGATCCCCGCGGCAAGGTGCTGTCTTTTGACTCCCCAAGCAGCGACAGTGACCGCGCGCGTTGGGTTGAAAAGCGGGCGTCCTTTTATGAAGCAGCCATCGACCGGCCCGCCGCCGCACTGCTCGCCAATCGCATTGGGGATGAACTGACGCTGATCGATATCGAGCTGATGAAACTGGCGACCTATGTCAATGGCGAAAGGGCCATCAGCTCGCAGGACGTGGAACTACTGACACCGTACGAGTCCGAAGCGAACATCTTCAATATGGTGGATGCGTTAGGCCAGCGCAATGGGCGTGTGGCATTGGCGCTGCTGCGACAGATGACTGTCGAGGAGGATCAACCGCCGCTGCGAGTGTTCAGTATGATGGTGCGGCAGTACCGGCTGCTTTTGCAGATGAAAGAACAGCTTGAGCAGGGTCGCTCCCCGCATGATGCTAGCAAGCTGATGGGAATCCACAATTTCGTAGCGCAGAAACTGGCCGGGCAGTCAAGGAACTACAGTCTGCGTCTCCTGGAACGGATCTATGAGGTGCTGTTGGAAACGGATGTTGACATCAAAACGGGCAGGCAGGATCCACAATTGGCCCTCGAAACATTGGTGGCCCGGTTGGCCCGGTAGGGAAATGTCAAGAGAGCCGGGTACGCCGCTCCCGACTCTCTAACATAAAGGAGGAGAAGAAGAGATTTTCGCCCTTCGACATACAGCATAGACGGATACGCAGATATTTCTGGTCGCAATCCCTACGGAAACCCTACGGGAACCCCACGCTGCCTGATTCTTCCTCCCAAACTGCTGCAACCTGGGGGGCGAGTCTGCCGTATACTAAAGTGAAGCGATACCCGCAAATGGGTGGAAATAGCCGTGACAGCAACAGATCAAGAATTGGTAGCCCGTGTGTTGGAGGGCGAGCAGCAGGTATTTGCAGAACTTGTCGACCGCTACCAACGCTCGGTGTTCAACGTAACCTACAGAATGCTTGGTGAAGCGCGCGCAGCGGAAGACGCGGCGCAAGAGGCATTTCTGCGAGCATACCAGCACCTTAGCCGGTATGATATGAATCGGTCATTCAAGACGTGGCTGCTGTCGATTGCATCCAACTACTGCATTGACCAGCTGCGCAAACGACGCCTGACGTGGCTCTCCTTAGATGAGCCGCTGCCGCCCCACCCCGCTTTGAACAGCAGTGAGGTTGGGCCAGAGAAAGCAGCCGTGCTCAACGAGCGCGAACAGGCTGTGCAAGATTTGATCAACACGCTGCCACCTGACTATAAAGCAGCGGTTGTCTTGAAGTACTGGTATGATATGCCCTACGCGCAGATCGCCGAGGCACTGGACACAACCGAAAGCGCGATTAAATCCCGTTTGTTCCGCGCGCGGCAGATGCTCGCTGAGCAGGCACGAATGGGCGGAGTTCCGAGCTTAATTCCGATATTGGAGGGTGCCTGATGGCACAAGATCAATTTGACCTACTGATGAGCCTGGCGCTTGATGATCAGCTTGATGCCGACGAGCAGGCCCTGCTGCGCACACAGATCGCGGAGTCGGCTGAATTCAGCCGTGCGTGGGACCGTATGCAGACTATCGACGGTATGCTGAGCAATCAGCGTGAGGTGGCACCTGCGGTGGACTTCACAGCACAGGTAATGGCACGCATTGAAGCGTATGAGGAGCGTCTGCAGTGGACGCCCTGGCTCAGTGCGTTGATCGGCGGGACCATTGTGGCGACACTCGTCAGCTTCCTGACGCCGTGGCTGCTGCTGACCGGTCTGCTTCAGCCGGTGTTGGCTCGTGTGCCGGTGCTTGGTGTCCTGCTGGCGCAGGTGATGCAGATCTTCGATACAGCAACCTTCCTAGCAACGCTGTTTGTACGGGTGGTTACCAACTGGGTGACGTTCATTGTCACGGACCCGACGGCGCTTGGCGTGATCGTTGGGGCTCTGGTTGTGGCCTCCACGTGGATTGGACTGCGTGAAGCATACAAACTGACGGCTTCACTGGAAGCGAGCACCTCCACGCCATAGCGCCGCCTGTTAGCTACAGACTTTAAAAGGCCGGGGTCAACAAGGACCCCGGCCTTTTGTGTCGACAGGGCGTTAGCCAGACGTTAGACTCGCGTAGCAAATAAGCTGGAGGGCGTTGTTGTGGACAAACCGCTCATTTTGATTACAAACGACGATGGCATCGACTCGCCGGGGTTGGTGGCGTTGGCTGCCGCACTGGACCCACTCGGCGACCTGCTGATTGTAGCGCCACAGTTTCAGCAATCTGGGGCGGGGCGCAGCATGCACAGTCACTACAGCGGACGCATCCTCGAGACAACCGTCAGTCTGAATGGAAAGACATGGCACGCCTACGCTGCCGATGCTTCGCCGGCGCTGTCGGTTCAGCATGGATATTATGAACTGGCGCCGCGTGTGCCTTCCCTCGTCGTATCTGGCATTAACTTCGGAGAGAACATCGGCCTTTCAGCGGGCACGATCTCTGGTACGGTTGGGGCTGCGTTGGAGGGGGCGGCGAAGGGTGTGCCGTCAATTGCGGTTTCTCTGGAGGTGGATCCGGCACTGCATCTGGATTTCGATGACTCGGTGGACTTTTCGGTGGCGATGCACTTCGCACGGGTGTTTGCCGAAAAACTGCTCGCTGTTGAGCGTCCCGACGATGTGGACGTGCTCAAGGTTGATATCCCCAAGCAGGCGACAGTTGACTCGACGTGGCGAGTCACACGTCTTGAGAAGCGGCCCTACTACATGACAACGCCACCGCAGCGCGAGAACGGTCTGCAAAGCGAGGGCAAGATGGGCTACCAGCTCAACCCGGACCGGCATACCAGCCCGGACACAGACGCGGGTGCCATGGTCGAGGGTGTGGTTTCGGTGACACCGTTGAGCCTCGACATGACATCGCGCGTGGATTTAAGCATGTTGGAGTCCTTGTTGGACGATTGATCTCAGTCTGCCAACAGAAGCCTCACGAACTCCGCTTCCCTTGCAGGCAGGCGTGAGCCGGTCACCGGGTCGTAAAGGCCAATATTGGCATACAGGGGCCGTTGGTCCGGCAGCGTAAGAGTATGGGCTTGCAGCAGCATATCGCCCGCATGCCAGTATGGTGCCGGCGCACCGAGCACATCGCTCTGTGCAAGAATGGTTCCCGCCTCATCGGTTACATGGAAGAAGATGCGCAGCTCCTGCGATGCGCCGCCTTGGATCATCCACCGGGTTACGATGGTTTCTCCCCAGACGACTTCATGCAGCTCGATCCGGTCGGGCCACACTGCGAGCGGTTCTGACCATTCCCATTCCCCCATGTAAAGCCTATAGGCAGCCCCTTCAGACGCTGTGCTGACCCAAGGCGTAAGCGCTGGATGCAGAGTGACAAAATCCGGAATGAGGATGGTGCCATCGGGCGGCACAAGCAGTGAATTCCGAGGGTCAAAAGGGTGAAGTCTCCGTGCAGCCGCATCGTCTGCCATGAGCAGAGTCATCGTGCTGATATCCATGGGGCCGGGGGTCAGACCGCCAAGGGCTGATGGTGGTAGTGCAGCCTCAGCCGCAAGATCGGCGGCAAACACACGATAATCATTCTGGTAGAGGAAGCGCACCACTGGATTGTTGGCCCAGGTGACAAAGTATGCGTGGGCAGCATGCCCAACATGCAAACCGAGCGTCACAAGGGCTGCCCCAACAAGGACGGTCCGAGCCGTGATACTGGTAAGGCGGTCCCAGAGGAAGGCGAAAGCCAGGGCGGGTAGGATGAACACCATGGGTTGGATGCCAATTGTCCGGTGGGGAACCGCAGGCCGCTGCGTCACAATGACAGGGACTAGTAGCAAGATGATCCACAGCAGGACAAGGGCAGGTCCACGACGATCCGGCCCGCGTATCAGGCCAATGCAAAGGGCTGCAACCCCCAAATAGAACGCAGCTGCCATCGGTGCGGTGGGCACAAGTGGTTGGTCAGGATTGTTGAACTCAGAGCCGTAGTCACCCCGCACCGTGAACATCAGAGCCAGCTGGGGGATATTCTCCAAGACAGGTCCAGGATCACCCTCACGAAGGGCCTCAAGGGGGCCTGCAAGCGTCTCCGCGCGCTGTGTGGCCTGTGGGGTGGCCCAGGCCATGATCAGCGGCACAGCGATGATTCCGGCCAGCAGGAGGCTTCCGGCCAAACCAGACACCTTGCCCTCGATCTGTTTTCGATGGGAAAGCGCGATCGCAAGCAGCCAGCCGGCAATCACAACGGGGAAGGTCAGGCCTGCCGGGTAGGTGTACAGGGTTGCCCCAAGCAGCACCCCACACAGCGCATACAGCCACAGCGCTGGCCTCTGTTCTTCCACAGTGCGCAGATACGCGTATGCGGTCAGCAAAGCGAGCGTCGGGAGTGCGTTTTCACGAGTGGCTAACCGAGCGAATAACACAAACCAGAACGATCCGCCCATTGCCACAGCAGCGAACAAAGCTGCCGGTATGCCGAACAGCCGCCGAACCAGCACGTACAACCCTGACACACCGGCCATCGCGAAGATGATGGCGGGCAGCCGCATCGCGAGCAGATTGTTGCCGAACAGTTGAACCGCCCCGTACTGCACAAACAGGAAGAGCGCTTCACGCCCGCCGCCGAACGGGTACAACGCCCGTATGTCACCCTCAGCGATCAGTTGAAGGTTGAGATAGTTGCGTACCTCGTCGTGGATGGTGCCCGGTGGGACGGCATCAAAACGAAAGAGACACAGTCCCCACACACCCAGCAGAATCGTGACAACGGCTGCCCGCTCCCAGGCTTTCATCGCAGCTGCGGATTGTCCTGGACGAGGATGGTGTGCAGCATCAACCAGTTGTCGATGATGTGCCCTTCTTCAGCGATGATGTTGAGGCGCGAACCGTCGGCTTCATTGTACCAGCCCAATTCGAGTTCGTAGATCCCGGGTTCAATATCCTGAGCCAGGCGAAAGGTGCGCTCATCCACGTAGATCTCGCCGGGTACCCAGTCCAAGGTGGAGCCGTCTGCGTACACGGGGTTTCCATCAGCGCCGCCAAACGTCTGCCAGCCATCCGGTTCCTTGAGATGGAGAAAAACCTTGTAAGGAATGTCTTGGGGGACATCAAGTGCCTGCCAGTAGAGTGTGACCGTCAGCTTCTGGCCTTGCCATATGACCAGCGTGTTGATCTCGTAGCCGACGAGTGCAAAGTGGTTGTCGTAGTTGATGAACACCTCGTTGGGATAGGAGTCGGCTGGATCGGCGGCGAGCGAGATGGTGTCAATCGTCAGTGTATCTCTGCCGTCCACAGGCAGTCGCCCCGCTGTGGGATTGAATAAACCTATCCGTACATCCAGATCGGCGGGCGTGTAAGCCGTCTCCGGCAGGAAGACGCGATAGGTTTCCGTGAAGACATGTCCCGGCCGCCAGATATGTGTTGGGTAGGTACCCAAACCGGCGTAGGTATTGCGCTGTGCGACCAGCAGCCCTTCAGGCGTGATGAGATGCACAAACACCGCATAGGGAACATCAGTGGGCTGCAGCACCTCCCATGTGACGGTGACGTCGATCTGGGCACCAGGTGTGAAGTCAGTGCCGTTTACCTCATAATCGAGGATGCGTGCCACATCGCTCACAGGGACGGGATCGACAGCGGTAGGTGGATCCACAGCGGGTGGGACGCGGTAGGCTGGGATGAGATAGCCGGTGAGCGCTATCCATACGATGGCTGCCATCACAGCTGTAATAGTCCCAGCGGCGGGCAGTTTGGCCGGATCCGGCAGCCATTTGACGATCCCGGCAGCGACCAGGATCACGAAGGCAGGTAGGCCAGGGAAGAAGAAGCGCCCCATCGCGCCTGCCGGGCTTACCGTGATATAGGCATATAGGACCGCAAAGTTCACAAGCGCAGACGCCGCCAGAACGAGGATCATTCGGGTGCGGACACTGTCTTCGCGGCGCGTATGAACTGCCCAAACCATGATGCCCAGCCCACCTACGCCGCAAACCACCGCAAGGATCGTGTAGATGGGTGTGGGCAGCGGGATCTGCCCGTAACCGAAGCGCCCCCACAGGCTGGTCCACGCGTAACTGAGCTCCGGAATGGTGAGGCTGACCCCTTCCGTTGGTTCGCGGAAGCCCCAGATCTCCGTAAGACGCAGAAAGCCCGTCGGCTCACCGTAGAGAATCGTGTTGCGCACATACCACCAACCGCAGATCGCGAGCGCGGCTGCAGCGGCGATAGCTGCTGTCTCTGCAATCTGTCTGAAACGGCGGCCTTCGGTGTGTGGGGCGATCAGCATTGCCAGCGCAATGGGCGCAGCCATGGCCAGCAGATTGAATTTGACCAGCATCGCCAGCCCATAGAGTACCCCGAACAGCACGGCCCGTCTCCGGGTTAGGCCGTCCCGAACGGTGACGACACACAGATAAGTGATAGCTGCAGCAGCCAGCGCAGCAGGCACATCGTTGTTTACTGCACCGCCCAAATACAGGAACATCGGGTTGAGGGCGATCAGACCGGTGGCTGTCAGGTGAATGGCAGGTTCGTTGGGGAAGACCTCGCGGCTGATCAGGTAGGTAAACAGGACGGCTCCTGCACCCCACAGCACAGTCACCCAACGGGCAGCCCGAGAAGCCAAAGCTGCATCGCGGAACGGCCATGCTTCGTCTGGCCCATGAATGTAAAGGTTCTTGTTATCCGTACCGATCTCCCAATTGCGAAATCCCCAATGTGGATTGGGTTCCGGTGTGTAGAGCGGATCGGTGACGTTGATCCAGAAACTGGCCAGTGCCGCGGTTGCATAATAAAGCGGTGGATGGTGGGCCTGGGCGTTGCCCTGCTCACCGGACTGCACAGGCAGTCGGCCAAAGTCCGCCAGGTAACGGACATAACGATAGTGGCGGATCTCGTCGGTGGCTTCATGGATCGGATTGGCAATGCTGAACACCACGCCGAGCACAATGAACAGCACAACAGCCGCGATGGGAATAGGTCTGAGTGTCATAGCGGGCGCATTGTACCCACCCTATGGACGTTCGCCCAACCGTGCAGCGGGGAGCACAAACGTGCTCCCCATGGATATGTTTGGTTTTATTGATCGCCGGGCGACTCGGGGAAGTCGATGCGGCCTGCGTCCTCAACTTGCTCAATCAGCATGACGTTGGTCTGTCCGGGCAGATTGTTCGCAATGCCCGCTGTGATGACGACACGGTCGCCGGGTTTGACCAACCCGGCCTCGACAGCACGGGCCACGCTGTCGCGGACAACTGTCTGCGCCTCGCCGGCTACTTTGCTCAGCAGCGGCATGATCCCCCATGTGAGCATAAGCTGGCGTTGGGTGATCGCATTAGGGGTGACAGCTACCACCCGCGTGTGGGGACGATAACGCGCAACAGAGCGGGCTGTTCGCCCGCTGGAAGTGGCTGTGATGATTGCAGAAGCACCAAGGCTTTCGGCTGTTTCGCACGTTGAGTAGCTAACCGCATCCGTGACATCATCCGAGCGATGGCTGACGTGGGCGGGAGCCCGCCAACCTCGACCCTCAGGGGCCAACATGGCCTGCTCCATTTCAAAGGCGATGCTGGCCATGGTCCGGACTGCCTCAACCGGATACTTGCCCGCGGCTGTCTCACCGGAGAGCATGAGGGCATCGGTCCCATCCAGAATAGCGTTGGCCACATCACTGGCTTCAGCGCGGGTGGGTCGCGGATTGCGGATCATTGAGTCGAGCATCTGCGTGGCGGTAATGACTGGCTTGCCAGCGTTGTTGCATGCCCGGATCAGTTTCTTCTGGACGAGGGGGACTTTCTCCGGCGGGATCTCGATGCCGAGATCGCCGCGGGCTACCATGATGCCATCTGATGCGTCAATGATTTCGTCAATGACCTCAAGGGCTTCAGGCTTCTCAATCTTGCTGATGATCATCGGTGGGCGTTCGGAGACGAAATTGTCCCCGATATAGCTCTTCAACCGGTGTACATCCTCAGCAACACGCACAAAAGACAGCGCGATCCAATCGGCCTCATTTTCCAGCGCAAAGTCGAGGTCGAGCCAATCCTTTTCCGTGATGGACGGGATCGACAGGCGGGTGTTGGGCAGGTTGAGCCCTTTATTGCTCTTGAGCAGTCCGCCGACGACCACCTCACAGGCGATCTGCGACGAGGCAGTTTCAAGCACTTGAAGCTCAAGCAGACCATCATCAAGGAGGATATGTTCGCCGGGTCGGACGTCGCGCGGCAGCATCCGGTACTGTACAGGAATTACGGCTTTGAACTCGGCATCGTCCTCTTCGACGCGGTGCCCGATGATAGGGTGCATGGTAAGTTGGATGCGTTCACCTTGGTTGATGAACACACCATCGTCACTCATGTCCCCGACGCGCATCTTGGGGCCTTGCAGATCGACCAGGATACCGACCGGTTTACCAGTTTCCTGAGAAACCTGCCGTACAAACTCCATTGTGCCTTTATGATAGTCGTGATCACCGTGGGAAAAGTTCAGCCGTGCGATATCCATGCCAGCGTTAACCATGGCTCGCAGGGTATCAGGGTCGCGGGAGGCGGGTCCAATTGTACAGACGATCTTTGTGCGGATCATGCCCTTTTCCTAACTGTTAACCGGACTCACAGGCATTCTATCAGAAAACAGGCCAATGCTGCCCACTTGCGCACTTTCGATGGGAAAGAGTATGGTTGACCTATGCTGGAGCAACCCCTTGATGAAGAAACACCCGTCGCACAACTGCGTTCCGCGCTGCATGGCGACAATGACCAACAACGCATGGATGCCATCAGGCTGCTACGCCGTGCTGGTGACGGTGCGCTGAAGCTCGTACTGACCGACCTTCAGGACTCGATGCGCACAGTGCGAAGTACTGCGGCGTGGGAATTAGGCATGATCGGTGCGCCTGCCGCTATCGATGGGCTGGTGAAAGCCATGGCTGATACGCATGAGGATGTGCGCGTGAATGCGGCGTGGGCCCTTGGTCATATCCATGATTCGCGTGCGGTTCCCGCGCTGGCCTCTGCACTGGCTGATGACCCCGTGGCCGATGTCCGGCAGGCCGCCGCGGCAGCGCTGGGTCGTATCGCACATGCATCAGGGCTGCCTGCTTTGCGTGGTGCCCTGCGCGATGAGGACTGGCTGGTGCGAGAAGCGGCGGCCGAGGCAATCGGTGCAGCGGGATTTACCGATGGCGTAGAGGCGCTCGAAGACGCTCTGACCGACGGCTCGAAGCGCGTGCGCAAGGCGGCGGCTGCCGCCCTGCGACGCATCCACCAACAGGCTGACAGCGAAGACTAAGCCACATCAACAGGGAGCCTTTTGTTTAGACTTAGCCCAAGGCTGCCGCGGCCTCGCGCCGGGTGTCATGTGCCTGCCGGATAAAGAGCTTGGTGACCTCGGCGGAAATCGAGGGGATCAGAACGAGCGGCAGTACGATACCCCATTCCCGCAGGGTGAGCGGCACTGTATCGAAGATTGGGTTGAAGAACGGAATGTAGATCACTCCGAGCAGCAGCACAATCGATACACCAACCGCCACCTGCATCCACTTATTGCTGAAGAACCCGATCTTGAAGACCGAATAGAACTCTGAGCGCGATGTATAGGCACGCGCCAATTCTGAGAAGGCGAGCACAATAAACGCCAAGCTGCGAGCATGTTCCTCACCGACCGTCTCCAAACCGATGAAGAAGGCGATCAGGGTCACGACTGTTTTGGCGATGGTCTGCACAATCATGCCGGTGCGCATGACGCCGTCAATGATGGGCTCGCCGGGCGGGCGCGGCTTGCGGTCCATTACGTTCGGATCGCCCTTTTCGACACCCAACGCAAGGGCAGGCGCACCATCCGTAATCAGATTCAGCCACAAAAGCTGGATTGGTGTGAGGATCTCGGGATGGCCGAGCAGCGTCCCGAAAAAGATAACCGCGATCTCAGCGAGGTTGCACGTCAGCAGGAAGTTGACGAACTTGCGGATATTGTCATAGATGACGCGCCCTTCCTCCACAGCATTCACAATGCTGACATAGTTGTCATCGGTGAGAACCATATCGGCGGTCTCTTTTGTGACATCGGTACCGGTGATGCCCATCGCCACACCGATGCTGGCTCGCTTGAGGGCGGGCGCATCGTTGACACCATCGCCCGTCATGGCGACGACGAAGTCCTTCTGACGGAAGGCATCAACAATGCGGACCTTATGCTCCGGAGAGACACGCGCGAAAACATCAACCTCGTCTAGCGTGGTTGACAGCTCATCGTCCTCGATCGTGTCGAGTTCGCGACCGGTGACAACCCGCCCATTCTCGGAGAGCAGGCCGATCTCAGCGGCGATAGCACGGGCGGTGTCAGGATAGTCCCCGGTGACCATGACGGTTTTGATCCCGGCGTCGCGGGCGCGGGCAATGGCAGGTTTGACTTCGGGCCGGGCCGGGTCAATCATGCCGAGCAGACCAAGGAAGACCAGCCTGTCTTCGTCAGCATCCGGATCAAGATCGTCTGGTTGTTGGTCATAGTGGCGTTCGGCTACGGCAAGGATGCGCAGCGCGGCCTGCGCCATGTTGGTGTTAACCTCTGCGATGTGCTGGCGCTGCTCATCGGAAAGGGGTTTGATCTCCCCGTTGACGGCGATATGGGTGCAGCGCTCCAAGACAATATCCGGGGCTCCCTTCACGAACAGTGTGGGCTGTCCGTCGCGATCCGGGTCGATGTGCAGGGTGCTCATGCGCTTGCGCGCGGAGTCAAAAGGAACTTCATCCACACGGTTGTAGGTCTCGTTAAGCTCTCGAAGGTCCAGACCGGCCTTGGCCGCGGCGACCACAAGGGCGCCCTCCGTTGGATCGCCGATGATACGCCAATGGCCATCTTCCTTCTCAAGCCGGGCATCATTGACGAGAGCTGCCGCCTTCAGCACGTGCATCAGGGCTTCATCGCTGGCCGGGGCGAAGCTGTCGCCATCGTCTATGAAATCACCTTGAGGCTCGTAGCCTTTGCCTTCCACATCCAACATGCGGCCCGGCAGATAGATCCGCCTGACGGTCATCTCATTTTGGGTGAGGGTGCCGGTCTTGTCGGAACAGATCGCGGAGGCACTCCCCAATGTTTCCACAGCGGGCAGCCGCCGGATAAGGGCGTTGCGTTCCACCATGCGCTGCATACCGAGGGCGAGGTTGATTGTAACAACAGCCGGCAACCCTTCCGGCACGGCGGCCACTGCCAATGCAACAGCTGTCAGAAAGGCCGGGACAGCGGCCTGTTGGAGTGCCGTAGTGAACGCCTCTCCGGTTGTGGTATCGACCGTACCAAGCTTCTGGATGAAGGCAACAGCAAAAACAATTGCGCACAGGACCAGAGCACCGTAGGCCAGCCATCTGCCAAGCTGATTCAGGCGCTGCTGGAGCGGTGTTTCTTCGTCCTCAACCGCCTGAATCATCTCTGCGATTTTGCCGATCTCGGTTTCCATGCCCGTGGAGATCACGATGCCCTCGCCGCGTCCGTAGGTAACCAGTGTGCTCTTGTAGGCCATATTCTTGCGATCACCCAGCGCGGCGTCCTCATCCAGGGTTTGTTCGGCCTTTTTGTTGACTGGCACCGATTCACCCGTGAGGGAGGCCTCGTCTATCTGGAGATTGGCACTTTGCAGCAGGCGCAGATCTGCGGGGACATAGCTGCCTGCCTCAAGGAGGACAATATCTCCCGGAACGACCTCGTTTTCGGGCACGTCAACGATCTTGCCACCGCGGCGCACCCTGGCCGAAGGGGCACTCATCTTCTTGAGTTCAGCCAATGCCCGCTCGGCCCGCCCTTCCTGAATGACACCCAGGGCAGCGTTGAGCGCCACAATGACCACAATGGCGATGGACTCTATAAACTCACCGAGTACAGCGGAGATAATCGCTGCTGCGATCAACAGGAGTACGACTGCATCCTTGAACTGGTTGATCAGGCGGTGCAGAAATCCCGGACGCGGCTGTTCGCGAAGCTCATTTGGGCCATACTTTTCCCGGCGTTGGATGACCTCCTGTTGGGTCAACCCTTTGCTCTGTTGGACATGCTGCTCTTCCAGCACCCGTTCTGGGGGGATGCTGTGCCATACTGGCGCTACCATTGGTTTCTCCTCTCTGGGATGGAACGGGACGATTCTAACCGGGCACCCTGTCAGCGGCGAACCCGCCCGTTAATGTGCGGTTGATAGCCAAACCACAGCACGTTGTTTCGCTGCTGCAAAGCCATCATATCGCGTTTGCTAAATGGTGTGAGCCCCAATAGTTCGGGTGAAGCGCATGAGGGCAACCAATGCCGCCAGGGGCACGCTTGCGGCAGCAGCGTATGCCATCTGCCAGAGAAATCGCGAGTCGCTAACCACATGCGCCACCGCTAGAAATTCCGGAAAGCCAGCATACAGACCTCCCAGTGTCATGGGCAAGGGAAGCAGCGTGCCGACCGCGAACAGGGTGTGAAAGGCCACAAAGACACCACCACTGAAGCGATGTGTGGCTGCATATGGCAGGGCGAGTGCGGCGGTCGCGAAGAGCACGAGAATCCAAGATCGGCTCCCCAATAGGAAAACCAGAGCTAGTATCCACAGCGCGGGCGGTCCCAATGCACGTATGGCCTGTATATCGAGCCGGTTGTGGATTGCAGCAGCAGTCAATCCCGTCAGAAGAGCAGCGGCAGCAGTGGCAGTCAATGTGGCAGGCTGAACAATAAGCCCCATATGCAATACATCGCGACCGGCGTAATCCGTGCCAAGTGGATTCTGACTCGACCGCTGCTCATACGCAGCCGTTGGGTTTGCCTGGGCAAAGGGCTGGAGCGAACCCCATATACTCAGCCCAAATACAACAATGAGCAGAGCGGGCAGGATCCATCGGGGCTGGTCAACCCTCAGGCTTTGCTCGACTTGTCGTGACGAGAGAAACGCAACCACTGAGAGCAGCACACATACCAGCACCGGTACGACAACGACTCCAGCCCACAGGCTGGTACCGAGCCCATCAATGCCGAGCACGGGTTCAAGGGTCAGGATCCCGGTGATGAGCCACCAGCTTTCGGCGGCAACCAGGCGCAGACGAGCATTCAGGGAGTCAGCATGTGAGGCGATACCCCCCGGGTAGAGCGCCAGCAGCAACGCGCCAAGCAAATAGGACGCAGGTCCACCCGGGGCGATCCATCCGAGGCGGGCATCCAACAGGAGGACAGCAGGTAGGGCGATACAGAGGGGGGGCAGGGCAGCCGGAATCAGCAGCCAGCGCGGCCAGCGTACCACAGACAGCGCCACAGCAGCACCCGTTGACAGGGCGATGAGGAGCAGAGAGCGCAGGACAATGAGAAACATGCAAAAAACAATACGCCCGGATACCTCCGGGCGCAAATGAAGCCTTGAATAAGTTTGTTGTTACGCGATACGCAGACCGTCGCTGCGCTGCACTTCGAGCCAGGCTTCCACATCAGCAAGAGCGGTGTGGTAAGCTGCCAGCAGATCCTCATCCGATCCCTTAAAGCGGCGCAAGGTCTGTGTGGCACACAGCGCACAGCCCCGCATTGCCCGGTAGCTGTCGGTTTCGCAGTCCATGCAGCCGTCCAGGCGGATCATCATCAGTACAAAGCCGAGCACACGGGGGTCATCGTCGGGGAGTTCAACTACCGCATCAACCAGTTCTCGCCATTCTTCACCGCGCAGGTCGCGCAGCATGGGTATCACATAATTGGGAAAGAGCAGTTCATTATCAGTATACATCTACATCCTCCGGCGGTTGCGCTCATGTGTTCTGATTGTAAGGGGAGCGGATCACGGCAGTCAATATGCACCGGGTACTATGTTTGTTTGAAAAGCGTTAGTGGTTGCGGTGGCTGACAGTTGTCAGCATACTAAAGGTGATTGAACCAGCAACGAAGGGGCCGTATATGACAAACACATCACGCAATAGGCCGCGCATGCCGGAGGATCCGGACGAACGTGTCGGCCTGATCCGCAGCCTGATAGATCGTCTGCAATTGGCATGGCGGCTGTTTCAGGATGGCCGTGTTAATCTCGGTTTGAAGCTCATTCCTCTCCTGTCGGTGGTGTACATCTTCAGTCCGCTTGATATTCTGTCGGAAGTGCTTTTCCCTGTGTTGGGGCCGTTGGTCATCGCTGACGACCTGACCATCATCGTGGCCGGGCTGACGCTGTTTATTCAAAGCGCACCCACAGACGTCGTCACAGAACACCTGCGCGCGATCCGCAGCCGGCTGACCAGCGGAGAAGCTGACCCTTCAGCGGATGTGGGCGAAGTTGTTGATGTTGACGCGGAAGTGCTCGACTGATGTTTAAAACGCTGCAGAGCAGACTGCTGCTTTCCTATGTGATTGTGATTGCGATTACCCTGGTAATCGGCAGCCTTGCTCTGACGGCGATTCTGTTCCTGTCAACTGCGGACAATCCCGTTGTCCTGCAGGCCTTCCGTGATGCGCGCGAAGTCGCCCTGAAATATGCCGGTCCGCTCAGCGTGAATCCGGACAACCAGTCCATGATCTTGAGCCAGGCCGCACAGGAGAATGATATCCGGACACTCAGCATCCGGCGGAACGGATCCGTTCTGTACGACAGCGCTGGTGAACTGACCGGGCAGATGTTAAACATCGATCCAGATACCTCGCCTGCCATCCGGCCCAGGGCACTCACTGATGACATTCGTCGGGGTGGCATGTTCAGCGATCCCAACACCCAGGCTCAGTACGTTTATGTAGTTTTGGCCCCGCCCGGCGGAGCCGAACGCGCTGGTTGGTCGATCTTCGCGGTGGAAGTCGACCGGAGTGGATCGCTGTTTGTCATCCTCAACTCGATCTTCTGGCCTATGGCTCAGGCCGGTGTGATTGCTCTGTTGGTATCGTTGGTGCTGGCACTCGTGATTGCCAACTCCGTGTCGAGGCCATTGGCCCGTGTGGCGGCAACTGCACATGCCATCGCAGGGGGGGACTATTCGCGCAATGCACCCGTCGAGGGGCCACAGGAGGTCCGGGAGATGGCGTATTCATTCAACCATATGGTGGAACAGGTCCAACGCACCCAGAAGGCTCAGCAAGACTTTCTGGCCAATGTGTCCCATGATCTCAAGACGCCGCTGACCTCAATTCAGGGCTTTGCCCAGGCCATACTGGACGGAGCGACCCAGGACCCGGGACGCGCTGCCCGCGTGATCTACGATGAAGCAGCCCGAATGCGGCGCATGGTGGATGATCTGCTGGATCTGGCACGGCTTGAATCGCGTGCGGCTGTGCTTGCTCGGGACTATGTGGACCTGAGCCAACTACTGAACAACATCACGGATCATCTATCAATTCAAGCTGGGGAGAAAGACATTGTACTGGAGACGGACATCAACGGGCTTCCTCAGTTGACAGGTGATGGCGACCGGCTGGCACAGGTATTCACCAATCTGGTGGACAATGCGATCACCCATACGCCCCAGGGTGGGCAGGTCACCGTACGAGCCAAAGAACGCAGCGATGGTGTGGTGATCGCGGTGAGCGATACGGGTCCTGGAATCCCCGCAGAGGATCTGCCGCATATTTTCGAGCGGTTCTACCAGGTGGACAAATCCCGTGCGCGCAGTGGATCGGGCAGCAAAAAGGGCACGGGTCTGGGCCTGACCATCGTGCGCGAATTGGTCGAAGCGCACGGAGGAAAGGTTGGTGTGCAAAGCCAGCCCGGTGCAGGAACAACGTTTAAGGTGTGGCTGCCGCTGCCCAGACCTTTCGACGAGACAATCCGGCGTTAGGGAGCGCTAAAAAACCGGCGTGAAGAGCTCTGGACGGGTTAGCAGCAAAGCGCCAGCGGTAAGCACAGCAACAGCCAGCAGCCCCATCACGATGACCAGCAGCACCAGGCCAATAGGAACATGTTTTTCTTCCATGGGTGCGTCTATCTGTTCCATCAGAATAGACTCAACTGCTGGGGTGGTTCATCTCCGATGGCACCGACTGGCATACCGGTGAAGTCACCCTGAGCCACCTTTTCGATCAGCCCGGGGAGCGTGTTGAAATCAGCGCGCACATCACCTTGCAGACTGGCCCTTCGCAGTGCTGCCACCGGATGGTAGAATGGCACGACCAGCCGGTCACCAAAGCGATATGGGGTACCATGGATCTCGGAGATCTTGGCATTCGGGAACCAACGCGCCATGCTGAAACGACCAAGGGTTACGATGATCTTCGGGTTGATGAGGTCGATCTGGCGCTGCAAGTAGTCACTGCACGCCTCGATCTCCTTCGGTTTGGGGTCACGGTTCTGCGGAGGGCGGCACTTGACAACGTTTGCGATGAAGACATCCTCACGCGCCAGACCGATTGTCCCGAGCAGTTCATTGAGGAAGTCCCCAGCGCGCCCGACAAACGGCAGACCGCTCTGGTCTTCATGGAAGCCGGGTCCCTCACCGATGAACATGATCTCGGCATTGGGGCTGCCCGCCCCTGGAACCGTCTTTGTGCGGCCTGCGTGTAGGGCACACTTAGTGCACCCGGCGATTTCTGTTGCTACCTGATCCAACGAATCTGACATAGAGGCGCCTCCGGAATGAGAGTCATTCGCACCAGTTTGTTGGTTATTATACTCGTCCTTCTGAGCGTACCACAGGCTCGGGCTGACTCGCAGCGGGTCATGCTGCTTGATCGTCTGGGTGGTTGGGTGGGGCAGGCCGTTCCCCTATCGGATGGCAGTGTGCTCGCTGGCAGTGACGATCGCCTGCTGCGCTTCAGCCCTGATCTTTCGCGCGTCACGGCGGAGATCACGCCCGGACAGGGCACTGTCATGGCGATACACGTGCTCGACTCCGAGATCCTTGTGTTAACGGAGCGAGGATTACTGCGCTTGGATGACCGCGGTGTGGTTCAAGCGTTTGCGCCGGGTGGTGGCGAGAGCTTCGCTGTGCGCGACGATCTGGTGGCGGTGGCGGCCCGGGAAGCCGGTCTGCGGCTTTTTGCGCGGCAGCCGGACGGAACGCTGATCCCACTCCCGGGCGTGCTGCAAGAGAAAGATGTGCTTGACGTAGCCATCCTTGACGGTCAGTTGTTTGCAGCCGCCGGGCAGGGTGGTCTTTACCGGGTGGATAGCAGCCAGCAGCCCGCCACACTGGCACGGGTGACATCAGTCCAAGGGGCTGATGCGGTGACCGTATCCGGGCGACTGTTAGTTGTAGGCAGTGGTCCTCGCGTATTTGTTGTCGATCCAGAGCGCGATGCATTGATCGGGATCTACACGCCGCTGGGTGATGCACGGCGCATGGTCGTACGAACGGATACGGTTTTGGTAGCCGACCAGCGCGATGGGTTGAAGATCATGTGGCTGCCTACGCCGGATCGTCCGGTGCAAGCCTATACGGAAAACAGCAGCCCAGCCTACGATGTCGCTCTGAGCGGCAATACGGCTGTGGTCGCCGGGGAAGACAACCTGCGCCTGCTGGATATCGGTAGTTTGTTCCAACCTCTGCTGTTAGGCCGGGTTGGGCTCCCAGGCAGGCCGGAGGGTGTCGCTTTCGATGGCGAGACAGCTGCTGCCGCGTTGGGCGACGACGGGGTTGCCCTCATTGACGCGACCAATTATGCAACCCCTTCTCTGATACGACGTATTCCGCTGGAAGGCCCTGCACGTTCCGTTTTGCTGGATGAGGGTTGGCTGTATGCGGCTGCGGGCGAAGCTGGTCTAGCAGCAATTAACCTGGCTGAGCCTGAACCTATCTACGTGCAGTTGGGCTGCCCGGCGGCGGATCTGGCACAGCGTGGTTCTGTGCTGTACATCGCTTGCGAAGAAGCAGGGCTTGTCGCGGTGGATGTGCTGCGCCGTGCTGCTCCGGCCATTGTCGGAAGTCTCGCACCGGAAGCAGGTAATGCCTACCGGACAGTCAGCATTCAGGGGAAGCGAGCATATCTGGCGAGTGATCGCGGCGTGGTTGTTGCGGATATCAATCGCCCGGCACAGATGGGGCGTCTTGCGTTGGTCAGGGAGGCGGTCAATGATGTGGGTGCGGCCGACACCTACCTGTACGGGCTGCATGCAGCTGGCCTGACAACCTACGATATCCGCGCTACTGCGGAGCCAGGCGTGCTCAACCGGTACCGCTCGGCGGAAGGGATCGCCGACATGGCGGCTCAAGGGAACACACTTTTGCTGACGAACAGCGGGCCGGGCGCAGATATCATTGCGCTCAGCCTGGTGACTCCCGCTGCGCCCTATGAACTTGGCAACCTCGGGGATACAGGCTTCGGTACCCATATCACGACCGGAGAGCGGTTCGCATGGGTGGGATTGGGCCACGGCGGCTTCCAGCAGATTGAGCTGACAGAGGGCGTCCCCCTACCCCGGACAGCTTACATGACACTGCCTAACCCGGGCCGGATCACCACGGAGGGTCAAACGGTGATAGCAGCCGGCGTGAACGGTTGGTCCGTTCTGACGATGGCCGGGCCGGCAGGTCTGCGGCCACAGACTACGGTCAGACGGGATCTGCCCATTCAGGATATTGATGCCGATGGGAACCGTATTGTGCTCGCCGCTGGGGAAGCCGGACTGTGGGTATACAATCGCGCCGGGCAGTTAGCCGGGCGAACCGCGCTGACGGGTCCGGTGACGCGCGTGGCAGCAGTGGGTGACCTCATCTACGCGGCGGATACATCCGGTCTGGCGATCCTGGATGCTCGTTCGCTGACGCTGCTTAACCGGGTAACAACGCCTGTGCCTCCAATGGATCTACTGCATCAGGGCGAGCAGGTGGTGCTGCTGCTGGTTGATGGATCGCTTGTTGCGATCGATGTGAGCCAACCGGCAGCCGGGCTGGTGAGTCTCTCGCAAATCGAGACGCGTCGCCCCGCACAGTTGATCCCTGCCCCATATGACTCGTCTGTGTATACGCTGTCAGAGAACGGCATGCTGCGCCTGAACGTGGACGATCCGGCACAGATCACCGTCTTCGACCGGGGTGAACTCCTGCAGGTGGCATCGCGCGGATTCTTCACCGAGGATCTTTTCGGCGCCTATCTACCGGGCGGTCCTGTTACACTCTATGATGTGCGCGATCTGGATGGTGGTGTCTTGGAAGTGGGCGGTTTCCGATCCACCGGTCAGGCCGTGCTGATCGCCGGGAGTGCGGCTTTTGTAGCTTATGGAGATGAGGGTTTCGGCCTGGTGGACATCCGGCAGCCGGACACACGACGCGATCTGCTTGGTGAGGCCGTTTTTGGCCTGCACCGTGACGGGGACCGGCTCTTTACTGTGGGCGAATCGGTGACAGTGTGGGATATCAGTGATCCAATGAACCCGGTTCAGGTCGATCAGTCCTCACTTTCCGAACTGGGGCAGCATGTGACCACCGGCCCGGCAGGGATACTGCTTGTCTCAACAAATGGTGGGGTTGAGCTCTTTGCACCCGATCTGACGCTGATGGGCCGTCTGAGCACGCCGTCACCGGTGACACGGTCAGCGGCGGTCGGGGATCGAGGGTATGCGGCGCTGGCAGAAGGTGGTTTGCTGGCGTTCACACTGAGTGAACCGCGCCCGCTTTTCACCCGTACATCGGTGTTGGGCACGTTCGTGACAGATGTACTGGCACTTGGCGACTCGCATCTGCTGGTAAGCTGGGAAGGCGGTATTGAAGCATTGGGAGTTGATGCCAGTGCCGATCCTCCCCGCATTGTGGAGACGAGCAGCCCCACAGAGAACCCACCCACATCCATAAGCGGCGGCGATCCGCTTGTGCTCACATTGGGCGAACCGGGCCTTTCGTTGGTGGCTGCTGGTGAACCTGTTATGACATTCAACACACCGGGGGAGGCACTCCGGGCGGTCTATGATGCGGGCACGATCTATGTAGCCGATGGGCACTGTGGGCTGCGAATCATAGATGTCAGCGGTGATGATCCAGAGGAGCGGGGCTATTGGCGGGGCGACTACGTGAGCGATGTCGCCCTGACCGGTGATGGCGAGGTGATCGTGGTGGATGCCGGTGAACTGATCGCGTTGAATTACTTGCCGGACGCTGATCCCGTACTGCCCCCGGTGCCACAATTCCCCCTGCCCGCCAACGGATCCCACGGACACCCCGGCAGTGTGACATTGCAGTGGTCGGAAGATGCTGACCCATGTGCCCGGCTGACGTACAACATCTACCTGGGGATTGAGGCTGACCCGCCGTTTAGCGGCACCGTCGGTGATACGTCTCTGGTGGTCGGCGAACTGAATCCCTCAGCGACCTATCATTGGCGTGTTGAGGCGACCGACAGACAGGGAGACACCATCAGTGGACCGGTCTGGCAGTTTTCGACCGCTGCAGCCGAATTCCGCAACCCAATTCCGGATGCGCCGCCCCCGTTTATCGCGCAGCTGCTGCGGGTAGTAGGCATCCCACTGGTGATGCTGACACTGTTGGGGCTCGGCACGTTGTGGTATATCCGGCACCGGCGCGGGTAAACTCCCGCCGCATTGTTCGCTGTGTAGAGGATTTGCCAACCTATGCCAAACCGGCCGTTGTTATACGCGACATCGTTTATCGCAGGCTTGACGACTCTCGGCATTGAACTGACAACCGCCCGTCTGCTGGGCAACATCTACGGCACCTCCGATGTGGCTTATGCCGGGATCATCTCGATGATGCTGGCTTACCTGACAATCGGGTATTTTGTCGGGGGGCGTATCGCCGACCGCCACCCCGATGCCCGGGTGTTCTATGCGCTGTTGGCGTGGGCGTCGCTTTGCACTGCGCTGATCCCGTTCATCGGGCGGCCTGCACTGTTGGGCGCAGCAGTAGCCTTTGCTGAGATCAACATCGGGGCGATCGTATTGTGGGTGGTTGTGACGCTGGTGCTGTTCATTGTGCCGGTGGGTCTGCTGGGCATGGTCTCACCCTATGTGATCAGGCTGGCTGTCGATGACCCAGCGCACAGCGGAAAAGTAGCCGGTCGGGTGTATGCGCTCAACACGGCAGGCAGCCTGCTTGGGGCGTTTGGTGCGGTGCTGGTGCTGGTGCCTGGCGTGGGCACGACGCCAGCATTTCTTATTTTGGCATCAATCCCGTTGATCGTCGCACTGGCAGGCATGCTGATTGAAGGCGGGCCGGTGGTGCGGCACGCATGGATGCCCTTCGTGATTGGCCTGCTTGCGATCTTTGGGCTGCGTGGGCCCATCAAACCACCACCGCCCGGGTTGAGTCTGCTGTACGAGGCCGAGACCCCCTACAACCTGGTGCAGGTTGTGGAGACCGAAAACCGCACCCGGTACATGCTGCTCAATGAAGGGGTGGCGATTCACTCGATTTACAATCCGGAGATCCCTGTTGCCTTTACCGGCGGCGTGTGGGATTACTTTCTGGTGGCACCGTATTTTAATGAGCCGCCCTACACACCTGATGAAGTCGAGCGGTTGGCGATCATCGGGTTGGCAGGGGGCACGGTCGCGAAGCAATACACGGGTGTCTATGGCGAGGGCATCGCGATCACGGGTGTGGAAATCGACCCGGAGCTGGTTCAGGTGGGCCGTGACTATTTCGGGATGACAATGCCCAACTTGGATGTGCTTGTTGAAGACGGACGGGTCGCCCTGGACCATATGGGCGCTGGCTACACTGTTGTAGCCATTGATGCATACCGTGTTCCCTATGTGCCCTGGCATATGACCACTGTCGAGTTCTTCCGGGAAGTTGACTCTGTGCTTGCAGAGGATGGCAGCATTGTGCTTAATGTGGGCCGGACGCCGATCAACCGGGAGCTGATCAACGCAATCGTGCGCACATTGCAGGAGGTGTTCCCGAGTGTGTATGTCGTTGATGTGCCCAACACATTCAACAGCCTCGTCTATGCTACGCGCCAACCCACCAGCGCAGATAATCTGCAGGCGAACCTGAATGCACTCTCAGAAGATGGCGATCCGCTGCTGAGGGCCAGCCTTCGCCTGGCTTACGAGAATCTACAGCCAGTTGAACCGGGTGACATCGTGCTGACGGATGACCATGCGCCCGTGGAGGGCATTGTGCACCGGTTGGTGCTCGAATATATTGTGGCGGGCGGCACAGAAGATATCGGGCGGCTGGGCGACTGACCGGTTCAGCGTGTGAGTGCAATACCGTACAGGCATACATCGACTCCATCCTGGTCGCCGGGAATTGGATCCACACGCAGGCGGGTGATAGTCCCTTGCCACCCCGGCATACCAGCCAGATTGACCGTATAGGTGTGCCGTCCCCGCTGCAGGTCGAGTGTGGCGGAACGCTCCAATGAGTAGTCACTTTCTGGCGTGCGCCAGAAAATCTCTGCTGCAAGGCCGGACACACTCACGCTCACGTCAACTTCGAGCTGCGTGAAGCGGCTGGCATCCAGACTGAGTTGGGGGCTGCTCACCTGCGGATCGAATCCACCGGTGAAGCACCAGCCGGGTTCCGCAAAGCGAGGTGCTGAGACGCCGTATGCGCTCCACCCGAGCAGCGAACCGTCGAATGACCAGGCTGAAGCGGTTGGATCGGTATAACGGGGAAACGTGTAAAAGGCAGGCTCGCCGTTGAGCAGAGGGCCTTCCACCCATTGGTAGCGCGATTGCAGCGTATCGATCTCCTCCTCGGTTAACCCGAAGGCATTGTCTGCCGGATCCAACGGTTGGTTAAAGAGATAGGCATCCAACACCACAATGCGGCCAGTACGCCACGCCTCATCAAGGCGTGCGGTTACCATGGTAAGGAGGGCGGCTCGGTCGGATCCGGCATCAAAGGATGCCTCTCGCATGGAGAAAACCAGCGGATGCTCTATGTAAAAAGGCAGGTAGAGGTCCAGTACGTTGCCGCGTGTGACGACAATATCGTCAGTGGTGAGCGTGGGTTCGAGTGCGGTAGTCAGTTGGAAGAAGTAGTCGTCTTCCAGGGCATTGAGTGCCCGCATCTGCGGGAGGTGTGCACTGACCAGCAGCGCGGACAGCACAAAAGGCACGCAGGCCAATGATGCTGCCACAAGCTGACTGTCTTCCTTGGGGGCTAGAGCAGCCAGGATAAACATTCCCCACGCGGGGAGTGAGGCGATCCAGAACTCGATATTCCATGGTTCCCACCACCAGAAAAACACCCCATAGATCAACAGCCATAACAGCCCGAAGACAAGCCATGGGAGCCGGTTACTGTCCTGAATGGTCTGGTGGATCAGCCGCCCCACCCCAACGAAGCCCAATGCGTAGAAAGCAAGGGCCAACGGCCAGGCCGTACTCACCGCCACCTGCAGGCCTGAGCGCAGTGCCGGGAGGTGCTCAGCTGCCAGGAAGCCGCCCCACAATCCCGACTGTGTGTATCCCATGAACCAATCCATGAAAGCGCCAACCGTGTCGAATTGGCTGGCCAGGCCGACTGCACCATATGCGCCCAGTGTGGTCAATGCACCAACGCTCGCGTAGGTCAGAAAGATGGCAGGGGTGTGCCTGTCGAGCAGAAGGAAGATCGCGACAGGTACAGCGAAGAGCGCATTCGTCTGGTGAAACATGATCGCGCCGGTGTGCGCCAAACCGAGGAGGGCGGCGGTGCGTGGATCAGGACGCTCTCTCAAGACAACGAGCAGCCACATACACGCGATCAGAAAGACTGTGGCGAGCGTGTACACCTCAACTTCTGAGGCATACAGCCAATACGCATTGCACACACCGATCAGCGCCGCTGTTCCCAACGCAGCCCATTCCTGCCCAGTCCAACGGGCCCCGAAGCGCCAGAACAGAAACACACCCATGCCACCCGCCGCGGCGTTCAGCAGTTGAATTGGTGCGTCTGCGTAACCGTTGTAGCCGAACTGGAGAGCAGTCAGGTAGGCAATGCGTCCAACAGGCGCATACAGCAGATGATGAGGATGGAACAGCAGACCGAATTCTTTGTCCCGGACGTTCCATGCGTAGCTCAATGCATCGAAGGTGTGGATGCGGACGCGCAGTGTGAAGTAGAGCACTGCCAGCCCGACACATATCAGGCCGCCGGTAAGATAAAGCAGTGCGCGCTTCTGGGCATCAGACATGGGCCGGATAATAGCGATCCGGCCCGTTGGCCGTCAAACGATAGTGAAGAAATCAGTAAGTGCCTGGAGCGTCTCGTCAAGACGGGGGCGGTTCAGCCGGTAGACCTTTGCGCCTTCGTGGCGGCGTTCGGTGAGATAACCCGTCAGGGAGAGTTGGCGCAGATGACGCGACGCCGCCGACTGGCTCAGGCTGAGATGCTCCATCACCGCCGGGGACGAGAGTTCACCATGCTCAACGAGCAGTTCCAGGATGCGCAGGCGTGTATCATCGGCGAGGGTGTTGAGGCGCACCAAAAGCTCTGCCCTGCTGAGTTGGGTCCGGCGCGTACTGTGCACAGTGTCTGCGGCGAAGACCAGCCGCATGATCGTCTCCTGGCCGCTGAAAAAAGCAACATACGGCCCAATGGGCAGTCCTGGCACAAAGATCAGTTCGTCAAACTCGTCATTGAATTTGGCGTCTGCCATGAAGTTCACTTCGCGACCTGTAACGGCACGAACTGCCTGGGTGACCGTCATACCGGCGAAGTGTACTCGTTGGAAGGCCTGCTCGGTTTGCACAACAGCAGGCTTGTGTTCCTCCCAGGCGGCAACGAAAACCTCATCCCACAGCCAGCGCAGGTGCTCCACACTCTCGTCGAGGAGGGTTTGCGGCGCATCCACATAGCCCAGATAAATATGCAATGCGCTGTCTGCCAGGCCGACCTCTGTGATGGCGTTGGCTGCCAGACGACGCAGAAGATCGCGGTTGGCTAACAAGTCAGCGGGTGTGTGACGCTCTGCAAAGCCGGTGGTATACAGAAGACGCTGCATCTCCCGCGTGATGAGCGCCTCCGGCGAGCGTGCCGCCAGCCAATCCAAATAAGCGGGGAAGCTGAGCCATGTCTCGATGGTGTCCGGCCAGATCGGGCTGAGGAACAATCGTAGGAGGGTGTTGTGGGTTTCCAGGCGTTCGGGTGGCAGGCTGGCCATCAGCCCTTTGAACCACGGGCTGAGACCGGGATAGTCCTCTGTGCGTGTCGAAAAGGCTATCGCGCCGAGTGTTGCATAGACCTGATCGGCAACTACTGAGACGGTGGGCTGCTTATTGGGAGACGTTAGCATCTTAAGATACCGCTGGAGCTGCTGCCTGGGCTGCTTCATCGCTTGGCACAGCGGTAACTGCATGGTCCGGAAGCAGGTCCTCTGCCTCTCGGATGGCAGGTACCAGATATCCCACACCAGCCACACCGACACCCGACAGGCCAGCAAGAACAAACATCAGAGACATGCCCGAACCGGGACCGGTCCCGACTAACCAACTGAATAAAGGTACGAGTGCACCACCCGGCATAAGCGCGGGCTCAAATACGAAATCCGCCAGCGGCCCAGCGATCACCATGGCGACGGGCGCAGTGATCTGGGCAATGGTGCGGCGCGCGGCAAACACGCGTCCCTGCACATCGGGGGCCACTTTGGCCTGCCAGATCGCCTGGTTGGACCCATCAAGCAGCGGGATGAAGAATTGGAACATGAATGCCCCCAACAACCACACCGGCAGCGATCGGCCCAACCCAAGCACGACCAGACCGAACAAACAGGTAGCCGCCATCCCGCCGAGGACGCCGTGAACACGCCGCTTCGGGCCGCCCCAAACACTCAGGAGGATGCTGCCCGCCAAACCGCCGATGCCCATAGCCGACTGCACACTGCCGAAGGCCAGTTCGTCATTGTTGGTCTCGGCGAGGATCATAGCTGTCTCTTATACACATCT
>JAADYX010000010.1 GCA_010092885.1 Chloroflexota bacterium | reverse complement strand
TCATCTCTTTTAGTGGTAACTCTCAGCGGTAGGACATTCTCAACCAACCCCTATTTTTTAAGACTTGAGCCGAAATTGACTCAAAAAACCAGCGGCTGGTGATAATAACTGATTAACAAGTAATTTTTAGTTTGTTATGCCTCCTCGCCAAACTCCGCCAAAAGCTCCTCAATCACCGCATCCAGATCCAGTGCCTTGCCGCGTTCGAGCGCGGCGGCGAGGTCCCCCGGCGGGAGGGCGGCTGCGAAGAGTTGCCCGAGTGCTGCTCGATCTGCTCCCGCAGGTCGGCGATCTCTGCTTCCAACTGCGCCACCCGCTTCACCATCTGATGCTGCGCCACGACTATCGCCCGCACGCTGGCCGGGGTCCGCTCCCAGTCCTCGGCGGGGATGCCTAATTCCTCACGTACTGCGTCGCTGTTTTCCATCATGACCCCAGTTTACCTCATCCTCGCCTCACGCCGATTATTTTTCTCCCCCCTGAACGGGTACAGAAATTGTGCGGCGAGGGCTATAATGATGAAACGATGGTCGCAGGCGAGCACACGTTGTTAGGGAGTGAGGGGCGTTCATGCCAGACCAGGTTTTGCCTCATCTGTACACGCTGCTTACGCAGCTGAACGGTATTGTGCACCGCTACCGCCACATGCTTGATGACGATCTGCTGTTCGCGGCGGCCGTGCAGATTCCGCAGGTGGCCACCATTCTGGACCGCGTGGCCGAGCAGCGCCTCGTGTTCAGCGGGGAGGAGATGCAGTTCACCGAGCTG
Organism: Chloroflexota bacterium; assembly: GCA_010092885.1. Taxonomy (GTDB): domain Bacteria; phylum Chloroflexota; class Anaerolineae; order Aggregatilineales; family UBA3940; genus TC-195. The sequence goes on along the minus strand of JAADYX010000010.1, from coordinate 2,957 downwards.
CTCGCGCTGATCGCCTATCGTTACGGGCTGCAGGACGTACGGGTGATCGGGCATGGTGGCTATGCCATCGTGCTGGGCGCCCGTGATGCCGCTCCGCTGCCGCCTTTCCAGCGGGTAATGCGCCTGGTCCCTGAGCACCACGTGCGTGATGTCGTCGCGCGGGACCCGCAGACCGCCCGCCCCTTTGACGTCCTGCTGGATGACGAGCTCAATCCACTGCGCGATCCGGTGCATCCGCTGCTGCTTTCCGACCTGTTCCTCCTGCCGCGCCACACGACCACACTGGTCTTCTGTGATGAAGCGGGTCATGTGATCGAGGCGGGGGGCTATCCGGCGCGGCTGCACTGCCAGCTGCTGCCAGAGGTGCGCGCGCTCAACCATCGCGACCTCAACCCGCAGGAGGCTCGCACCGCTGGGGAACTGTTGGAGGCCGCCCTGGCCACGTTGGGGGTCAGTGTGGCGGATGCCCACGGCGGCAACGGCGGTGTGCTGCTGGACAAGGACGGGCAGCCGCTGCTGTGGAACGGGAGTGGATACCTGCCCCTTGTGATCGACTATGGCTACTACTCACGTATTGCGCCGCGGCGGCTGGCCGATATCCTGCTGCACCATGGCGTCACCCGGGCAATGGTGCGTGCCTGCCTGGATCGGCATGGGGTTGACCTCGCCTGTGACCACTGGCCGGACTGCCTACCCGAACTCATCGCAGAGTCGGGGCTGCCGCGGCGGGCGTTCGGGCGCCTGCTGTATGAGCTCGATCCGCCGCTGCTGGATACTGCCATGTGGATCGGTGAGGCCGAACAGCGCTGGCAGACCATCGAGGAGCGCATCTACCCGCCGCTGCAGAAGCAGTCCCGGCTCTCCCGACTGTACCCCGACTACGACGAGGTGAACTTCCCGCAGCGCATTGAGGAGTACACCTTCACGCTGCGCTAGGGTCTATCCGCTTCGGTGCCAGCCGGTGCCTCGCCATCACAAGGTGGCGGTGTCGTTCAAGTTCGGTTTCCCGATCGCCTTGATCTGGGAGGCTGGTATGGGCAACGTTTCTCCCCTCTTTTGGTTGCTGTGGGCGCTTCAACCTTATCGGATGTGTCAGCGGAGTTCACTTTCTAGCGACCATACATCTTTTAGAATAACGTCTCAAGCCCTGTGAAATAAGGCTTCACCGGCGCATTGTCGATACCTCAACGGGCAAGATCCAAGAGGAAACGGGCTGTGGCATCACCTCCCTCTCTCCAGAGCAAGCTGGTCCCGAAGACCTGCCTCTCTTTGTCCAACAGCATTGGGTCATTTAAAATAAGCTACATTGGGTCAAAGATGTCATCATGAACGAAAACCATTGGCAACTGCGCTCCGGGCACACTCATCATGTGATGGCTTTGGTTCACAACACGACTCTGTTTCTGCTTCGCTTAAGCGGTCTCCATCAGATTGCCAGCACTTTCCGTACTTTCGCCGCCCAACCGGACCGCGCCCTTGAACTTCTCTTCTCCCCTATTAGAGAACAATAAAGCCCTACAATCATACAGGGAGCCAGACATGCCGATTACCGTTAAACGCCTACCCGATGACCCCATCATGATACTGCACTTTGAGATAGGTAAAGAGCAGATCACCAAAAAACTGGCAGAGGAATATGAGGACGTACAGCTCGCCCTCGCCGAACTCGTAACCTCAACGCCGGGTGCGGTCTACGTTCTATGACGTACGCCACATGCAGATCGATTTCAGCCAGCTGCTACAGGTGTTGGCCGCCTCGCGTGAGCGTCTTGTCGGATGGAAGCCGCTGCGTGATGTGCCCTTCACACCGCCGGTACGTTTCGAGCGGCGTGGCGATCCCCGCGTGTCCGCCATCATTCCCAATGGCACCTGGGTGCTACCCTACGACCATCACCAGTACCTTCTGCTGCGTCAGACACAGATTCTCTGTCAACAACTGCTGACGCAACTGGAGACCAATCCCACCGATCCGAAGCTGCTCTGGCGGCTGTTTCAGTGGACGACGCGGACGCTCTACAAGTCGTCGTAACCACCCTGTCAGACGTTCACCCTGCGGCATCGCTCATCACTCGATGAGACCATCCCGATGGTGTGAGCTGGGCCGTGTGGCATGAAGCATCGCAATGATGCCGTAGAAAGATTTAGTTGAAGTCTACGCTTTCGATGATACTTCTCATATCCTGCTCGAAAGTGGCGAGGTTCCCGGTAGAGGTTTCGCCCAGCAGCATGTAAAAATCTTCGCCAACTTCGACAACATAAACGAGTGCGGTTTGATCCACAGTACGAAACAATACCGCATCACGCCCGTCAATCTCGACCGTTTCAATACTTTCAAAATCATAACTGCTTGAGGATTCACCTGTGGTAAACAATGTGCTGACTGTCTCCGCGAGTGTTGCATTGTCGCCTTCAATCGTTTCAATCAGAGCCATGCCTTCAGCAAAGAAGTAGATGGCAACGATAGCTGACTCATCGGTCAACCCTGCAAAAGCAGCCTCTGCGTCGATCTCATCCTGATTGGTGATTAGAATGACACCGCTGAGAATACCTTCGCCTGCTACGGTTGCCCAACCCTCAGGTACATCAATAGAGTAGCCTTCGGTGCTGAGCCTGCCATCCACCACATTGATTTCTTCCGGGACATCACTTGATACATCTGCTTCGGGAAGATCTTCAGTGTCTTGAGAATCACCAGCACATGCCGCGAGAATAACTGTCAGAACAACCAGCGCTGTCAAGATCCACGCAAATTTGTGCATCACTCACGCTCCCCTGGAGAATTGCTAACGATGTAAATCATTATACAGGCCTTTTGAACTGAGGCTAAATCTGCAAAACCTTGATGGACGATTTCCAGCTCACGGAGTAGACTACCCGATGCGCCAATAGGCAGAGCCGTCACGCGTACGCTCAAGCAGGGCGTGCATGATCAGCTCGCGGCGCAGCAGCGCCCAATC
>JAADYX010000126.1 GCA_010092885.1 Chloroflexota bacterium | reverse complement strand
GTCTAACGCCACAATCCCCCGGCAGACCCCTTCTTCAATGAGCAGTTCCATCAGGTACCACTCCGCATAGAAGGTGATACCGTGCTTGAGTGCCTGCTCATGGATGGTGTGCAGCAAGACGTGGCCCGTATAGTCGGCGGAATAGTTGGCACGCGGCGCGCTGTGCCCGCCAAAGCGGCGCTGTGCGATACGGCCATCTGGCAGGCGGCTGAAGACACAGCCCATATGCTCGTACTCGTAGATGATGCCCGGCGCGTCATGGACCATTGTCTCGATGGCGTCCTGGTCACCCAGCCAGTCGGACCCCTTGATGGTGTCCCACATGTGGTGTTCCGGGCTGTCAACCTCGGGTTCGCCCTGCGGGACGGCTTCCAATGGGCCGCGGGGGCCCGTGCCTTCGACCGGACGGGCGTTGTTCAGGGCCGCTGCAATCCCGCCCTGCGCCGCGCCGCTGTGGGAACGCAGCGGGTGCACTTTCGATATGACCCCGATGTCCGTCACACCGAGGCGGCCGGCTGAGAGTGCCGCCCAGGTACCGGCCAGGCCAGCGCCCACGATCACGATATCATGTGTGACTTCACGCATGTGGTGTCCTTTCACATCTGTAAAATGATTCTAGGGGGCCGGGGCTAGGCGGTGTAGTGAAGTAACTCACCTTTCCAGATGACACTTGTCCGAATTGCGCATTGCCGCGCTGTGCACAGGTCACTATACTTGTGGGCGGCCAATCCGTTTCACTACAGGGATGACAATGTCGGAAAATGAGCGCCAGATGCAGACGAGCGGAGCCGAGCGCTTCGGCTACGGCTCCTACTTTGCCGGACAGAACATCTCCTACAGCCTGATCCAAGGCTACCTGCTGGTCTTCTATGTCAACCGTGTCGGGCTCAACCCGGCGCTGGTCGCGACCATCTTTCTGGTGGTGCGCATATGGGACGCCGTCAACGATCCGCTGATCGGCCTGATCATGGATCGCACCCGCTTCGCCAACAGCCGCTACAAAGGATGGCTCAACCTGACAGCCTTCCTGATGCCGTTGGCCACATTTATCCTGTTCCTGACGCCGCTTGATGCACCCTTTGCAGTGACGCTGACCTACATTGTGGTCACGTATCTGCTGTGGGACGTGCTCTATACTATGTCCGAGGTGCCCATCTTTTCGGTCTCCACCTCGATGACGACAATCGAACGCGAGCGCACGATTCTGCTGACGCTTACCCAGATCGGCAGCGTACTGGGTGTGGCCCTCGCCCAGGGCATGATCACATTCCTGCTGCCTGAAGAGGGCGTGGACAGCATCAACTGGGTGCTGTTCGCCGGGCTGCCCGCCCTGGGGGCGCTTGTGACCATGATCCCGCAGATATTCACCGTGCAGGAGCGGCACCACACGGACGTGGTCGAGGATGTGAGCTTGGGCGAGATGATCCAGGAGGTACTGCGCAACGACCAGCACCTGAAGATCATGAGCCTGTACCTCTCGCAGGCGTTTTTCAACGCGGTTGGCGTCTTCGCGCTGTTCGTCGCCGAGGGCTACTATGGCGATGCGCGGCTGGCCTCGATCACGTCCGTCTTTTCGCTGATAGGCATCCTGGGGCTTGGCATTCTGACGCCTGCCATTGTGGCGAGGTTCGGCAAGAAACCATACCTGGAAGCGTCGATGATCGCGACCATCGTGCTCTCGCTCCCGCTGTTCTTCATACCGGGCTCATCGCCGCTGTTGGCAATGATCTTCTTTGGCACGCGAACGGCCACCCTGGTGGTCACCAGCCTGCTGCGGCCTATGTTCACCGCAGACTGCATCGAGTACGGTGAACACAAGACTGGCGTGCGCAATGACTCAACGGCCTTTGCCATTCAGACCTTTTTCAACAAGACGGGTGACGCGATTGGCACAGCCCTCGGCGGCTATCTGCTGGCGTTTGCAGGGTACAACGAGGCCCTCACACTGGCTGAGCAGTCAGCGGGCACCATCAATACGCTGCAGCTGTTGTTCATTGTGCTGCCGATGCTAATGGCGTTGGTCATGTGGTTAGGCAGCCGGTTCCTCTACAATCTGGATGAGAAGACGGTCAAGGGGTACATCGCTGAGAACGCCGCACGTGAACCCACACCTGCCGGAGACTAACCATGCGCCGTATCGTCGTGGTGGGCAGCCGCGATACGCATCGTGCCGGAAAGTGACACACCCATGAAACCAGCCGTGCGTGCGCTCATCGCGGGTTGCCTGGCATTGACCGTCGCAGCCTGTACGCCAGAACCAGCACCTATCGCAGAGTGGGAGGCAACCATCGTACCACCGGACGCGGATCGACAGCCCGGGCAGGACGTATATACGTTTACGCGGGAGGTTGAGCAAAACGGCGAGGTGATCACGCAGGAGCGGGACTATCTGCTCTATGTACCTGAAGCCTACTTCGAGACGTACGAATCGCCTTGGCCTCTGGTGATCTTTCTGCACGGAACCGGCGAAAAGGGTACCAACCCGCGGCTGCTGGTCACCGTCCCACCCTTCGTGACCATCACGCGTGAGGAGGGCACCTATCCGTTCATCATGGCCGCACCGCATCTTGGGTTTGCCGAGGATTGGGTCACCTCCCCCGACCTCGTTTTCGACATGATCGTGCACCTACGCGGGCAGCTTTCCATCGACCCGGACCGCATCGTGATCGCGGGATTCAGCCTGGGGGGTCAAGGCGTGTGGGCGGTAGCCACCGCCTACCCGGATCTGCCAGCGGCGCTGGTGCCGGTCTCGGGATTCTGGTCGGAAGACGACAGCTTTGTGCCGCCTGATATCTGCCAGCATGCCGATCTGCCAGTATGGATCATGCACAGCCGTGCCGACGAAATCGTGCCGTTGGCAGGGTCCGAGGTGATAGCTAACGCACTGCAAGACTGCGGCACTAATGTACGGTTCACCATCTACGACGACCTGACCCATGCCGAGACGGCCCGCGCCGCGTTCACCGAGCCGGCCCTCATCGAGTGGATATTGGCCCAATCACGCCAGTGATGCCAGCCGCAAGAACACAGAAACCCCGCCGGGCTGGCGGGGTTTGTGGTGAGGGGAACTAGTCGTGCTCAGGCAGCGGCCGGTTCGGCCACACGTTCTGTTTTCTTTTCAGTTTTCTTCTCTTCGGACTCAGGTGACGCGTTGACCGCCTCCTTCAGGCCTTTGCCTGCCTTGAAGGTCGGCACAGTGCGCGCCGGGATGTGCAGGGGCTCACCGGTGCGCGGATTGCGCCCGGTACGCGCTTTGCGCTCAGACACGTTGAACGTGCCAAAGCCCGTCAGCTGGACGCGCTCGCCTGCCTGGAGGGCCTCGCTAACCACCTCCAGCATGGCGTCGAGCGCTGTCTTCATCTGTGCTTCCGAGAGTCCTGCCTTTGCGGCAGCTGCCTTGACCAGATCCTTCTTATACATAGCCTCACACCTCACTGAGCTTATGTTCAGGTTCCAGTATACGAGAGGTAGACCGATCAGTCCAGATCTGGCCATGGCGTAGTCACTCCACGGTCACACTCTTCGCGAGGTTTCTCGGCTGGTCCACATCGGCACCGCGCCACACTGCAATGTGATAGGCGAACAGCTGCAGCGGCAGCACGTTCACCACGGGTGAGAGCAGCGGCGGAGTCTGCGGCACATAGATCACGTGGTCGGCTTTGGTAGCGATATACTCGTCGCCCTCGGTCGCCACGGCGATCACGATGCCGCCGCGCGCATGGGCCTGCTCCACCTGCGAGATCATCTTGTCGTACACATGATCCTGCACACAGATGGCCAGCACGGGCATGTTCTCATCGATCAGGGCGATGGGGCCGTGCTTCATCTCCCCAGCCGGATAGCCCTCGGCATGGATGTAACTGATCTCCTTGAGCTTGAGGGCCCCCTCCAGCGCGATGGGGTAGTTCAGGCCTCGGCCCAGATATAGAAAGTTCTCATAGTGGGCGAACTCCGTCGCGAGTTCCTGGTACTCGGCATCCCGGTCCAACACCTCGCCGACCAGATTGGGCAGGCGGGCGAGATCACGGGCCAGTTCGGCGACCTCGGCGCGCGGCCTTGATTCGCGCAGATCGGCGAGCAGGCAGGCCAGCAGATATTGGTCCACGATGGAGGTGGTGAACGCCTTTGTGCTGGCCACACCGATCTCCGGACCGGCCAGCATGGAGATGTACCCGTCGGCGATGCGCATGGCCTGGCTGCCGATCTGGTTGACGATGCTCCACAGGCGCGCGCCCTTGCTGCGACCTTCTTCCATAGCGGCCAGTGTGTCCACCGTCTCGCCGGACTGGGTGATCGCGAGCACGGCCATGCTCTCATCGATCAGCGGATCGGCGTAACGGAACTCCGACCCAATGGCGACTTCCACGGGCAGGCGCGCGATGTTCTCGATCAGTGCTTTGCCGACCAACCCCGAGTAGTACGACGTACCGCAGGCTACCGTCACGAGCCGGGACAGACCCTGCACGGCTTCACGGTCGAGGTGCATATCCTCCAAGGCGACGATACCCTCGGCGAAGTCGACCCGGCCGCGCAGGGTATCGGTGATGGCACGCGGCTGCTCGAAGATCTCCTTCTGCATGAAGTGCTTGTACTCGCCCTTCTCTGCGCTGATCGGATCGTAGGGGAGCACCGTGGCATGCAGGCTGCTTTCCTCGCCCTCCAGATTCTGCACCCGGTAGCCTTCGCGTGTGATGGTGACCATCTGGCGGTTTTCCAGGAAGGCCACGCGGCGCGTGTGCATCAGAATGGCGGGGATGTCTGAGGCGATGAACATCTCATCCTCGCCCACACCGACGGCCACACCGCCCGCATTGCCAATCCGGCAGGCAACCAGATGATCGGGCTCGGCAGCGCTGAAGGTGACGATGGCTTGTGCACCCTTCAGGTGATGGAAGGACAGCCGGGCGGCCTCTTCCAGCGACTTGCCCGCCGCCAGGTAGCGCTCGATCAGGTGGACGATGGTCTCGGTGTCGGTCTCACTCTTGAACTCCACGCCCTCGGCTTCCAGTTCGGCGCGCAGCTCAAGGAAGTTCTCCACGATGCCGTTGTGCACCACGACAACCTCGCCGGTCATGCCGATGTGAGGGTGGGCGTTCACCTGGGTGACTTTGCCATGGGTGGCCCAGCGCGTATGGCCGATGCCGATGTGCCCGCTGATCGGGTCAGCGTCGATAGCTTCTTCCAGGCGGATCAACTTACCCGGTTCGCGGCGCACCTCGATGTGGCTGTTCGCCATCACCGCAATGCCCGCCGAATCATAGCCGCGGTATTCCAGGCGCTTGAGCCCCTCCAGAATGATGGGAGTGGCGTCACGCGGCCCGATGTACCCAACGATTCCGCACATGGTTGGTTTCTCCTTTTGTTGGTTGTGGTGCCACCGCCAGCCCGGTTTGTGACCCCGGTTGCCCGGCGCTTTTGTCGGCTGGTTCGCTTGCTCACGTGGGGGGAAGAGGTCGGGTGGTGGCACACCCGGGCGGCATCCGCTGATCCGTCGATTTTCGGGACGTACTGCGCCCCTTAGGCCCATCTCGCGATGGACAACCGCCTCCTCGTCAGCCTGATGTGCTCAGGCCCATGCGCTGCCTGCTCCCCGCTGCCGGGCTCTCCTTTCTGCTCAGGGTGTTCGGGCGGGGAGTATGCCACGCAGCCCCGCCCAGTAAAACAGACCGGCTCAGGGCGTGGGGATCTCGACGTCGCCGCCGTAGTTGAAGAAGTCCAGAGTCCAGGTTTCCTCGTCATCCTCGGTAACCAGCAGGCGCACCACTTCGAACGAGCCGCGGTCGATCCATAGGTCCACAGTGACCGTTTGGTCGGTCTCAAGCCCACCACCCACAATATCAGTGATGGTCTCGGCCTCAGCCGTGCCGGTCACGTGATAGGTGGGGATGCCGTCGATCTCCTCTTCGCCGACCAGCGTAGGGTCGGTCAGGCCGTCGGTCAGCACGGCGGGCACCCCCTGCTCCGGATCAAAGATGCGGGTGGCGTCGAAGGTGTCGCCCACCTCGATCGGCTCGAACTCGGGGAAAAGGGGCGGCAGCCGTAGGAAGACTCCATCGGCGATCCAAAGGACCTCGCCCTCGGTGATAATGGTGCCCGCACCCACGCGGACAGCAGCGTAGACACTGTCGGGGGCCTCATATGCGCCTGTGGCACCCAGGATCGCGAGGTTGGCTTCCGGATCGATGACGATGGGACTGCCGTCCCGGGCGATCTCAAACTCGACGGTCTCAATAGTGGCGGTCGCCTCGGCAGCGTTGTTCAGAATATCTTCAGCGGTCAGGGCTTCGGCTCCGCCGCAGGCTGCCAGCAGCATGCTGGCCAGGACAATAATGGGGGTAAGGTGTTTCATGTGTTTTCCTCCTCGGGTTTACCATGCAGAAACAAAGCGGGGATCAAGGCCGCGACGCAGACCACGGCGGCGATCAGCAGCATCTCATTGATTACCATGGACGCGGCATCAATGGCAACCTGCGTCAGGTCGGCGAAGTCCATGCCGGGCTGCACACCCCGTTCGGTGAGTGTGTTGGACCGCGTCAGGCCGTAGTTGGTCATCGCTGAGGTGCCGATCGTCATGCCGACCAGCCGCATCACGAGCACCAGCGCGGAAGCGATGCCGCGTTCAGGGGCGGCCACCGCATTGATCATCGAGGTGGAGATGGGTGCCACCGTCAGGCCCAACCCAATCCCGGCCAGGGCCATATGGCCGCTCATCACCCACAGGGACATATCCGCCTGCCATGTCAGGCCGAGCGCGAAGCCAACCGCCGCGACGATCAGGCCGAGCGCGGTCGGCAGCCGGTAGCCCGCCCGATTCGTCAGCAGGCCGCCGGGCACCGCGGCCAGTGCCATTGGGATGGTCAGCGCGCCGAGCACCAGACCGCTCAGGAGTGCAGCCTCATCGAGATCCTGCGTGAACACAGCGTTGATGAACAGCGGCACGCTCACCAGGCCAACCATCAGGCAGAAGCCGACAAACAGATTGACCACGCTTGCCACTGAGAGATTGCGATCACGGAAGTTGCGCAGGTCAAACAGGGGTGTATCGGCGCGGCGCTCCACCAGGATGAATCCCACAAACGATGCCGCAGCGACGACCAGCATCACGATGGCATAAGGGGGCAGCGCCTGCAATCCGCTGAAATCGCGCGTGGTATCCAGATCGCCGCCACCGCCCAACCCGATGTTGAGCCCAACCAAGGCGAGGGTCAACAGGACAGCGCCGCCCGCATCAAAACGGACGTCTTCCGGTTGGAGACGGCGCGCATTCACTGATGCCATAACAACGGCCGC
>JAADYX010000125.1 GCA_010092885.1 Chloroflexota bacterium | reverse complement strand
GATGGTGCTGTTAGTGCGTGAGACCAACCACACAGACAGCAGAGCCAGCCCGAATCCGGCCAGCCGCAGGGGTGCGGGCAACCCTTCCGTGATGCTGCCCACCACCACCGGCACTATCACCGCTATGACGGCAGTCACTGGTGAGGTGACACCCATCCGCCCTTGTGCCAGGCCATGATAGTACGCTACGAGCGCCAGGCTGCCGCAGATGCCCGCGGCCCCGCCCGCAAGCAGATCCGGCCAGGCGGGTACAGCTTCGCCAAGCGCAAAGATCACCCTCACCCCGGCCCCTGCAAGCTGTGAGCGGACCACCACCGCCAGTGCTGGCGTGTGCTTGCTGGCCACGCCACCGTTGAAATCACTGGCCGCCCAGCAGACTCCAGCCAACACACCGAAGATCACAGTTGCCATAAAAGCCTCTCAGAAGTTGGCGGGCATTCGTAAGTCTTTGCCTCCAGAAGCCGTCTCGCGTTTGAAACGCCTGTCAGGATGGAAAGGATACCATATGCCTGCATCGGTCACGAAGCTGGAAAATGAACCGATTATCACAGCACGCTACACCAGCCCCATGGACTTTGAGCACGGGTTTGATGAGTCCATTGGGCAGATCCGCACGTTCGCCGGGGAGATTGACGAGCGCATTGTGCTGATCGCTGATGTACGTGATCTAAGGCTCGGCTTTTCCGAAGTCGTCCGTGGCATGGGTGCTGTGCTGCGTCCGGGTGAAGCGCGCCTCCCGTTGGACCGCAGTCTGATAGTGATCGTTGGCATGGGCGATCTGGTCAAGCTGGTCGCCCATGCTGCCGGGCAGCGGCAGTATGGCGGCATCACGATGCGAGTGGTCGCCACCTATGAGGAGGCCCTGGCTGAAGGACGTGCCTTCCTGGCTCAGCCGGTCGAATAGAGGGGGGATCGAGCCCACCGGGCCCAATCCCACTTTGTTCAGCTTTCGGGCGGGAGCCGGTGTTTGAAGTCAAAAGCGTGAGGCGTGGGCCCATATTCGGCCAGATGCTGCCGCCGCGCCTCCGCCTCTTCCACCGTTGGTTCATGACCGGGTGGCACATACCACAGCACCTGATGCGGCTTGGGATAGGCCTCAAACCAGTCACGGCGGCGGCGGAACACCTGCACATGATCGCTGTAGTACGTGTACTCAAACAGCGGCTCGATGCCTTCCCACACGGACATGTTGACCACGACCCGCTCATCCGGGTAGGGGCGGATATCGAGTGCGTGCCCCCCTTCCGCTTTGAAGCGCCATACAAACCCCGGTGAGCGTTCCGCCAGCAGGTTGATCTCATCCAACCGGGCGATGAAATCCGCCATACGTGGATCGTCAAGCGGGTGGCGCAGGATGGCGAGGTTCATCTGGGCTAGGTACATCAGAACATCCCGGTGATCTGGCCCGTCTCCGGGTCGATGTCAATATCGAACAGGGCCGGGCGTGTGATCATGCCGGGCATGGTACTGATCGTGCCCAACAGCGGGATCACAAAACCCGCCCCCGCGCTCATGCGGACTTCCCGCACGGGGATGGTGAAGCCGGTTGGCGCGCCCTTCAGGCTTGGGTCATGGCTCAGGCTCAGGTGAGTCTTTGCCATACAGATGGGCAGCTCACCGTAGCCCATGCCCTCAAAGCGCGCGATCTGATCGGCGGCTTCATCCGTATAGGTGACGCCTTGCGCCCCGTAAACCTGTGTGGCGATGGTCTCGATCTTCTCGCGGATGGGCATCTCAAGCGGATAGAGGAACTCGAACTGTGAGTCTTTCTCGGCAGCGGCGACAACGGCTTCAGCCAGGGCTGCGCCACCGGGGCCGCCATCCGCCCAGTGTGTGGTCACCACCGCGGCCTCTGCGCCTTCAGCAAGGGCGTACTCGCGGATCATGTCCCACTCGGCCTGTGTGTCAGGCGTAAAGGCGTTGATCGCCACGACGACCGGCACACCGAAGGCGCGCGCGATCCGGATGTGGGCGCCGAGGTTGGGCAGGCCGGCTTCCAGCAGCCCCAGATCCTCGTTAACGTAGGGGTCAGCCAGCGGCTGACCGGGGATGACATCAGGGCCGCCGCCATGCATCTTCAACGCGCGGACGGTGGCCACCAGCACTACGGCATCCGGGACCAGGCCGGAGGCGCGGCACTTCAGGTTGAAGAACTTCTCCATACCGATATCCGAGCCAAAGCCGCTCTCCGTGATAACGTAGTCAGCCATGCGCAGGGCGATCTGATCGGCGATGATCGAGGAGTTGCCGGTCGCGATGTTGGCAAACGGCCCGGCATGGATAAACGCAGCCTGGCCTTCCAGCGTCTGCATGAGGGTGGGCATGATCGATTCACGCATCAGGACAGTGGCCGCCCCTGCCGCCCCCAGGTCTTCAATCGTGATCGGGTTGCCGTCCGTGTCAACAGCGCAAACCGCCCGCCCGATGCGCTCGCGCATATCCTGCAGGGAGGTGGTCAGCGCAAGGATGGCCATCAGTTCGCTGGCGACGGTGATATCAAAGCCTGTGCGGCGCGGAAAATACGGGTTGGGCGAGCCATCGCGCAGCTTGCCGTCCGCCAGACCGATCTCGACATTGCGCAGGGAGCGGTCTGTCACATCGAGGACGCGCCGCCACAGCACCTCACCGACGTTCAACCGCCGTTCGATGCCGCGCTTGACCAGCCCTTCGTCGGATTGGCGGCTTTCGTGGTACATGCGCGTATCCAACGTGGCCGCGATCAGGTTGTTGGCCAGACCGATGGCATGGATATCACCGGTCAAGTGCAGGTTGAATTCTTCCATCGGGATCACTTGCGAATACCCGCCGCCTGCTGCGCCGCCCTTCAGGTTGAAGGTAGGCCCCATGCTCGGCTGGCGGATAGCACAGACGGCACGCTTGCCGAGCGATGTGCCCAAAGCCTGGGTCAGCCCGACGGTGGTCGTTGTCTTGCCTTCACCAAGAGGCGTCGGGGTGATGGCGGTAACGTCAATATACTTGCCGCGCGGCTGGTCTGCGTACTTGTCAAGCACATCGAGGTGAACCTTGGCCTTCAGGCGACCGTACAGGTCGAGGTCGTCTTCAGTCAGTCCGATGGTCTCCGCGATTTCAAGGATAGGTTTGGGGGATGCTGCCTGTGAGATATCAATATCACTGGGCATGTGGATATGTGTCCTTTGTTCACTGCGAGGGTAGGTGTGACAGGCCGTATGATGGGCCTCTCGACGGTCCAAGTATACAATCACCGGCATGAAGCGACATGATCTGCTCCCTGTGGTTGTTATCCTGCTGCTGGCGGCCTTTCCCCGATGGCATGCAATCGGGGTGACCGAGTTCAAACTGGACGAGGCAACGATCAGTCAGCTTGCGCTCGATCTGGCAAGGGGCCGGGATTTCCCGCTGTTGGGGATCGGCACCTCGGCGGGCATCCCGAACACACCGATCGGTGTCTATGTGTATGCCGTACCCTATCTGCTGGGCAGCAATCCCGCGGTACCGACGCTGTTTGTTGGCATGCTGAACGTACTCGCCGTCGCCCTGACCTACACCCTCACCCGCCGTTTCTTCGGGGAACGGGCGGCGGTGGTGGCTGCCCTGCTGTATGCGGTCAGTCCTTGGGCCGTGATCTACAGCCGCAAATTGTGGGCCAACAACCTGATGCCACCCTTTGTCGTTGCGACGGTGCTGACCGCCTTGCTTGGATACAAGGAGGGCAAAGGCTGGGCACAGATCGCGCACTGGCCACTCCTCGCCCTGACGGCACAAATCCACTACAGTGGCCTCTTTTTGGTACCGGCATCGCTGCTTACTGCTCTTCTTTGGCGTGACCGCATCCATTGGCGGCGCTCAAGCTTTGGCATGGCACTTGCCGCCCTGACCGTGGTGCCCTTCCTCATCGGGATCGCCTCGGCAGGCCCGGTGCTGCCACCGGCGGTCTCCACTGTATCCGCGTCAGAGGCCGCCGTGATCACGCAGAATACGCCGTTGGATGCGATGCGGTATGCCGTGCTGCTGACAGCCGGTACCCAGATCCATGCGCTGGCTGGTGCGGAGGCGTTCAGCGCGTACTTAGCGCGCGTGCCGACTTTCTATCCGCTGTTCCTGTTGGTGCCGTTTGCTTCACTGGTCGGATTGACCCGTGTGCTGTTCCAACGCAGCGGCCCCGGGTGGATTGTTGCGCTGTGGCTGTTCACACCGGTCGCGGGGCTATTTGTCCTCGCCCTGACCGGCACACCGATCTTCCCCCATTATCTGATCCCGATGCTGCCCGCACCGTTTATCTTGGCGGGGGCCGCCGTGCCGGATCGTCTGCCACCTGTTGAGAAGATCGCAGCCCCTGTTGTCGGTGTCGCACAGGTCTGGATGCTGCTCGCCCTGATCGCCTTCTTGGACCGGGAGGCAACCCCCGGTGCGTTTGGCACGCCGCTGCACTATCTGCTGGAGGCGCGGCAGGCCGTCCTTGAGCAGAGTCCACCCGAGGTGATCGTCGTATCATCAGAGGAGCGGCTGCTCCAAGAGGCCGCCGTTTGGGATGTACTGCTTGACGGCAAAGCCGTTGTGCGGGCCGTTGACGGCACCGACACACTGCTCATTCCCGCAGGTGACCACCTCGTGCTGGTAGATCAGGGCATCGATCTGGATGAAGCCGTCGCACTCCCAAGGCGTGAAGGGATGCCCCCCTACCAGGTCGGCGTCGGAATGCAACCGCCTCCCCATGATGATCTCTCGGCTGTGTTGGGCGGCGGTGTGCGGGTGACCGGCATTAACCTCGATCAGGCGGCTGTCCTCTTGGAACTGTCCGGGCCACCACCGGCGGATGTGTTCGCGAGTGTACAGGCCTACGATGCCCTCGGTGAACGCATCGCACAAAGCGACAGGCTCACATGGCCGGGCTACTTGTGGCGGCCCGGAGATACGCTGGTCGTGTGGTTCGATATGGGCATTCCGCCAGAGACACACGAGGTCACTGTTGCCCTGTATACCCAAAGTGCTGAGGGCATACAGTATCTTGATGTGCTCGACGAGGCCGGCAATCCCGCCGCCCCTTGGATAACTCTGACGCTCAACGGAGGTCCGTAATGCTCGATCCGCGCTATGCCGTGCCGAGTTTCAACCTGCCTGCTGAAGACGGCACAGTCTATACACTGTCCTCCCGGCGAGGCCGTGCCCCGACCGTGCTGCTGTTCGTGCCCCCGGATCACCCCCTGCTGGCCGGATTCGCCGCGGTGCACTCCGATCTGCTGACGTGGAACGCAGAGGTTCTGGCTCTCCTGCCGGAACCACCCACCCACCGCCAGCCTTATCCGCAGCTTCTCGATGCCGGTGGCCGGGTCCGGGCCCGCTACCCAGAAAATCCACTGCCGGGTGTCATCGTGCTTGACCGGTACACCGCTCCGCTCTTATGGCATTTCAGCGCCGATCCGTCAACGTTTCCCGCACCATATGAGGCTGTGGAGGCCATCCGGTTAAGCGAGCTCAACTGCAGCATGTGACGGAAACCTCAAGGGGCCGTCCAACGTATAGAGTGGAGAATAGGTTCTGCATATGTTGGAGGATTGACAATGACGGCTATTTCCCCCACGCGTGCCGCTGATCGCATCGAGGTGATCGACATTCTGCGCGGCCTGGCGATCTTCGGCATTCTGATGGTCAACATGCACTACTTTGTTCACCCCTGGGCCACCCTCATGGCCCCGGAAGGCGCGCCGTTTGCCGATGCGGCCGCCGCCTGGGTGATCAACGCTTTCTTTACTGGCAAGTTCTTCCCCATCTTCTCGTTTTTGTTCGGTCTTGGTATGAGCATTCAGATGGACCGGGCCGCCGCCAAAGATGTGAGATTCGGGCCGCTGTATGCCCGCCGTCTTGGTCTGCTGCTGCTGTTCGGGTTGGCGCACGGCCTCCTCCTGTGGATCGGCGATATCCTGACGTTGTATGCGCTGCTCGGCTTTGTGCTGCTGTTGTTCTTCCGCAAGACGAAGCCGCGCACCAACTGGATCTGGGCGGTGATTCTGGTCGGGCTGCTTACGCTGCTGACCACATTGAGCATCGCCTCGCTTCAGTTCGCCATGACGATTCCGGAGGCAGCCTCGCAGATCGAGGCCACCTTTGCTGAGAGTGCAGCGATCACAGCGGCCAGCGTCGAGGAAGGCTATATCGTCTACGCGACCGGAAGCTGGGTTGAGATCACAGCGCAGCGCGCTGAGGAATTCTTGATGCTGTCCTTTGCCTACGTGCCTTTCATTGCGCCAAGCGTATTGGCCATGTTCCTCATCGGGCAGGCGATGGGCAAGGCCGGGCGCTTCAAGGATATCGAGGGCAATCTACCCTTCTTCCGCCGGTTGATGCTGTGGGCGCTGCCCATTGGTTTGGTGATGAACATCATCTTTGCATCATCAGGGGTCAGCCTGGCAGCACAGGGCGGCGTCTTTGACTGGACCTTCCTGCTGGCCTTCGTGATGAATACCATCGGCGGGCCGGTGCTCGCGCTGGGCTACATCTCAGCCGTGGTGGTGATCTATCACAAGACGCGCACACAGATCCTGGGCGTTCTGGCTCCGGTTGGGCGCATGGCTTTGACCAACTACCTGATGCACTCCATCATCTGGACCACGGTCTTCTATGGCTATGGTCTGGGCCTCTACGGCCAGATCGGGGCGGCAGTGGGTCTCGGCCTGACGCTGCTGACCTATGCCGTGCAGATCCCCTTCAGCCATTGGTGGATGTCCCGCTACCGGTTCGGCCCGTTTGAATGGCTCTGGCGCTCCCTGACGTACATGCAGCCCCAACCGATGCGCCGTCAGGCACCGGCTGGCACCGGCTGAGCAAATGTGAAACAATATCTGCCTCATCCACTCATAGGAGAGGCACGATGAGGCAGATCCTACCGGATGGCCTGGTCCTGCGGAGCGTTGCGCCGGACGAAAACCTTGACGCTCTGGCTGACTTCAACACACAGGTGCACTCTGGTGGTGAGGAGCCACGGCTCGGCGGCATCGTCTACGATCTGTGCAGCCCTGACCATCCCACCACCGGGCGTGAGAACTACTGGCTGATCGAAGATGAGGATGGCAGCATCCTCTCCTCGTTGGTGCTTATTCCGCAGACATGGCGCTATGAGGGTATCCCTTTCCTCGTTGGGCGGATGGAAATGGTCGGCACGGCGGCGTCCCATCGGCGTCGCGGTCTGTACAACCGGCTCAACGAGGTCTTCAACGCGCGCTGCCGCGACCTCGGCTGTCTGGCTCAGGTGATCACTGGGGTACCCTACTTTTACCGGCGTTCGGGCTACAGCTATGCCCTGGAGCTCAACGGTGGGCCGCAGATCGCCGTTACGAACGTGCCCGACACCCCAACGGATACAGGCTTTTCCCTGCGCGCGGCCACGCTGGATGATATCCCAGCGCTGCACACATTGTATGACGATCTGTGTATCCATTATGCGATCACGCAGGTGCGCGATGAGGCTGAGTGGCAATACCGGGTCGCCGGGCGCAGTGATGACAATATTGGAGCGCGTTGGTACTATATCATCCAACGCGGTGGTGATATACTGGGCTATGTCGGGATGTCACGCGACTGCCCCACGGATGTTTGGCTGCTTGAGGAAATCTCACTGCGTGCCAGCTATACGGATGTGGTACCTTGGCTGGTGCCCGCCCTTCGGGATGAGGGCATGCGCTTCACGGCGGATCAGATTACCATGGTGTATTTCTCACACGGCACATGCCATCCGCTCAACCCCTACCTGGAACCATACCGCCCTTCGGAGCGAAGGCCCTATGCGTGGTATATTCGTGTGGAGGACATGCTCGCATTTTTGCAGCACATCACGCCTGCACTGGAGGCTCGCTTGGCGAACAGCCCTTCCGCTGGGCTGAGCCGGGCCATCACACTACAGCTCTATACGCAGGCTTTCACGCTCACATTTGATGCGGGCCAACTGGTAACCATAAGCCCGATGAGACTCGACTTTGAAGATGGGGATATACGCTTTCCGCCGGATCTGTTCCCGGTGGCGCTGTTTGGTCATCGCAGTCTGGCTGAGTTGACCCATCTGCATCCGGATGTGTTTGCCAAACGCAGCATGCTTCCGTTGGCCGATATCCTCTTCCCGAAGCGTCCCGGTTGGGCCACACCGCTCGACTAGCATTCGACCACAATAAAGGATGTCGCCGAATCAGAGACTTGACCACAGCCGCTGCCCCAAAAGAGAGCTTGGGTGGGCAGCTGTACGGGCAAACAACACCAGGGGACTGATGCCACAACCGTTTACATCACTCACAGCAACTATGTAGAATACATGCTGCCCGGCCACGCTGGCTTCATTGAAGCGATGCGGGGTGTAATGGCGGGCCGGCAGCTTGGGAGATGGCCCGAATATTTGGTCTTTCTTTAGATCTTTTTTACCTGATGCTCTATATGCTGCGTTCAGCACGATGAGCTCAGGAGGCACACGACCTTTTCCTCAACACCACTTCGGAGGACCGATGCCGACGACCGCTTACGTCACTCACAGCGACTACGTGAGACACACACTGCCCGGCCACCCGGAGCATGCCGGGCGCATCGAAGCAGTGTGGCGCGTAATGGATGCATCACCTGTACGCAGCAGCCTCCACGATATCGAAGCTCCGGCAGCCTCGATGGAGGCGATACGGCGCTGCCACACCGCTACCCACGTCGATCTGCTGCGTAAAGCGGTTGCAATGGGGGGGGCGATGACCGATCCGGATACCTACGTATTGGATATCAGTTTGGATGTGGCACTGTTGGCAGCGGGCGGCGTGATCGCCGCGGTAGACGCGGTGCTGACGGGCCAGGCAGACAATGCGCTCGCGGCAGTACGCCCACCTGGGCACCATGCCACAGGCTTCAATCCGATGGGGTTCTGCCTTTTCTCCAACGTGGCCATTGCGGCGCGGCACGCACAGGCAGTCTATCCGGCGGTGGAGCGCGTCCTGATCGTAGACTATGACGTACACCACGGCAACGGCACCCAGGATATCTTTTACGACGACCCCACAGTGCTGTTTGCTTCCAGCCACCAATATCCGTTCTATCCGGGGTCAGGTGCAGCGAGCGAGACCGGTGGAGGCCCGGGGAAAGGGTTCACCCTGAATATGCCGGTGCGCGCAGGGACCGGCAGCAAAGGCCTTGCTGATCTCTACGAGGCGGTACTGTGGCCAGCGGCCCGACGCTTTAAGCCTGATCTCATACTTGTTTCCGCAGGGTTTGATGCCCATTGGGTCGATCCCCTGGCCATGCTCCAGCTGGATCTGCCCGGCTATGCCCACCTGACACGCGAACTGATCGCCATGGCCGGTGAATTGTGCGCCGGGCGCATCATCTTCGCGCTGGAAGGCGGTTACGATCTTGAAGCCCTGCCGCATGGCGTGCTCAATGTCGCCTATGCGCTGCAGGGGCTTGACACTGTCAGCGATCCGGTCGGCCCGATCGACTATCCTGAACAGCAGGTGGATGGGCTGATCGCTAACTTACGTAAGCTGCATAGTCTGGAGGAGGACTGACGATGACTGCATTGCACAAGTACATTGAGTACGATGAACACTTCTATGCGCAGTACGAACGCTATCGTGCGGATGCTGCCCTACTGGCTGAAGTGGCTAAGCGCTATCCGAAGGCTCACGTCATGGTGGTGAGCCGTCTTACCTGTTCGGACTGCGCGCGTGAAGTGCCCCGTATGGCTCGTATCGCTGAGTATCTACCCGGCTGGACCTGGGAGATCATTGCGGAGTCCAACCGCTCTCGCCGCATTGCGTTAGGCGTGAGCCATGTCCCGACGTTTATCGTCACAATACAGGGTGAGGAACTCGGGCGCATCGTGGAGCGTCCCGGCCATGGATCGCTTGAAGCCGAACTGCTGCACATGACCGGCTGATCTGTGCTATCATTAGACATCTGTCTAATAAACAGGGGAGAACAGACCTCATGCCGGAAAAACGCCCGATGGAGATCGCCGATCTCTATCGCATTCAGTACGTTGAACAGCCGGATGTCAGCCCGGATGGGCGGTGGGTGGCCTATGTGCTGCGCACGCCTGACCGGCTGGAAGACGGCTACAAAACCAATATCTATGTTGTATCCACCGCAGGCGGCGAACCCATCCAGCTGACCCGCAGCGGCAAGGATTCGCAGCCGCAGTGGTCACCGGATGGCAGCCGCCTTGCATTCATCTCCGGGCGGGGCGACCGTCCACAGGTCTATGCGCTGCCAACTCAAGCCCCTGGCGGCGAACCGCGCGCGCTCACCACTATGGAGTACGGCGTGACGCAGTTCCGTTGGTCACCCGATGGCGGTCAGATCGCCTTTCTCAGCGGTCTCAACCTGGAAGAACGGTCCGCCTTTGAGGAAGAATCAGAAGAGGAACCACCGAAGGATCAGCTTGAGGCCAAGCATCGCAAGGAGCGCAAAGAACACGAGGAGAAGCTCCGGTTCGAGCCCCGCCCTGTGATGCGCATCCCCTACCGGCAGGGTACCAGCTACCTCGACGACCGACACTGGCAGATCTTCGTGTTGGATGTCAATGAGGCTGAGGCCAAACCCCGCCGCCTGACCGACTTCGACGAAAGCTGCTTCACCGTGGCTTGGTCGCCGGATGGCCAGTACATCTATACCGTGCGCCCCATTGAGCCCGGCCTTGATGAACCTTGGACCGAGGGCGAAGTGCTGCGCATCACCGTGGAAGATGGTTCCATCACGCAGCTGACGGATGATGAGACCATGCGCAACTTCGCGCCATGGCCGTCGCCGGATGGTCAGTGGGTGGCATTCGTGCGCTCAGGCCGCAAAATGACCGACGACCTGCCCGTGCTGACCATCATGACGCCTGAGGGTGACGATCTGCGCGAGCTGACTCGTGAGTTTGATCGCTCTCTCGATGGCTTCGATTGGGCTGCAGACAGCAGCCGCCTCTACCTGATTATGGGCAGCGACGGCAATACGGAGCTCTATGCTGTCAGCCCGGAGGGCGGTCCGGTGGAAAAGGTCGTCGAGGGGCGCTTCCAGGCATATGACTTGAAAGCCGGCCCCAACGGCGTCGCCTACGTCGCGACGACACCGTTCACTTCCACTGATCTCTACTGGTTTGACAGCGATACGGGTGAAACCCGCCAGCTCACCGATGTAAACGCCGGCTTCTTTGACGAGGTCCTCGTGCAGGAGACTCACGAGATCCGCTTTGAAGGGCCAGGCGGGCAGGAGATCCAGGGATGGTATATCCTGCCGGTGGGCTACGAGGAGGGGCAGCAGTATCCGCTGGCCCTCAATATCCACGGCGGCCCGCATGTGATGTGGGGCCCTTCTGAGAAGACCATGTTCCATGAGTGGCAGATACACGCCGCCAGCGGCTATGTGGTCTTCTACTGCAACCCCCGCGGCTCGATGGGCTACGGGCAGGCATTCAACAACGCGATCCATGGCACGTGGGGTGAGGTCGCCATGCCGGACGTGATGGCCGGTGTGGACCAGATGATCGACATGGGGCTGGTCGACCCGGCCCGGATGGCCGTCACAGGCGGATCCTACGGCGGGTACCTGACGGGCTGGATCATCGGGCACACCGATCGCTTCGCCGCAGCCGTACCGCAGCGCGGTGTGTACAACATTGCCAGTTTCTACGGCACCAGCGATGTTCCCCTGCTGATGTCAGCGGAGTTCGATGGCGAGCCGTGGGAAGAGGAAGCCTACCAGCGGATGTGGCACTACTCACCGCTGGCTCACGCCCATAAGGTCACAACGCCCACGCTGATCATCCACGCGGAGAACGACTTCCGCGTGCCGATTGAACAGGCCGAGCAGTTCTTCGCGTTCATCCGCCGCGCGACCGATACACCGGTCGAGCTGTGGCGCTTCCCGCGGGAAGGGCATGAGCTCAGCCGCAGTGGGGCACCCCGGCTGCGCGTGGGCCGTCTGGAAAAGATGATCGGCTGGTTTGACCAATACTGCAAAGGCTGACACACGCCAGCTAACAAAGTGGGGAAAGCCGCCCCCTCAAAGCTTAATGAGGGGGCGGTGATGATCAGGCATCCCAGGGGCTGGGTTCGCCGGTGCCGGGTAGGCAGCACGTCACAGGGCAGATATCCCAGCTGGGCCCGCGGTCGCCGAGGGTGGGACGGGCATCGCGCCGGCCCAACCGCTCCTCGATCAGTTCGCGGATCATGCTGACGAACACGGGGTGAGTGCCCGCTGTGCCAGCGCGCGCCATCCGCATGCCGAGAGCGTCGCATGTCTGTCGGGCTTCGGTGTCCAGATCGAAGATAACCTCCATATGGTCGGAGATAAACCCGATCGGCGCGATAACCACGTCCTTCACGCCGCGTTCGGCTGCCGCTTCCAGATGGTCATTGATATCCGGTTCCAACCACGGCACACGCGGCGGACCGCTGCGGCTTTGGTAAACCAGATCGTAGTCGTTCAGGCCAAGCTCCTCGGCGATGAGGCGCATCGTCTCGGTGATCTGCTGCACGTACATGCAGCCCTGTGCCATCTTCAGCGGGATGCTGTGGACGGTAAAGGCCACATGCACCCCTTCCTGATCGCCGAGTTCGGCCAGCGCATCGCGAATCCGCTCGACATTGACTTCGATCCACTTGGGGTGGTTGTAGAATTTGCGCGTCAGCAGCACTTCCGGGGCGCTGCCTTCCACCTGCTGTTGGGCTCGGTAGATATCTTCGCGATACTGCCTGCACCCGGAATAGCTGCTGTAGGCTGAGGTGAAGAACGCCAGTGCCTTTTTTACGCCGTCATCAGCCATCTGCTGCAGGGTATCCGGCAGCATGGGGTGCCAGTTGCGGTTCCCAAAGTAGACTGGCAGCTCAATGCCGTGCTCGGCCATATCGGCCTGCAGCGCATCGATCAGTGCGCGGTTTTGGTTGTTGATCGGACTAACACCCTCCAGCATGTAGTAGTGCTCGCCGACCTCTTTAAGTCGTTCCTCCGGGATGTTGCGCCCCTCCGTGACGTTGCGCAGAAAGGGTACCACTTCATCCACGCCTTCCGGCCCGCCAAACGACACAACGATGATCGCATCGAAGTCCGTTTCAGGGTAGGCGCTGACAGCCCGATCTGCCGGGGGCTTGAGCGCTGTTTGTGCATCTGTCATGCTGACTGCTCCGCCTGCTCGGCAACGCGCTGGAAGGCCCGGCGCACTGCTTCGATCGTGTGGTCGAGGGCTTCGCCCTCATGGGCAATCGACGTAAAGCCCGCCTCAAACGCTGATGGCGCCACATACACACCCTCTTCCACCAGGGCATGGAAATAGGTTGCGTAGCGCATCGTGTCGGAGGCTTTGGCTTCGCTGTAGTTGGTCACCGGTGCTTCACTGAAGTAAAGCCCGAACATGGTGCCAGCCTGCGCCGTCTGCAGTGAAACGCCCGCATCCGCCGCTGCCTCCTTGATAGCCGCATGCACCCGATCCGTGACGGCCACCACCCGCTCAAAGAGTCCCTCTTCGCGCAGGGTGGTCAGGGTGGCCAGGCCGGCAGCCATCGCCAGCGGATTGCCGCTGAGCGTGCCCGCCTGGTACATCGGCCCGACCGGCGAGACCACCTCCATGATCGACCGTTTGCCGCCGTAAGCGCCCACCGGCAGCCCACCGCCGATCACCTTGCCGAGGGTCGTCAGGTCCGGCTCAATACCGAAGGCGTCCTGCGCGCCGCCCAACGCCACCCGGAAGCCTGTCATCACTTCATCCAGGATGAGCAGCGCCCCGAATTCGTCACACAGTGCGCGCAGCCCTTCCAGGAAACCCGGTTCCGGCAGCACAAAGCCCATGTTGGCCGCCACCGGCTCGGCGATGATCGCCGCGATCTGCTCAGGGTAGGCTTCAAACGTGGCGCGCACACCGTCCAGATCGTTGTAGGCGCAGGTCAGGGTATCCTGTGTGGCCCCCTGCGGCACACCCGGGCTGTTCGGCAGCCCGAAGGTCGCCACGCCCGACCCGGCCTGAACAAGCAGCGAGTCGGCGTGGCCGTGGTAGTTGCCGTCGAACTTGATGAACTTATCCCGCCCGGTGTACGCGCGGGCCACCCGGATGGCGGACATGGTCGCTTCCGTGCCGGAGTTGACGAAGCGCAGCATCTGCATGCTGGGCACCATCTGCGTGACGATCTGCGCCAGCTGGATCTCCAGATCGGTGGGTGCACCGTAGCTGGTGCCACGGGCAGCCTGTTTGGCGACGGCCTCCACCACGTTCGGATGCGCGTGCCCGAGGATCAGCGGCCCCCAGCTCAACACATAGTCGACATAGCGGTTGCCGTCGGCATCGTAGAGATAGGGCCCCTCGCCGCGTTCGATGAAAAGCGGTGTGCCCCCCACCCCTTTAAACGCCCGCCCGGGCGAGTTCACCCCACCAGGCATGAACTGGACGGCTTCCGCGTAGAGCTCACTTGACCGTGTGGTGTTCATGCGGGCTCTACCTCCGTCTGCTCGTGAACGTACTCGCACAGACGCTTTACGTTGTCAACGGGTGTTTCTTTGTGGATGCCATGCCCCAGGTTGAAGATATGGCCGGGCCGTCCGCCAACGCGGCGCAGCACATCGTCGACGTGCTGTTGTACGACATTCCAGGGTGCGTGCAGCACAATCGGGTCGATATTGCCCTGCACCGCAACCTTATCCGGGCCACCAAGCTGGTTCCAGGCCACATCGATGGGCACGCCGCTGTCCACTCCGTAGACATCCACCGGGATGGTGCTCACCAGATCAAGCATGCCGTTCATATTGGTGCCGAAGTAGATAACCGGGACGCCCATCCGGGCCACCGCTTTGGCCACCCGCACGTTGAAGTGCAGCACATTGCGCTGGTAATCCCCGGGTGAGAGGATCCCGGCCCAGCTGTCGAAGATCTGCACGGCCTGCGCGCCCGCCTCGATTTGCCGGATGAGGTAGTCGGTGACGACATGGGTCAGTTTTTCCATCAGGAGCTGCCAGGCGCGCGGCTCGCTCCACATGAATGACTTCACGTCAACGTAGTTCTTCGAGCCGCCGCCTTCAATGGCGTAGCTGGCCAGCGTGAACGGTGCGCCGGAGAAACCGATCAGCGGGACACGCCCGTTGAGCTCCTCGCGCACCATGCTGATCGCGGCCAGCGTGCCGGGCACATTATCCTGTGCGGAAGGCGTCGCCAGCGCGGTGACATCTTCCGCTGAGCGGATCGGGTTGTTAAGCTGCGGCCCCTTGCCCGGCACAAACTCCAGATCCAAGCCCATACCGATCAGGATCGGCAGGATATCAGCGAAGATGATAGCAGCATCCAGATCGAACGCATTGATCGGTTGGAGGGTGACTTCAGTGGCAAGCTCCGGCGTGTTGATCACCTCCAGCATGGAATGCTTCTCGCGCAGGGCGCGGTATTCGGCCATGTAACGCCCTGCCTGACGCATCAACCAGATCGGCGTGGCGTCAACGGATTCGCGGCGGGCGGCCTTCAAAAAGCGATAGTCGTCTGACATAAACAGCCCTTTCTACCTGGCTGGCATAGTTTCTTCGATAGTTTCGCGGCGGGCGATGTGGATGTACCCATCTTCAGTTTTCACCTGGAAGGTTTCCACACCGCGCGGGGATGGGCCGCCGAGCACCTGCCCGCTTTCCAGGCTGAAGTACGCCTCATGCCATGGGCAGCGCACCTGCGGATCGGCACCGGCTGGGCAGCTGACCTCACCCTCATGGAGGGGGCCGCGGGCGTGCGGGCAGCGATTGTTCAGCGCGTAGATCGTGCCTTCAATGTTGAACAGGCCAATCTGCTCGCGTCCGTAGTACACAAGGCGCGTTTCCCCAAGCGGCAGATCCTCAACGCGGGCGACCTGCAGCCAGCCACCGAGCTCGGTCACATCCTCTTCCACCAGATGTGCAATCGGCTGACCGCCGAGCGTGTCGAGCATTTCCGGCAGCGGCTTGGCAAGGCAGATGTGCATGGGGGTGTCCTGCAGCGTGTACATGCTGGCTTCTGTCAGGCGTAGTTCCTGCACTAGGTCAACGAAGTCATGCGGATTGTCGCCCTCAAAGGCGACCACAAACTCCTGATCGTCAATGCCGTAGCTGTACGTTGTGTTCAGCTTGATATCGGGGTACTTGCGCCCAATGCGTATGTGCTC
>JAADYX010000124.1 GCA_010092885.1 Chloroflexota bacterium | reverse complement strand
CAGCCGCCGGACCTGCTCGCGCAGCACGTCGATCTCGGTTTCGCTGAGGCGCTCGAAGGGCCGCTCCATCAGATCGTAGGCGTTTTCCTGGCGGCGCTGGTAGTCCTCCACCATGTTGTCCTGGATGGTCTCGCCCACCATCTGGTTGAGCTGCTCTTCGACGTTGCCCCGGTTCTCTTCCACCTGCTGGCGCAGCTGGGCCAGCGTCTGCGGGTCCATGCCCTGTTGGGCGAGGTACTCGTAGATGGCGTCCAGCATGTCATCCAGGCGATCCCACCCCAGCAGACGCTGCATGCGGCGCGTATACCATTCCGACTGGTAGGGCGAGTTGGCGTACTGCATGCCGGACTGCTCCATCAGGCGGTCCATCTCGTCCTGGCTGGGGGCCTGGCCGCGCATCAGCCAGTCCATCAGAGCCTGCATATCCAGCGCCAGGTCGCGGATGGCGTCCTGGAGCATCTGCTGCTGTTCGGGGGTGAGCTCGGCTTCCGGGTTGAGGATGGGCGGGGCACCCTTGCCGAAGTACATCGGGAAGAGCTCCTCGAAGATGTGCACATCGTTGATATCCTTGATGAGCGTGGCCCGCAGGCTCATCCGGAAGTCCTCGCGCTGGCCAACGCCGAGGTGCTCGACAGCCTTCCAGGCGTCCTGGCTTTCCGCCACGCTGATGCGTACGCCGCTGGCCCGCAGCCCTGCAATAAACCGTGCAATCCGCTTTTCCATACTAAGCCCCTCTCTAAAGAAATAAGTCCGCTAGCGTCAGTGTAAAGCCCGGCAGCGCAGGGCCGCCGGTCAGGATGTCGGAGGCGATGTGCACCGGTTCGCCCGGCACGTGGTCTTCGATCTTGCGGGCCTGCGGCGTGACCACCCACACCTGCGTGCCCACCGCCTGATAGGTCTCCAGCTTGATGTTGATCCACTGGCGGGAGGTGGTGGTGGCCGGGAAGTCCACTTCCACGGCCAGGGCAGGTGGGGTGGGGTGGCTGCCCAGCCGGTCCGGGGGCAGATCCCCGCCGATGAACGCCACATGCGGCATGTACAGCTCATCGCCGATGAGGAAGCCGCTCATCTGCCCGAGCACCCAGCCCGGCAGCCGGTGGACGCGCAGATAGAGCGTCATCCGGAAGAGGATCTCCGCGCTGAGGGCCGCCGTATAGGCGTTAGGCCTGAGTGCGACGGATTCCCCGGCGATGATCTCACACAGCCGTTCGTGCATGCCTAGCCGTAAGGGTTGTACCCGCCGCGCCGCCGGCCCCCGCTGAAGTCCTCTTCGTCGCCGCGCCCACGCCCGCCGAGCATACGCCGCGCCCGGGCGACATCCGCCTCGTATTTGAGCAGCACGGTCAGCGTGTTCTCGATGGTCTCGCGGTCCAGATTGTCAGCGTTGAGGGTCACCAGCGCGCGGGCCCAGTCCAGCGTTTCCGAGACGCTGGGGTTCTTCTTCAGATCGAGGCGGCGCAGGTTCTGCACGGCCTCGACGGCCTGTTCGGCCAGCCGCGGGGAGAGATCCGGCACTTTGGTCTGGATGATGGCCAGCTCCTCTTCGACGTTCGGGTAGCCGATGTAGATGTACATGCAGCGGCGCTTGAGTGCCTCGGAGAGCTCACGTGTGTTGTTGCTCGTCAGGAAGACGGTCGGGTGATGCAGCGCGCTGATCGTGCCGATCTCCGGGATGCTGACCTGAAAGTCGGAGAGCACCTCCAGCAGAAAGGCCTCGAACTCGGCATCGGCGCGGTCGATCTCGTCGATGAGCAGCACGACCGGCTCCGGGCTCTTGATGGCGCGCAGCAGGGGGCGTTCCAGCAGAAAGCGGTCGGAGAAGAAGATATCTTCCTCACTGCCGAGGCGGTCGGCGGCTTCCCCCAGGGAGGCAGCATCGGCGAGCACATCGGCCAGCTTGTCACGCAGCAGCTGCGTGTAGAGCATCTGCTTGGCGTATTCCCATTCATACAACGCCTTGGACTCATCCAGCCCTTCATAGCACTGCAAACGAACCAGCGTGCGACCCGTGGCGGCTGCCCAGACCTTGGCCAGCTCGGTCTTGCCCACACCAGCAGGGCCTTCCAACAGCAGCGGCTTGCCCAGCCGTTCAGCCAGGTAAGTGACCGTCGCGATCTCGCTGGTGGCAATATACTGCTTTGATTCCAGCGCTTCTTTTACTGTCTCTACCGATTCAAACATGGTTACTCCCTCTTTTGGGCGTCGTGTTTCAAGTATGGCGGCAAGATCCGCATCTTGCAATGATGACTCTACCCCGCCGGAGTCGCGCTTACCCCGCCCATTCGAGTAGGAGGGTGGGCCGCGCTACGATCTGAGTCACAAAGAGCAACCCTGTGGGGTTTAGTTGAATGAAAGCCGATCCGGAGAGGGACATGTCCGCACTATCAGACAGCATGCTGCTGCGGCGGTTTCGCGATGAGGGGGATGAAACCTCCTTCGAGGAGCTGTTCACGCGGCACTATGACAGGGTCTACGGGGTGCTGTTCCGGTTGACAGGCACCCGGCAGCAGGCCGAAGATCTGGCACAGGAGGTCTTCCTGAAGCTCTACCAACGCCCAATGCGCCGCGGCGACAACGTCGCTGGGTGGCTGTACCGGGTGGCGATGAACAGCGGGTACAACGCGCTGCGCGGCGAGAAACGCCGTGACAAACGCGAGCGCTTCGTGGCCCCGCAGGAGGGCAGCGGCGCAACCCCGGAGGAGTCGGCCATCCGTGGTGAAACCCGTGAGCAGGTGCGAGCCGCGCTCGCCCGGCTCAAACCGCGCGATGCCAAGCTCCTTGTTGGGCGTGAGATGGGGCTGAGCTACAAACAGCTCGCCGAGATCGTCGGAGTCCGTGAGACCTCTGTGGGAACACTGCTCTCTCGGGCACAGTCGGCATTTGTGGAGGCGTACGAATCACTTGAAAGG
This sequence comes from Chloroflexota bacterium, assembly GCA_010092885.1. Taxonomy (GTDB): domain Bacteria; phylum Chloroflexota; class Anaerolineae; order Aggregatilineales; family UBA3940; genus TC-195. The sequence continues at coordinate 1,514 of JAADYX010000124.1, read as the reverse complement.
GGGCAGCTATGACCCCAGATGATGGACTCCTGCTGGCCTATCTCGACGGTCAGCTGGATGAGCAGGAAACGCAAACAGTGACCGATTTACTGGAACGCAGCCGCACCGCCCGTGAGCGGGTGGCCACCCTGCGCGCCGAACGGGACACGGCCGCCGAAGCACTCGGTGTGCTGGCCCCCAACGCGCTGGAGGGTCCGAACGCCTACCGGGCCGTGCAGCAGTTCAGAAGAAAGGATCTGACCATGATCAAGATGACAAAGAAGACCCGCACCATCGCGGGCGCAGTGGCTGGCATTGTGCTGCTGGCCGGGCTGATCGCTTTGCAGCCGGTGCGCGCGTTTGCCAGCGACGTACTGAGCCTGTTCCGTGTGGAGTCGTTTGCCGTGGTCGACGTTGACCCGGAGCGGATCGAAGAGATTGCCAGCGCGATTGATGAGGGCATGTACTGGGGCCAGGCGGACTTCATCGAGAGCGGTGAGCCGCTTGAGGCCGCCGATCTGGCCGAGGCTGAAGAGCTGGTCGGGTTCCGCCCTGCCGCTGTTGAGGCCCTCGGCACCCCGGATGGCATCGGTGTGCTGCCGGATACCGTGCTGGAGTTCAGCCCGGAACTTGAGACCCTGCAGGCCGTGTTCGCCAACTTAGGCCTTGACCCGAACGTGCTGCCAGAGGCGATCGACGGTGAGCCCTTCGTGATCACCGTGCAAGCCGGTGTCGGCCAGATATACGAGGAAGACGGCATTGTGATCACGCAGATCCCCGCGCCGCAAGTCGATGCGCCGGAGGGCGTGAACATGCAGGAACTCGGCGAGGCGATGCTCCAGCTGCTGGGCATGTCCCCTGAAGAGGCCGCCCGCCTGAGCCGCTCCATCGACTTCACCACGACGCTGGTGCTGCCCATCCCGACTGCGAGTCTCGACAGCGTGCAGGAAGTCAACGTGAACGGCACCAACGGCCTGCTGTTCAACGATGAAGGCCTGTGGACTGATGAGCACGGTTATGTTGAGGGCGGTTCGGCGCTGCTGTGGCAGCAGGACGGCTTTGTCTACCTGATCGCTGCGCAGGAAGCCACCGGCACCCAGGTGCTGGCCCTGGCTGAAGCACTCGAGTAAATCAGGCTGCCGCACAAATCGGGTGGGCCGCACGGCCCGCCCGTTTTTGATGCAGACAGGTGGGGCGCACCCGAGTAAACCTTGCCGGTCGCCTGCGGGTAGGCCTCACTCAGGCAAACACGTACGTCAGGACGGCCATCCAGCCGAGCACGATCAGCGCGTCACGGGTGCGCGGCGGCAGATCGCCGGTGTGCAGGGTCAGGCTGGCGGATGGGCGCTCGCCCTCGTGCAGTGCATAGTCGATCAGCGTGTGGCCCGCCGCATCGCGCCAGCGGTAGGCCAGCCATGTCCGGCGCTGCCAGTGGAATACGCTGCCATCCGGGAAGGTGACTGTGCTGGCGCGGCGGTGCATGCCGCGCATGACGACCATCGGCTCGGATGCCAGGCTGTCTCTTATACACATCT
>JAADYX010000123.1 GCA_010092885.1 Chloroflexota bacterium | reverse complement strand
GGACGGCGCGGCTCAAGCAGGGGCCCATGCCGGTCGACGATGGGCTGCGGCTGGCCATCGACCTGGCCGATGCACTGACACGGGCCCACAAGCTCGACATCATCCACCGCGACCTGAAACCGGCCAACGTCCTGCTGGGCGACGATGGCACACTGCGTCTGACGGATTTTGGGGTGGCGCACCTGGCCCAGTATGAGCGCATGACCGATACCAACTTGATCATCGGTACGGTGGACTACCTGCCGCCAGAGGCCTTTATTGGCGAGGGTATCGACCGGCGCGCGGATATCTGGTCCTTCGGCGTGATGCTGTTTGAGATGCTCACCGGGCAGCGTCCCTTCACAGCCAGCAGCGCCCTCCATTTGATGCAGGTGATCGTCATTGAGCCGGTCCCTGACCTGGGCCGCCTGCGGCCCGATACCCCGCCCGCCCTCATCGATCTCGTGTACCGGATGCTGGCCAAGGAGCCGCACGAGCGGATCGGCTCGGTGCGGCAGGTTGGCGCAGAACTGGAAGCCATCCTGGATGGCACCCCCATTCCCCATGCCTCGAGCGGCGGCCAGCCGTCCGCTGGTTTCAGCACTCCGCCTGGGCTGAACCTGCACACGCCGCTTGATCCACCGCCGCACCGGCTGGTCGGTCGGGAGGAGAAGCTGGCCGAGCTCCGCGCGAAGTTGGCCGGGGGTGGCCATGTGCTGCTGCACGGCCTGGGCGGCATGGGCAAGACCGCACTGGCCGGAACCCTCGCCATCGAACACCGCAGCACGTATGGAGCCGACGCCCTGCACTGGCTCAAGGTGGTTGATGCGCCCGTCGACCGGCTGCTGGATGATGTCTGGCGGGCGGCACACGGCAGCCCGCTGCCGCCCGCCGAACCGCTCGAAGCGCGCGCCGCGCGGGTCCGCGCCCTGCTGGAGGGCGTGCCCGATCTGCTGGTGGTGCTCGACGATATCACGCTGCAGCCGGGGCAAAACGCCAGCCAGACCGCCGCCCACCGCTGGCAGGAGCTGGTGCAGCCGCGTGGCAGGCCGCTGCTGGTCACCAGCCGGGCCGAACTGCCGCGTTTCACCCAGGTGGCCGTGGCGGAACTCGCGCCCGCCGATGCCCGCACGCTGCTGCTGGAGCAGCTCACCGACAAGACGCGCACCCGCCTGCAGGCCCATCCTGATGCCGTTGAGGCGTTGTGCCAACACGTCGGGCGGCATGCACTCGGGTTGAAGCTGCTGGGCGCGCTTATCGAAGAGGAGTTCCGCAGCATGCCGCAGGCCGCCCTGGCCGATCTGCCCGCGTTGGAAGGCGTCGATGCCGCCCTCAGGCTGAGCTGGGATCGCCTTACGGCAGATGCGCACCTGCTGCTGACACGGCTGGCGGCACTGTGGGGCCCCTCTGCCGGGGCCGACCTGCTGCGGTTGTGCGTCCCGGAGCTGGATGAGGCCGCCACCTACCGCGCCCTCGACGACCTGGAGCGCCGGTCGCTGCTGCGTGAGGTAAAAGGGCGATATGCGCTGCATGACCTCGTCCGGGATTACGCGCGCCGTCAACGTGATGAGGCGACCGCGGCGCTGGCCGGGTGTGTCGCCTACACCACTGCTTACAGCGAGCAGACAATCGACCACTGGGACAAACTGGATGCCGAGCTGGACAATCTGCTGGGTGCGGTGGCCTACGCCGACCGGCATGACAGCTATTCCGAGGCACACAGCCTGGCCGATGACCTGTGGCCGAAGAGCCTCTTCCTGCCGGTGCGCTCCCATCTGCGGCGGGGCATTCCAGTGATGCAGGCCGGTCTGCGGGCGGCGCGCGCATTAGGCCACAGCGAGGGCAAGTGGCTCAACAACCTGGGCGTCCTGTATGCCAACCTCGGGCAGATGGACCGTGCCCTGGGGCAGTATGAGCAGGCTGTGACCCTCTTCCGGGCAGAGGGCAGGCGGGATCGCGAGGGGCGCACCCTGGGGAACATGGGTCTGGCCTACTGGAACCTAGGGCAGGCCGAGCAGGCTGTGGTTTACTTTGAGCAGGGCCTGGCCATTCTGCAGGAGTTGGGCGACCGGCGCGGCGAGGGCATCACGCTGATGAACCTCGGCCTGGCCTACTGGAGCTTGGGACAGGCTGAGCGCGCGGTGGACTACTATGAGCAGAGCCTGGCCATCCTGCGGGAGGCTGACGATCGACGTGGCGAGGGGCAGGTGCTGCACAATCTGGGGGAGGCGTACGCGGAGCTCGGCCAGCTGAACCGCGCCGTCGAGGTCTACGAACGGAGCTTGGCCATCCTGCGGGATATGGGTGACCACAAGGGCGAAGCGCAGACCCTGCACAATCTGGGGGAGGCGTATGCCCGGTTAGGGCAGATCGAGCGGGCGGTGGCATATTACGAGCCCAGCCTGGCCATTCTGCGGGAGGTGGGCGACCGGCGCAGTGAGGGGTACGTGCTGTGCAGCCTGGCCGATGCCTACCGGCTGCACGGCGATCTGGACCGCGCGGCCATGTTCCATGAGCAAGCGCGTGCCACGGCTGAGGAGGTCGCTGATCGCCGCTTGATGGCCGAAGTGCTGTATACGCGAGGCCTGCTGGCTGCCGATCAGGGGCACCTGGCTGAGGCCGCCGCCCACCTTGAACAGGCCCGCGATCTGAACGCCGAAATCGGCCGCCCGCACAAAGTCGCGGCGTGTGAGGAGGCCCTGCAGCGGTTATACTCCGGTCATTAGCGAACCTATCCTCTGTGAGCCGGCTTGTGATCCACAATCCTCCAACCAATCCCGTTACGGCCATGCTGCTCAGCGGCGCGCGCGGACCCTCCCTGCGGGCCGTCGTGCGTGATGGCATCGCCGCGGCGGCGGTGCTGCTGGCGGCGCGGATCGGGCTGGTGTGGTTCAGCCTGCGCGACTACGTGGCGGCGGTCGGGCTGATGCACGGCGTGGAGACGGCCTTCGGGCTGGCGTTCACGCTGGCGGTGGTCGGCGGTCCCCCGCTGATTGCGCTGGTCAGTGCGCTGCCCGCCGCCGGCGGCCTGGATCCGTTGGTGCGCGTCACCCCGGTGGATTGGGCCACGATCATCAGCGGGTACCAGCGGGCCGGGCTCTACCGGCTGCGCATCCCCCTGATCGGGCTGGCGGCGCTGCTCCCGGCGGCCCTGCTGACTCTGGGCGTCTTCCACTTTGAACTGGCCACCTGCCTGCGCGGAACGGTGTTGGGCACGGTGCCGCCCGGCTTCTATCTGCATGAGGGGCTGCACACGGTCGTGCTCGCGCCGACACTGGTCACCCCGCTGATGCTGGTGCCGCTGGCCGTGGCCCACACCCACACCCTGACCCGATCGGTGGTGCGCTTTGCGCTCAAGAACGAGCAGGCTTCCGCGATGGTGGTGGTGCTGTTTGCGCTGGTCATCCACACGGCCCTGCTGGCAGTGTGGATCCTGGCGTGGGGCATGCTGCAAGCG
>JAADYX010000122.1 GCA_010092885.1 Chloroflexota bacterium | reverse complement strand
TGTGTATAAGAGACAGGCCTTCCTCAGGGAGGATGTCGTCCTCCCAGGAGGCCGCCTCCCGGTTGACCATGGTCTCTAGCACATCAAACGCCACCGCGCCCGCCAGCGTGCCCGTGCCCTGCGTGGCCCACCCGATCAGTTTGCCGACCGCAGCGGGCGTCAGGGAGTGGGCCAGCAGCGTGTCCGGATTCTCGGCGGCGAGCTGCTCGACCACCCGGCGGGCAGTGGCATCGTTGTCGTAGTCAACCAGCAGGTGTGAGTAGACCGCGAAGCGCTCCGCTGGATGGGCTTCCATCATGTAGCGCCAGTAGTCGATGCGGTAGTTGTGCACGAACGCGCCGTGCAGCATGTAGGCCTTCTGCTCCACGGTCAGACCGGGGGCGTCGAGCCCGGCGTTCAGCAGAGCGTAATCGGTCAGCCCGATATCCGCTGTGCCCAGCAGGGCCTGCGCATCGCGGCGTTGCAGGGACGTGGCGGCCGGGGTGGTGTCCGCGACCAGCACCGGCTCAAGCGCCTCCAGCCGGTCCTCAAGGTCGTCGATCTGCCCCGCCGTACTGAGCGCGGCCAGCACCTCGGCGAAGGCATCTACTGCGCTTTCCGGGCGGTCAGCCGGATCGGCAGCGGTCAGTTTGCGCAGCGCACGCAGCACCGGCTGCGGCATGGGCAGGCGGCTCTCCTGTGGGGCGGGCAGCGTGGTGGAGCGGTCGACGGACTGCGCATGCCCCAGCGAATACTCCCGATCGCCGGGCAGGTGCCCGGTGATCATCTCGTAGAGCACAATGCCCAGGCTGAAGATATCGCTGCGCGGGGTGACTGTATCGCCGGTCTGCTGCTCAGGTGGGGCATAGGGAATGGTGCCGCGCCCCGTGTGGACGACATCCGTCTGGGCCCTGCCGATCATGGTGGCCAGGCCGAAGTCCGTCAGGAAGAGGCAGTCGTCCATATCCCTGAGGATGTTGCTCGGCTTGAGGTCGCGGTGCACGATGTGCAGGTCATGCAGGTAGTCCAGCGCGGAAGCTATCTGTGCGGCCATCGCGATGACCGCATCCCAGGTGGGCTCGGCTGTGCGCAGCCAATCCCGCAGGGAGCCCGCCGGACAGTAGTGCATGGTGTAATACTGCCATTCCGCCGTCAGGTAGAGCTCAAACAGCGGCAGGATGTGCGGATGCGAGATGCTGGCCAGCAGGTAGAACTCCTTGTCCAGCTCCTGGCTGACATCGCTGCGGTGCTCAGGGGACTCAGGCAGCAGCTTGGCCGCCACGACGCGGTCTTTGTCCTGGTCGTAAGCCGACCACACCTCGCCCTGGCCGCCGGTGCCGAGTTTCTCCAGCAGTATTAAATGCTCCAGCTGGCTGTTACGCTTGATGCTCATCCCCTTTTACAGTCACGCATGTCTATTTCACCCTTATCTTAACAGACAGGGCCTGTCACCATGCTCAACAAATGCTAAATATTGGCTAAACACGGATCGGGTCGACTCCAGCGCACGGATGCCTTACACTACGGGCCAAAAACGGCCCCCGGCCTGCTACCGGGGCCCTGCTATGGAGGCGACCCTATGAGCAAGCGACTGATGTGTGTGCTGGCCCACCCGGACGACGAATCGCTGGGGGTGGGCGGCACGCTGGCCAAATATGCCCGTGAAGGCGTGGAAACCTATCTGGTGACGGCCACCGGCGGCGAGCACGGCTGGTTCGGCGCGCCGGAGGACTACCCCGGCCCGGACCGCCTGCGCGCCATCCGCGAGGAGGAACTGCACAATGCCGCCGCGATCCTCGGCCTGCAGGAGGTCAATCTGTTGGGCTATGAGGACGGCCAGCTGGATCAGGCCGACCCGCAGGAGGTGATCGCCCGGATCGCCGGGCATCTGGCGCGGGTGCGCCCGGATGTCGTCATCACCTTTGATCCGCTGGGCGCGTACGGCCACCCGGACCATATCGCGATCTGCCAGTTCACGACGGCTGCCACCGTCCGGTCACCGGTCGACAAGCTGTACTACATGGCGCCGACCCCGGCCCTGCTCAAGGTGTACCAGGATGCTTTCGGCGACCTGGTGATGCATGTCGACGGGGAGGAGCGCCGCGCGGAAGGCTGGCCGGAGTGGGCCGTCACCACCCGCATCGACACGCTGGCCTACTGGGAGCAGGTCTGGGAGGCGGTGGCCTGCCACCAGAGCCAGCTGCCCGGCTACAGCGCCCTCAAGGAACTGCCCGAGGCGGCACACCGGGCCCTGTGGGGCGTGCAGCCGTACTACCGGGCCTTCAGCCTGGTGAACGGCGGCCGCACCCCGGAAACCGATCTGTTCGCGGGCATCGAGGGCTGACGCGCCCCCATGTGCCATCAGTCACTTGACTCACAACGTGCTTGGGGCGTACTATATGACTATGCATATAGCAGTCAGGAGACAGCTCATGATGGCATGGATCAAAGCGAACAAAGTGGCCTTTTTCTATATCGTGGCGTGCCTGCTGGCCTGGAGCATCGGCGGGCTGATGATCGCACGGCGGTTCGGCCTGGTCGATGTGCCCGGCTGGCCGCACTACCTCACCGGGTTGGGGCCTGCCGCCGCCGCCCTGCTCACCGCGGCCCTGACCGGCGACCTGCGCGATCTGCTGGCGCGCATCACCCGCTGGCGGTTCGGCGGCGTGTGGTGGCTGGTGGTGCTCTCGCCGCTGCTGCTGTTCGCAGTGGCCGCCCCCATCCAATGGATCATCACCGGGGAGCCGCCCGCGTTGGCCGGGCTTGGCAATGTGGAGGATATCGGGCAGATCGGCGTGGTGGGGGCTGCCCTGCTGTGGCTGGCGACCTTTGGCTTTGGGGAGGAGACGGGCTGGCGCGGCTTCGCGCAGCATCATCTACAGCAGGCGCACGGCGCGCGCCGCACAGCCCTGATCGTCGGTGTGCTGTGGATCGTCTGGCACCTGCCGTACTTCTTCTACCAGTCGACGTTTATGTCGTTCGGCGTGTTGGGCACGGTCGGCTGGTCAATCGGCCTGGTGGCGGGCGCGGTCGTGCTGGCGTGGCTGTACAACGGCACCGGGCAGAGCATCCTGGCGGTGGCGCTGTGGCACGCGCTGTTCAACCTGGCGAGCGCCGCCCCCGGTTCGGAGGTCGTGCTGGCCCCGGCGATGAGCGTCGCCGTGATCGGGGCGGCGATCATCCTGCGCCGGGTGGAAGCCAACCGCACCGCCGAAGCCCCCGCGTGAGGCAGGCAGCCCCGGCTGTGGTAGAGTCCGGGTGCACGCAAGCTGCCGGGGGAGCTTATGGCTGACAACCTCAATCTGAAGACCGGATTCGTGCGCCACCGTGGGGCACGCATCTATTTTGAATCGGTGGGGGCCGGGCCGGTGGTGCTGCTCGTCCATGATGACGGGAGCGATATGCGGCTGTGGGATCACGTCATCACGCCGCTGACGGATGCCGGGTTCACCGCGCTGCGCTGTGATCTGCGCGGGTACGGGCAGTCACGCGGGGAGGGCCCGCCCGACCACACCGCCGATCTGCTGGCGCTGCTGGACGCGCGCGAGGCCGAGCAGGCGGTGCTGGTCGGGTGCGGGTTGGGCGCTCAGGTCTGCGAGGCGCTGGCGCAGGCCCATCCGCAGCGGGTGAGCACCCTGGTGTTGGAACGCGACCGGCAGGCCGTGCTGGCTGAGTCCTTCAGCCAGCGGCTGCTCGCCGCGCTGTGATGCCTATATCTCGTCGAGGTCGTGCACGGTGCGCTCATTGACCACCGCACCGGTGTTCAGGGTGCTTTCACGCTCGAACAGCAGCACGTGGCACTCCTCCTCGGCGACGGGTTGGTGTTCCACCCCCTTGGGGATGACGACGAACTCGCCCGGATTAGCACGATCTCGCCATCACGCAGGCGGATGGTCAGCTGCCCGTGCACCACCATGAACAGCTCATCCTCGTGCTCATGGTGGTGCCAGATGAACTCGCCGTGCAGCTTGGCCAGCTTGACGGCGTAGTCATCCACACGCCCGGCGATCTTCGGCTGCCAGTACTGGGTGATTTGCGCGAACTTCTCCGCGATGGTGACCTTTTCCATAGAGCCTCCCGGCTGGTTGGTGGGATAACTGCGTCAATACTGCGCTAATCCGTTACAAACGCGGGCGGCCCCATGCCTGCCATGCAGCTGGTATCCAGCCCGGCGACCGAACCCGCCGCCAAAAAGTCCAGCACAATGGACTCAGGGCACGGGCCGGAGTCGATCGCGGCGTGGCCCACCCCCGGGAAGATCAGCAGCAGGTCGTTGGTGAGGCTGCGTTCGGCGACCTCGCCCCACACCGGCGGCGTCACCGGATCGTATTCGCCCGCGAGGATCAGCGTGGGGATATCGCTGACGACCGGCTGGTCCTCGATGCTGCCCGCCGCGCCCACATCCCACGTCCGGCAGGTGAAGTCGAAGTCCTCCGCATCGTACTGGGCCAGCTCTACGATATCCGGCGGATACGCGGCCATCAGGTCCAGGCTGGC
>JAADYX010000121.1 GCA_010092885.1 Chloroflexota bacterium | reverse complement strand
GTGGGCGTGGTCCGGCTGACGTTCGCGCCGGAACTCTGCGACGACCCGGCCCTGATCGAGGCGATTATTGGCTCGCTGAGGTTTGCCGAGTAGTCAGGGGCGCTCGTCAATGACGACGTATTCCGGCGAGTCGGGCAGCTTCAGCAGCGAACTCACAAGGAAGGTGGGCCGCACGGGCGGCAGTTGGCTCAGCGGGAACCACTGGAAGATCAACGTGAGGCCGCCATCCAACACAGTGGCCGGATCCTGCTGCGGCTCCGGCAGCTCCATGCGGAAGATCAGGTTGAGTTCGTGCACCTCACGCCCGGCATGGACGGGCTCGCCGGGGCCAACGGTGAAGAACTGCTCAACCACCCACAGCAGATCGCGCACGCGCACGGCGGTCCCAAGTTCCTCCTGCATTTCACGCAGGAGGGCCTGATCAGCCGTTTCCCCGAATTCAACGCGCCCGCCCGGCAGACCCCAGTATTCCAGCCCGTCGACGGTGTGCAGCAGCACGCGCCCGGCGTGGAGCGCAGCACCGGACACGCGGTAGTTGAAGCGCTGGTCTCCGCGATCAAACGTCAGCAGCGCGGTTTTCCTCGATCAGCATGATGGCTTCGTTGAGTGTGTCACAGAAGTACAGGCTGCCGTACACGCGCTGGAAGATGCTCGCCGCCGATTTGCCCATGCTGCTGGTGATGCCGACCACCACATAGTAGTCGAAGTTGGGGTGATCGAGGAGTTCGGCGATGCGCGGCAGGTTGAGGATTGTGCCGGTGGGCGGTGCGCCGGCCTTGTGGTATACACCGACGGAAACCACCTTGTGCTCGACCTCATCGAGCAGGCCGATGACCTCATCCAACCCGCGGCGGTAGTCCTCCCAATCCCATGGCTTCTCGATATAGGAGATCAGGATGCGCTGTGCGTCGGTATACCATTCGTGGCGAATCGGCATCACTGCTCCCCATCACTGCGGCGGATACGTTCAATAAGGGCCAATGCTTCTTCCTGATCCTCGACCATGTCCACCCGCCCGTACACACGCTCAAAGATGCGTGTTGCCGTCTGCCCGATGGCCGTTTGGTGTCCGTAGACCACGAACTGCTGGAAGTTCGGATGCTCGATCAGGTTGGCGATCACCGGCAGTTGAGGCAGGGCACCCGTTGGGATGGTCTCGACCTGTGTGTAATCGGTCAGCAGAATGACGGGGTGGGTGACCGAATCGAGCAATGCCAGCAGCCGGTCGATGTTCTGGGAGTAGTCGTCCCAGGTGAACGGCTCACTGACCTGCGTGAACAGGATGGTATGATCTTCGTCGAACCAATCACTGACTATGGGCATCTTGAATGTGACGATCCGTTTTTCAGTTAGTATAGCACCAAACCCCCGAATAGGGTCTAAAACCGCCTGTCAGGGAGTCGGGAACAGGGCGCAGATGCCGTGCTGGCCGCTGGTGAAGTTCACCTCAAACGGATTGGTGACCACGTTGAAAATGTTCTCGTCGGTCCACTGGCCTTGGTCATTGAAGCAGAACACAGCCACCGCCGGGTAGGGGCACGCTGGGAAGTCAGGCGCACTGGCGATCTTGAAGCCGTGGCCGTTGACATCAAAGACGCCGCAGGCGGCCACATCGCCCAGCGGCACGGACTGGTACAGGGCGGTGGTGCCCGCGTCCACCGGCTTGACGTGCGGCACAAACGGGGTCCCCTGCTCTTCTTCCGCGCTGCTGCCGGAACCGCCGCAGGTATCCGAGCCGGAGCCGATGCCCGCCGCCGTGATGGTCGCGCGGACGGTATCGCCCGCGCTGAACGGCACCAGACTGCGCGTCGTCGGGCCGAGTGTGTTCGCCCCGGCTGAAAGGCTCACACTGCCGCTCTGCGATCCGCTGGCCCCGGTGGTCTCGTTGGTCACGGTCAGGGTGACGGTGTAGGTGCCATCCGCCGGGGCATGGATCGTCGTGCTGAAGGTCACCGAGTCGGCGGCGGGGTCGCAGCCGCTCACATTGACCGATACGCCGCCCGCTGTGATCACCACCGCGGCGACGATGATGGTGCCCGCTGCCGCCGCAGCCAGCCCGGCAGGGATGAGGGTTTTACGCTGCCACATAGGTCCCTCCTAAGGTGCCTCTGTTGGAACGGGAGTGGAGAGGGTAGAGAAAAGCGCGCAGGTCCCATGCTGCCCGCTGGTGAAGTTCACCTCGGCGGGAGTCACGACCAGGTTAAAGATGTTCTCCTGTGTCCAGGTGCCCGCGTTGTTCATGCAGGCGACCGTCACAGCCGGGTAGGGGCAGGCGGGGAAATCCGGCGCGCTGGCGATCTTGAAGCCGTGGCCGTTCACATCGAAGACGCCGCAGGGCGGTACGCCGTTGAACGGTGCCGCCTGGAAGGCCGCTGCCAGCTGCGGACCCACCGGCTTGACATACGGAATGAAGGCCGCGTTTTCCGTGCAGGAGGCGAAGTACGTGCCGATGCCGGGTACCTCCAGGCGGGCGGAAACGGTCGCGCCCTCGTCGATGGCGACCAGGTTCACGCCGGGGACGGTCACCCGGTTGCCGCCCTCATTGAGGGCCAGGTTGAGCGAGGTGGAGCCGCTTTCCACATTGCCGCCTTCAACGAAGAGCGTGGCCGGGTAGATCGCGCTCTCCGGTGCGTCGATGTTGACCGTCAGGGTAAACGAGTCGGAGCCGGGGTCACAGATCATCTCGGTGCCGGGCCGCCCGCCGCCCGTCATGATCACGAAAATGGCGGTCACCGTCAGTAGGGCAGTGGCAAACAGGGCACCAGGCAGGATGAGTTTTTTGCTGCGCATACAGTCATCTCTTTATTGCTCGGATTGTTGCAGAGGCATACACGGCCTCTGACTGCATCATAAACAACAAACGAACGACAGCGCAAGCGGGCAGCGGTTATGGTTTTTTAATCTGGTTGGGGGAATGAAACGGGCTGCCCGCCGGGGCAGCAGGCAGCCCGGGCCGGTCAGGCCAGCATCTGGTCGATGGCTTCGGTCAGCTGTTTGAGGTTGCGCACCTGGTAGACCTCATCGCAGAGGGGCAGGTAGCGCGGCATGTCGCTGTCCCCGGAACCCCACTGGTTCGGGTACTCGGGGTTCATCCAGACGACCTTGCGCGCCCGCCGCTCGATCTCCGAGAAGGCGTTGAGATTGGGGTCGTTGTAATTGTTGCGCGCATCCCCCACCACGATGACGGTTGTGCGGTTGTCGACGCTGGCCATGTAGTTCTCGGTAAAGGTCGTCAGGCAGGCACCCAGGTCCGTGGCGTAGGGCTTGTAGGGGAAGCGCCGGTAGATCTCGGCGACCGCCGCCTCGATCTGCCCGTGGGAGCCCATCACATCGGTGACCTCTTCCAGCCGTTCGTAGAACGCAAACGTGACCATCTTCTGGATCTGGTCGTCGAGTTCGTACATCAGGCGCAGGAAGAACTCGATCACATGGCGCATGGACTGGCTGACATCCATGATGACCAGCACCTTGGGCTTGCGGCGCTTGACCTTCATCTTCATCTCAAAGGGCACGCCGCCGTAGCGCAGGCTCGCGCGGATGGTGCCTTTGGCGTCCAGCTTGCCCTGCTTGCCGCGCTTCTGCCGGAGGGCGGCCCGGCTGCGCAGGCGGGCCGCCAGCCGCCGGACCTGCGCGCGCAGCCCGGCGAGCTCGGGGTAGCGGCGCCGCTCGCAGGGGCGCTCGGTCAGG
>JAADYX010000120.1 GCA_010092885.1 Chloroflexota bacterium | reverse complement strand
GTGGCGAAAACCGGTTCGCCGCCTATCTCGATCGCCATCGCGCGGCGCAGCGCTTCCGGCTGACCCGGTCCACTCAGTGACAGGCCGATCCCCAAACCGGCATCCCGCATCCGCGCGAGTTCCTCCAGGACCTCCGTCCGTTCAAAGATACCGCTGGAAAGCGTGGCAGAATGCACCTGATACAGGTCGAGGTGCTGGCCCAGGTTCTGATGGGTCTCCTGCCGCTGGCGGGTTAATACGTCCAGCGAATGCTCTTTGACCTCATGCACCTCAGCGTCGACCTGCCAGTCCGCAGTGTAGGTGTAACCCCACTTCGAGCCGATGGTGGCGTTCACCGGGGCAATGCCGCGCGCAACCAGCCACGATGCCAGAAACTCCTCGGCACGCCCGTAGGACCGGGCCGCATCGAAGTAGCGGATCCCGGCCACCCACGCGGCATCCAGCACGGTATGGGTATGTGCGCGCATGGCGTCGACTTCGTAGTTGTGGTTGAGGGCATCAGCATGGTCGAGGTTGATGTAGCCCGGACGGCCAAGCGCGGCCAATCCCAAACCCATCCGGGTGACGGCCAAGCCGGTGCGGCCCAATTTTCGCTGCTGCATATGCTGCCTTTCGCCTGTGGAGAGTTGTCGCAGTCGGAGTGTAGCGATTGTACACTACAAAAAACAGGTGGAGGCAGTCCATTGATGGTTGACTATACGCTCGACAAATTACGGACCCACGGCTACCGGATCACACAGCCCCGGCCCGTGGTGATCGATGTATTGACTGAGAGCCACGGCCACCTCACCTCAGCGGAAATCCTCGAACGGGTGGCGGCGGTGGATAAGTCCATCGGGCGCGCGAGTGTGTTCCGCGTGCTTGATCTGTTGACCTCGCTAGCGGTCATCCGCCCGGTGTATGTAGAAGGTCGCAGCCCGGCCTATGTGATGCTCACGCCGGAGGGACACCATTCGCACATCGTGTGCGTGACGTGCGGTCACGTGATCGAGCTGGACACTTGCGTGGTTGATGGCCTCGATGAGCAGCTTGAAGAGCAGTACGGTGTCCAGCTCTCAGGTCACCTGTTGGAGTTCTACGGAACCTGTGCGCAGTGCCGGTAGTGGAGCGGCTGGTTCAAACCGCCCCACCACCGGTTGACTCGTCAGTCCGCGGCGGCAGGCAGCTCACGCGGTATTAGGGTCTCGTGGCTTTGGGTACGTTGCGCCTGGAGTTCTTCGCGGCGCGCGTACAGAGTCGCCAGTGTCTTGATGGCTTCGACAGGGTTCAGGCCCTTAGGGCAGTCCTCGATGCAGTTGCCCACCCCGTGGTAGGTGTAGATGCCATCCAGGTTGGCGACGATGTCAAGCCGTTCGGCAGGCGCGGTGTCACGCGGGTCAAGGACGCGCATCAGGGCTTTTTGCAGCGCATGCGGTCCGATATAGTCCGGACGCATGGCAGTCACCGGGCAGGCGGAAAAGCACGCCCCACACATAATGCACTTTTCGGCGTCCTTGAGCGCGGCCACCTCCTCCGGTGAGATACGGAATTCTTTGTCCGGCACCACATCCGGGCCAAGCAGCCAGGGCTTCACCCGCAGATACTGCTCCCAGAACCGTGTCCGGTCTACAACCAGATCCTTGATCACCGGCAGCGCTGGCAGCGGCCGGATGTGGCAGACGCCGCGCCGGTCAAGGTGCTCAGACAGCGGGCTGTGGCACAGCAGAACGTTACGCCCGTTGACATTTGCCGCACAACTGCCGCAGATAGCATGGCGGCAGGACCGGCGAAAGGTGAGCGTGCCGTCCAATTCCGCTTTGATGGTCTCAATTGCATCCAGAATGGTTGTCTCCGCCGTCATGGGGACTTCATAGTCCTGCCAGTACGGTTTGCGATCCTCATCCGGATTGTAGCGCTGTATCCGCACAATGGCGGTGGTCTGTTGTGTCATCGATTCCCCCCTCAATACGCGCGTTCCTGCGGCGGATACCGGTCCCAGAAGATGGTCACCGGCTTGTAGGCCAGCGCAGGACGGCCATCGGTTTGCTTGCAGGCGAGTGTATGCTTCAGCCAGTGCGCATCATCGCGCTGCGGATAGTCGGTGCGGAAGTGTGCACCCCGGCTTTCGGTGCGGGCCAGGCCGCTGGCCACAATCACCTCGGCGAAGGTGAGCAGGTTTTCGGTCTCAACCGCGTTGAGCAGGTCCGTGTTGAACCGGCAGCTCCTGTCCGTGATGCGTGCCCGTTCAAAGCGTTCTTGCAGCTGATGGATCGTCTCCTGTGCGGCCTGCAGACGCTCCTCGTCGCGGAATACGCCGCAGTTGTCTGTCATGGTGGCCTTGAGCTCAGCAGCAATGTGGTTCACGTTCTCAGGCTCGCCATCGCGGGTTGAGTCGTCCATCAGGTGGGCGATACGCGCCCGTGTTCGGGCCGCTGGATCGCCGCGCACCGGGCGCAGTTCAGCACCGTCAAGCACGAATTCCGCCATGGCGATCCCCGCACGGCGCCCAAACACCGAGGCACCCAGCAGGCTGTTTGTGCCGAGGCGATTGGCTCCATGCACGCTGATGCACGCGCACTCGCCTGCCGCATAGAACCCAACCACCGGCGTGCCATCCGGCCCTGTGATAACCTGGCCCTCAGCAGTGGCGGGGATGCCGCCCATGCTGTAGTGCGCCGTCGGTTGGATGGCAACCGGGGCCTCGATAATATCGACGCCGCTGAACTTGAGGGCGAGCTCGCGCACCTGCGGCAGGCGCTCAAGGATCTTCTCGGCACCCAGATGCCGCATATCGAGATAGACGCCTTTGGCGTCCGGCCCGACGCCGCGCCCGGCTTCGATCTCGGTTTGCTCGGAGCGGCTGACCAGATCACGCGGGGCGAGTTCCATTTTGTCCGGTGCGTAGGCGGCCATGAACCGTTCGCCAAGGCTGTTGGTCAGGTAACCGCCCTCACCACGGCAGGCCTCGCTCATCAGGATACCCTTGCCGTAGAGGCCTGTCGGGTGGAACTGCACGAATTCCATATCCATCAGCGGGACCCCGGCATTGTATGCCACGGCGACTCCGTCGCCGGTGTTTGCAGTGGCGTTGCTGGTGATCGCCCATGCGCGTCCATAGCCGCCTGTGCCAAACATCACCGCTTTGGCCCGCATCACGATCAGATCGCCGCTGGCAATGTCTAACGCCACAATCCCCCGGCAGACACCTTCTTCAATGAGCAGTACCATCAGGTACCACTCCGCATAGAAGGTGATACCGTGCTTGAGTGCCTGCTCATGGATGGTGTGC
>JAADYX010000119.1 GCA_010092885.1 Chloroflexota bacterium | reverse complement strand
AGATGTGTATAAGAGACAGGTCCAGGGCATCACTGAACTCGGTCAGCGTGATGGTGCGCGTTGGGCCGCCGTTGTCCGCCAGCCCTCCGGCCAATCCAGCCGTGCCTGTGACGAAAGCCGGGCCACAGCTCGCTGAGCCGCCTTCGATGTTGGGGCCGCTGCCGTCATTGATGATGCCCCCCACATTGCCCGAACACGGCACCGATCCGCTGTTACCGATGAGCACGGCATTGAAGAACGCACTCGCTGCGGGGCCCATCGTGACCGCGCCGTCCCCGTTGTTGGCGATGGTTGTGTGCACCACACGCAGATCGCCCGCGCCGTGCCCCAATCCGATCCCGTCATTGAAGGCGATGGTGGTGTTCTTGATCAGGGTTACCTTAAAGCTGAGCACGGCCAGCGCGGCTCCGCTGTTGTTCGGGCCGATGGTGCTCGACTCAATATCCATGCTGGAAAGGTTCGCGACGGCTGCGCCTTCCACGCCGCCGCCGGAAAGCTGCGAGCCGAAGATCGACACGGCGAACAGGTTTATCTGACCGTCCTCATTGTAGATCGCGCTGCCCTGCCCGTTGGCCTGGTTGCCGCTGATCGTGGAGTTGAGCACGTCGATCTGGCCGCTGCCCGTATTGGCGATGCCGCCGCCGTACAGCTGGCTGCTGGCATTGTGCGGCATATTGATCTGGATGCGGCTGTCGCTGATGCTCACCGTGCCGCCTGCGTTCAGCAGGCCGCCCCCCACCGCGCCCGCCGGGGCACCGGCCCGGTTCTCGCTGATGCTCGACCCGATGATATCGACCGTCGCGCTCTCAAGGAACAGGCCGCCGCCTTCCAGCCAGTGGTTGCTGCCCACAGGGCCGTTGTTCTGGATGCTGCTTGACTCGATGGTGACGTTTCCCCCGAAGGAGGCGATGCCAGCCCCCACGCCGAACGTCCCGACGAAACCGCCCCGGTTGCCCACCACGCTCGCGTTGACCAGGTTCAGCGTGCCCTCATTTTTGATGCCTGCCCCCAGGCCCGCCTGGTTGTTGGTCACCGTGGCATTGTTGAGCAGCATGGTGCCGGAGTTGAACATGCCCGCGCCGCCGCTGGTCGCCGAGTTGTTCTGGATCACCGAGCCACCCACAATCGCGACGGTGCCACCCGCATTGTAGATGCCGCCGCCGTCAAAAGCGGAGTTGTCATCAATAACGGTGCCGTTCAGCGTGAGGTCGCCGCCGTCATTGTAGATCGCGCCGCCGAAGGTATCGCCCAGTGATGAGGAGAGCGGTGTGTTTTGCAGCAGGCTGTTACCAATGGTCAGGTCCCCGTTATCGTTGTATAGCAGGCCGCCGGCGGTTGTCAAGCCGGTAAGGCCGCTGCCGCCCTCGCGCAGCACGATATTCTCGATACTTACTGAGACGTTGTCAATGTAGAACAGCTGGCCGCCGTCGGCATCGATGATGATGCGATTGCCCGTGGCCTGATTGAGCCCGTCGATTTCCAGGTCCCCGATGATCGGAAACGGGGTCAGCAGGGCAGCGAGGTTCATGGAGATCGTATCGGTGCCTGGGATATTGAAGAGGATAATGTCTGTGCCGGGTAAGGTGTTCGCGAGGACAATTGCCAGCGGGAGGGTGCACTGGTTGCCGGGGGTAATGGCGTCCGTGTCACAGATGCCGGGTGCCACACCGGTATCCAGCAGGCCCGTATCATTGACGATGAAGGTGGCAGCCTGGGCCGTTCTCGTAGGTGCCAACAGCAGAACAATCAGGGCTGTGAGCGCTGTCAGCCGTACAAACCGCATGCGCGATGCTCCCTCGCTGTGAGATATATTGCGTATCGTAACACAATCGGCCCGATTTCGTCAGGGGATCGGTTCCCAGTCACCACTGTAATCATTGGCGGGGTCTTCGGTAAGCACCTCGACGATCGTACCCTCCAGATCCATGATGACCAGATCCTGGCCATCGGCGGTGGTCACTGCCACCAGCAGCAGTTCGCCGTCCGGCGAGAAGGTCGGGCGGAAGTAGGTGTCCGTATCCTCGGTCAGGCGGCGGATGATGCAGCTCTCTTCATTGATTATCGTGCAGCTGCCGTCGGCCAGAAACACCTGAATGCGGCGCGCCGGGTCGAAGGCGGTTGCCGTAAAGACGACCAGCTCCCCGTCAGGCGAGAAGTCCACCCATTGGATGTCGCCCAATGCATCCGTGATCGAATAGCGATCGGTGGACTGTGCGCTGCCCACCGGGAAGGCCTGCACCTCAAAGATGTTTTCCACCGTGCGCCCGAAGATCGTGATCAGCTCCGGGTCGTCAGTCCAGGTGTAGACATCTTCCAGGCTGGGCAGCTGGATGATGATCTCCTCCTCGCCATCAAGGGTCACGCTGCGCAGGAAGGCCCGGCTGCCCTCCACACTGCGGAACGCGATCCGCTGGCCATCCGGCGACCAGACCGGGCTGCTGTCCACACGGATGCCAAACGTCAGCTGGCGCGGTTCGGCAGACCCGTCCGGTTCGATGACGAAGATGTGCCGTCCGCCGCCGCCTAACGTGGAGGAATACGCGATCCGCTCGCCATCCGGCGACCAACGCGGGGCGTTGTCGGAGGCGTTGTTATCGGTCAGGATGGTGCGCTCCCCGGTGGCCAGATCGAGCACGGCGATCTCCGGGTCACCGTCGGTTTCGGTCACGTAAACGATGCGCCCCCCGGCTGCCCCAAAGGGCGTGGCCGTGGGGGTGACGGTTGCTGTTGCGGTGGGGGTCGGCGTATCCGTTGCCGCATTGACGGCGGTGCCCGTCGCCAGACCGGCCACATAATCAAAGGTGGCGGTCAGGTCCTCCTCAGTCAGCCCAGCGAACGCGGTTGCCGTTGCGCCCGGTGCCGCCACCTGCGTGGCCTGCACTTCCGCGATGGCCTGCCCCCGTTGGAGCACCCGCGCCTGGTCCCCGATGAGCACACCCAGCGCGAACCACGTCAGCAGCAGCACCAGCACCACAATGATGACGGTGTACCAGCGGAACGGATTGCTGCGGCGGCGCTGTTCACGCACCAGCTTGCGCTGGAACCGCCGGCGCTCCGTATCGGACATGGGCGGTGTCTGGTGTGGTTCGCCTTCAATCGAAAAGTCGCGGGTATCGTCGCTCACAGAGGCCTCTCCGGTGGGTTTGGGTCAAATCAGCGCGGCTGCCAGGCAGGCACCACCTGCGCGCCGGGTGCATTGGTCAGCTGGGTCAGCTGCCCGCTGACCAGGTCAAGGATGTACAGATCGAAGTCGCCGTCCCGGTCTGAGTCAAACGCGATGCGGGTGCCATCCGGCGACCAGACCGGGTCGTCATCGCGCCCGCTGGCATCGGTCAGCGCGGTCAGCGCGTTGGTGATCAAGTTGAGCACGACCACCGCATGGCCGTCCCCCTCCTCGACGGGCACCGTGGAGCTGAACAGCAGCCGGGTGCCATCGTCATCCCAGTCCAGCCATTCATCGCGGCGGTCGTTGTCGGTCAGCTGTAGGGGCCGCCCCGCGACGACTTCAGCGCACGGCAGGCTGGGGTCGACCTCAATAATGTACAGCTCGCTGGTATCACGGCTGCCGCCCTGCCGGGCATGATACCCGATCCGCCCCCCATCCGGCGACCAGCGCGGCGTCAGTTCGTTGGTGGGGAAATCCGTCAGGCGGCAGGGCGCGCCGCCCCCCGCCGGGGCAAGGTACAGATCAAAGGTGCCCTCAGCATCGGAGGTGAACACCAGCCAGTTCCCGTCCGGCGACCAGGCCGGATCCGCGTCGCTGCCGCCCGTATCGACCAGCTGCTCGGCTCCCGAACCGTCCGCGTTCATCACCCAGATGGAGGAGACGGTGCCCTCCTCGCCCGGATCAGGGTTGGAGGCGTAGGCCAGCCGGGTGCCATCCGGTGCCCAGGCCGGGTCGAAGTCGCTGGCGGTGTCGTTGGCGGTCAGGTTGGTCTGGTTGGAGCCATCGATATCGATCAGGAAGATGTCGAAGTCGCCGTCCTC
>JAADYX010000118.1 GCA_010092885.1 Chloroflexota bacterium | reverse complement strand
GCCCCCGCCTTTAGGCGTGGGGATGCTTACTGTGCTTCAAGGTGACGGTGTGCGTGTGGATGCAGAGTATACCACGCAGGGGTGGGCGTGGTGTAGTTGTGCACCGTGGGGGCGTTTCACCTTTATGGGTGACGTTGGCGCGCGAACGCATCTACGAGCATGGGCCCCGTGCATCGTCCCGATGGCTGCCCTCCCCGCAAGCCCCCAGCGCGGAGGGTTTGTTGTGTCACCCCGAACGTGCCCATGACCGGCTGCCACAGGTCAGGCAGGCGGCACGGGGCACCAGCCCGTTCCCCAAAGATCATCGGGTATTGAACAAAAAGTACAACCGGGTTGAAAACCCGACAACCAGGGTCTTGAAAGTCAGATATCACCCACGGGCCTAGATTTTCTGCCACACCATCCACTAGAATGCGTGCCAGTGTAAACATGCAACAGCAGTGCGGCCGGACAGATCGTGTTCACAAGCCGCCGCAGGAGAGATCGGTTGAGCAGACAAGCATCCCCATTAGGCGAAACCTTCACGCGGCTGGCTGGATTGGACGACCTGCCCAGCGGGTTTGGCCCGCCCGGTGAACCGGATTGGTTTCCAGCCGCGGCCCTGGCTGACCCGACCAGCGAGCAGCTGGCTCAGAGCATAGCACGCCAGGCAGCAGACTACCCCCACATGGACCCCCGCACACGCGGCGCCTATTTCATCAACATGTACGGTTGGTATCTGCCGTTTCCTGCCATTGCCGCGTATCTGGCTGAACGCCGGGTGCCGAACCTTGCTCCGGAGCATGTCGCCTTACGCTACAGTACCTACACCTGGCACGAGGACGGAGCCAGCGGGGAGGCCAAACGGTTGGACGTGCGCTTCCTGAGTGGGCAGTTTGCCTGCCTGCCTGATGACCCGGCTGCCAACCACCCGGATGCGCTTGTCATGCCGGATAAGCTCGCGCTGCGGGAGTGGTTCCGCACCACGCTGGAAGCGCATATGGCCCCCATCATTGAGGATGTGTATGCACACACACGCCTGAGCCGTCATGCCCAATGGCTGCTGGCAGCGGATGCGTGTGCGCTGCGCTTCTTGCTCACGGGCCGCATGCTCGGTGATGAAGAGCACGCCAAGGCGGAGGGGATCGCCTTCGTCAAGGCGGAGGGGTCGCCGATGAACAACCCGAAGACGGGTTACATCAGCCTGCAGTACCGTGGCCATACCGAAAGCTTCCGGGCGCGGGGCGGCTGCTGCCGCTACTATACCGTCTCTGAGACGGGCGACGACTACTGCTCGACCTGTGTGCTGCGCAAACCCGAAGAGCGCGATGAGCGCCTGTTGGCCTACATGCAGCGGACCTACGAGGAAACCACCTCGTGACACCTGCGGTTAAACGACCCCATCCTTAATTCTGCCTGGAGAAAAACCATGCTATACCGTAAACTGTCCATCCTGGCGCTGCTGGCGGTGATGCTGATAGGCGTCGCCTGTGCGCCCCAACCGCCCGCTGAACCTGCCGTTGACGAGCCAGCAGAAGAGCAGGCGGATAACGCCACCACGACGTGTGAGGCGGGCTTCCGGCCCTTTGTCGACGTGACCGGCGAGCCGGTGTGTGTGCCGGATGCAGCGGAGCGCATCGTTGCCATTCACGATATCAACGCCGGCGCGCAGATCCTGTCACTGGGTGGCCCGCTCGTAGGGATGGCCTCGCGTGACGCTGGTTTCCGTGACGACATCACACGCTACTTTGACATCGAGGGGATTACTGATGTCGGCCTGGTCTACGAGCCCAATATCGAACGCATTTTGGAACTGGAGCCGGATCTGATCGTCCACGAAGGGTTTGAGGGGCAGGTGTCTTTTCTCGATGAGAGCGTGGTGACAGCGCTGCGAGACATCGCCCCGCTCGTCGCTATCGATACCTTCCGCCCGGTAGAGGCCGTCATGGCTGACTATCAGGCGCTCCTTGGCGATGCGGCGACCGTCTCCCTTGACGACCAACAGGCTGAGTTCGAGGCGCTGGTGGCTGATATCGAAGCCGTTCTCGGTGACGAGTGGCCGAACACGACCGTGAGCCTCGTGGATGTGTCCGCCGGTGATGGCAACCTGCAAATCTGGGGGCCAACCGCACTGGTCCCGCTGGATATCCTCACGCGGGCCGGTGCCACCTGGGTCCCGATTATGGAGGAAGCGGGCAGCGCGGAAAACGGTGGCTACATCGGTGGGGTGAGCTTGGAGCGCATCGACGAGTTGGAGGCCGATCTCACGCTGGTTGATGTGCGCTTCACCCCGGAAACGGTCGACAACCCGCTTTACCAGCAGCTGCCCGCCGTTGAAGCCGGGCAGGTGATCCTGCTTGATGAGCCGTACTCAGGCACACACTACCCCAACTACATCGCCACCGCTGAGATCCTGCTCGACGACCTGACCGCTCTGGGCGATATCGATACGGAACTGGTCGCCGAGGCTGGTGAACCCGCCGCACAGGGCGACGCCTATCCGGTCACCATCGAGCATAAGTTCGGCAGCATCACACTGGAGCAGCGCCCGGAGCGCATCGTCTCCATCGGCTACACCGAACAGGATCCGCTTTACGCACTGGGCGCGGACCCCGTTGCTGTCCGCTACTGGTATGGCGATCCGGACGACGCCATCTTCCCCTGGGCGGAGGACGAAGCTGGTGACGCCGATCCTGTCGTGCTCAATATGCCCTATGGCAACCTGAACTACGAGGCTATCCTCGCCTTGGAGCCCGACCTTATCAGCGCGATTGGGTCCGGCATTACGCAGGAGGAGTACGAGACCTTGTCGCAAATCGCCCCCGTGCTGGCGCAGTCCGGTGAGTATGTTGATTTTGGGTCACCCTGGCAGGTGACAACGCGCACCATTGGACGCGCTCTGGGCATAGAAGCGCAGGCTGAAGCCCTTGTGGCCGATCTGGAAGCGCAATTCGAAGAAGTCCGGGAGCAGAATCCGCAGTTCCAAGACGCGACAGTCGCTGTTGCATACTATGGCAGGGGCACGTATGGTTACTACACTGCGCAGGACGGACGTGGACGCTTCTTCACTGACCTGGGCTTTGTCGTCCCCGATAGGCTAAACGAGATCGCGGGCGAGAGCTTCTATGCGGATATCAGCGAAGAGCGCGTCGAACTGCTGGATCAGGATCTGCTTGTGTTCTTGGGGTTGCAGTTTGGCGAAGATGGCAGTGAGGCCGTTCGTGAGTTCATCGAGGACGATCCTCTCATTCAGCAGCTCGACACAGTGCAGGATGGGCAGGTACTCTATGTCGCCGATACGTATGATGACGCCCTTCAGTTCACCACCGTGCTGAGCCTCGAATTCCTGTTGGAGAATTTCGTGCCGGAGATTGCCGGGGTGTTCCCCGCGCAAGGCGGGTAGCACAGCTGAGACGGTACGCGCGTTGGATATCGAGCAGGGCAGTCCCCCCATGAGGGTGGGCTGTCTTGCTCCCGCTGTGTCACGTGTGATAGAAAGGCCGGAGATGGCCCATGGATAACGCAATAAACTCATCACGCACGCCGCAAAGCAAGCGGCTGTGGCTGCTCCCGGGCCTGGGCGCTGGGTTGGTGGTGCTGCTGCTCTCGCTCGTGTTCAGCATCATGCTCGGCGCGGCGGAGATCACGCCTGCCACCGTCATGGATTCCCTGTTTGCCTATGACAACACGCAGTTTGACCACCTCGTGATCCGCACCGTGCGGCTGCCGCGGGTGGTCGCCGGGGTGTTTGTGGGGGCATCGCTGGCGGTTGCCGGGGCCATCATGCAGGGGCTCACGCGCAACCCGCTGGCGTCGCCGGGCATTCTCGGGATCAATGCGGGCGCGGCATTTGCTGTGGTGTTGGCGGTCTTCATCAT
>JAADYX010000117.1 GCA_010092885.1 Chloroflexota bacterium | reverse complement strand
GTACTTCAGCGCCTCTTCCATGGCGCGGCGCGCCACCCCCCTCGCCCCGGCGGCCACCCTCGGGCGCCAGGAGAGCAAGACCAGCCACCCAACAAATAAGCACCAGACCTCCGCCCCCGCGCGGGGGTGCGCCGCGTCTTCCACCCCCCGCGCCCGCCGGCCGCCGCCGCGGCGACGGGGGGGGCGCGCCGCGCCATGGAAGAGGCGCTGAAGTACAGCAAGGAACGCGAATCGTTTGGCCGCCCGATCTATAAGCATCAGGCGGTGGGGCACAAGCTGGCGGATATGGCCATGAACATCGAGGCCGCGCGGCTGCTCGCCTGGCAGGCCAGCTGGATGCTCGACAACAACATGACCAACAGCCAGCAGGCCGCCTACGCCAAGGCCTTCGCCGGGGATATGGCCATGCGCGTCACGGTTGACGCGGTGCAGATCCTCGGTGGGTACGGCTACATGCGCGAATACCCCGTGGAAAAGCTGATGCGCGACGCCAAGATCTACCAGATCTACGAGGGCACCAGCGAGATCCAGCGCAACATCATCGTCCGGGAGCTGGCCCGCGCCTGATCTCCCTACTCCGACTCGAACCGCCGGGCGCTGGTCTGCACCCGGCGGTTTTTTTGGTGGTTGGGGCGGCCTCAGCTGTGGGCCGGGGCCGGACTGCCGGAGGCCATCAGTTCCTCGAAGGCGGCGCGGTCCATCGTCTCCACCTCCATGAGGGTTTCGGCCAGCAGCTTGAGCTTGTCGAAGTTATCGCTGAGGATCTGCTTGGCACGATTGTAGGAGTCATCGATGATGCGGTCGATCTCCTCGTCGATGACGCGGGCGGTCTCCTCGCTGTAATCACGGCTTTCACCCAGGGTGCGCCCCAGGAAGACCATGTTCGGGTCCTCACCGTAGACGCGCAGCCCGGCGCGGTCGCTCATGCCGTAGCGGGTGACCATATCACGCGCCAGGTCGCTGACGGTCTGCAGGTCGCTGGAAGCGCCCGTCGTGATCCGCTTGAAGACGAGTTCCTCAGCGGCACGCCCGCCCAACGCCCCCACAATGCGATCCTCAAGGTATTCGCGGCTGTGCAGGGTGCTGTCGGCGCTTTCCGGCAGGGGCATCACGTAGCCGCCCGCCATGCCGCGCGGGATGATGGTGATCTTGTGCACCGGGTCGGCGTGCTCCAGGTAGTACATGGTGATCGCGTGGCCCGCCTCGTGATAGGCGACTATTTCCTTCTCGTTGGGGGTGATCACCCGGGAGCGTCGTTCAGGGCCCATGGCCATCTTCTCCAGCGCATCCTGGAAGTCCAGCATGCTGATGCCGGTCTGCTCGCGGCGCGCGGCGAGGATGGCCGCCTCGTTGACGAGGTTCTCGATATCCGCACCGGCAAAGCCCGGCGTGATCTTGGCGATGATCTCCAGGTCAACATCGGGCAGCAGGGGCTTGCCGCGCGTGTGCACGCCGAGGATCTCCTCGCGGCCCTTGATATCCGGGCGGGTGACGTACACCTTGCGGTCGAAGCGCCCAGGGCGCATCAGGGCCGGGTCGAGCACGTCGGCGCGGTTGGTGGCCGCGATGACGATCACGTTGGTGTCGTTCTCGAAGCCGTCCATCTCCACGAGGATCTGGTTGAGCGTCTGCTCGCGCTCATCGTGGCCGCCGCCCATGCCGGTGCCGCGCATGCGGCCGACCGCATCGAGCTCATCGACGAAGATGATCGCCGGGGCGACCTGCTTGGCCTTGTTGAACAGGTCACGCACGCGGCTGGCACCCACACCTACGAACATCTCCACGAACTCCGAGCCGGAAATGCTCAGGAAGGGCACCCCGGCCTCACCGGCCACCGCGCGGGCCAGCAGCGTCTTGCCCGTGCCGGGCGGGCCGATCATCAGGACGCCCTTGGGCACGCGCGCGCCGAGCCGCATGAACTTCTCCGGGTCGCGCAGGAACTCGACGACCTCCTGCAGTTCGACCTTGTTCTCTTCCATACCGGCCACATCGTCAAAGGTGACCATGGGCGTGTCCACGTTGATCATCCTCGCGCGGCTGCGCCCGAAGTTCATCGCCTGGTCCTGGTTGCCACGCACGGAGCGCATCATGAAGACGATGAACCACAGCACCAGCACAATCGGCAGGATGGCCAGCAGCACACCGCCGAACTGGCTGAAGAAAGGCGGCGCCGGGAAGGTGACGTTCACCTGGCGCAGGGCCTCCTCATCCACGCCAAGCAGGCTGACCTGCTCGTAGAAGCCGACCTCAGGCTCCTTGCGCGAGATCAGCGTGGTCTGCTCGGTGCCTGCGGGGCTGTCCTCCCATGGCCGGCGCAGCTCCACCTCGATGGTTTCGCCCTGCACGCGGATGTCGGTGACGTTCTCGTTGTTGATCTGGTCAACGACCTCACTGAGCGGCACAGTCTCACCGCTGGTGAACTGCTGGTTGGTCAGTGTGGTAATGATGACAAGGCCAACGATAACCACCAGCAGCAGAATAATGCCGCGCGGCCAGTTGACACCGCCATTCTCGTTGTTGTTGTCATTTGGGTTCTGATTGTTCACGGGAATTTCCTCAATCCACTACACTCTCGAATGCCCCGAGGAGGGGCACCATAGTGCAATAAGTGTACCACATGGCACCGGGTAGGGTAACATCCGCCTATAAACTGACAAAAATCTGATGAACGGGAGGCACACCATGACCGATGATCGCAGCAAGCAGTCCGCCTATGCCGCCGCCGGGGTCGATATCGACGCGGCCAACGAGACCCTCGCCCGCATGCGCGAGGCGATCCGCAGCACGTACACGCCTGAGGTCCTCTCGGATGTGGGCAGCTTCGGCGGCCTGTTCAGCGCGGCGGCGTTCAAAGACCTCAGCGATCCGGTGTTAGTGGCGTCGACCGATGGCGTTGGCACCAAGACGATGGTCGCCGCGCGGCTGGGCCGCTGGGAGGGCATCGGGCGGGATCTGGTCAACCACTGCATCAACGATGTGCTGGTGCAGGGCGCGCGCCCGCTGTTCTTCCTGGATTATGTCGCGTCTGCCGTGCTGGAGCCCGCCGTGACCGCCGCCGTTGTGGACGGCATCGCGGCGGCCTGCCGGGAGGCCGGGATCGCGCTGTTGGGCGGGGAGACCGCCGAGATGCCCGGCGTGTACAAATCCGGCCAGATGGACGTGGTGGGGACTGTGGTGGGCGTGGCCGACCGCCCCACCCTGATCACCGGGGAGCGCATCATCGCGGGCGATGCGGTGCTGGCGCTGCCTTCCAGCGGGCTGCACCCCAACGGGTACTCGCTGGCGCGCTCGGCCCTGGCCGCGTTCGACTGGACGATCCCGCGCGATGAGCTGGGCGGCGCGACCATCGGGGAGGCGCTGCTGGCCATGCATCGCAGCTACCTGCCGGAGATCAACGCTCTACGCGCCGCCGACATCGATATCAAGGGGCTGGCGCATATCACGGGCGGCGGCATCGTGGAGAACCTGCCGCGCATCCTGCCGGAGGGCCTCGGGGCCCGGCTGGCGAGCGCCATGTGGCGCACCCCGCCCATCTTCGACCTGATCGCCGAGGCTGGCTCCGTCCCGGATGACGAGATGCGGCGCGTGTTCAACTTGGGTGGCGGCATGCTGGTGGTCCTTCCGGCGGGGCAGGCACCTGTGGCCCTCAACACGCTGGCTGAGGACACCGGGGCCACCGATCCGGTGTTGGCCGGGGAGATCGTCAGCGGGGAGGGCGTGGTGATCGCGTAGGGGTCAGCTGCGGCGCAGCAATAGAGTGACCTCGCTGCGATTGTAGTAGAGCTGGCGCACCCGCACGATGTGGTAGGCCTTGCGCAGCAGCCGGAAGCTGTGGTCCATGACGCGGCGGCGGTTATGGGCGCGCAGCTTGAGCGTCATCACGCCGGTGGCCCCTTGGCGCAGCGCATCAGCGTAGTCGACCATCAGCCGGGCCGAGTCCTGTGCATCGATGATGATGTCATTGGTGATCACATCATACGGGCCGCGCACGCGCTCAACGTAGACTTCCGCGGGCAGTTGGATATGCGCCACCCCCGGATCGGCGGCCACCGCCGGGTCCATCTCAGCGGCATCCACCGCGGTGACGGTCAGGCCGTGCTCGCGCAGCACCCGGGTCCAGCCGCCGGGGGCCGCCCCCAGATCAAGGGCCTGCCTGCCGGGCTCCAACGCCAGCCCGTACGGACCGAAGGCATCCACCGCCTCGTAGAGCTTGTACGCCGCGCGGGAAGGCACCGCCTGCCGGTACGGCACCGCCCCGCCCGCCCATGCGGAGATGTTCTGTGCGGCCAGGGAAACGCCCATATGCGCGGTCAGGCCCTCCTGCGCCTCAGCGATCACCACGCAGAGGATCTGCTCGCCGGGCTGCGTGATGCGCTGGTTGGCAGCACGGGCCAGCGCACGGCGCACGCCGTCGGCGGTATAGGGCAGATCTTGCGGAGCGGGCGGCGCATCAGGGACTGCGCGCCCGTGCGCATCGGCGACCAACCGCGGCTGGATCCCCAGCGGCAGGCCGGGCCGGATCAGCGGGGCCAGATCCGCGCGGAAGGCGTCTTGCAGCAGGCGCAGGTCGTCGGGGGTGCCGGCCAGCCGGAGGCACACCTGCGCCGGGAAGATGTGATGCAGGTAGATCGGCAGGGCATCCTGCCAGGGGCGCGCAAACGCATTGAACGACCCCGGCACGCTCACAAGCATCACACCGGGCGCAGGGCTGCCGGTGTGTGCTGCTTGCGCATGGGTGCGGGTTATCTCGTTGAGAACCAGATCATCAAAGCCGGGCGAATGGGAAACGACAACCTCAACCATCAGTGGGCCGGACTGCCCTCCGTCAGGTACCACAGGGCGCGCTCACGCTGCCACATCGACTCGGTCAGGCCGCCGTTGGCCCGCTCGGAGGCGAGCATGGTGCTCAGCGTGCGGATCTCCGGGAACCACGCGGCCATCACCGCGCGGATGACGGTCTTCCAGGCGAGCATGCCGTGATCGTCCTCGGGCTCAATCGGGTCGATATCGCCCATGTGCACCCTCTGGCCGGGGCGCGCAGCATACGTCGCGATGAGCGCGAGGTCCACTTCCTGAATGGTCGCTGTGCCCTGTGCATACCGGCGGGCGATCTCCACGGCGCGGCGGGGTTCGGCGTCGGCGGGGTTTTGGGCTTCATATAAGGGCAGCACGCGCTCAGCGCAGTCACAGGCGAACAGGCGCTGCTGCATGGCGTTCATCTGGCTGACCAGTTGGTCGGTCGGCATGGTGTGGTAAAGCGCGCCACGGAGCATAGGTGAATCCTCGCGGTTGGCGGCTGAATGGAACGGTCCGTTTATCCCACCCAGGGCAGGTACAGTGTCATCACGTGTCACGTTTCCCCAATCTCCAATAACATATCTGCTGACGTAGGGGAATGTCTTGCCACCACTATACCATAGATCTGAGACCTGTCACCCTACGGATGGTCAGCGGGTGGGGGTTACGTCAGGGGGAGGTAGACGGTGAAGGTCGCGCCGTGGCCGGGCGTGCTTTCCAGATGGATGCGCCCACCGTGCATCTGCACGATGGTTTGCGCAATGGAGAGGCCGAGGCCGGTGCCGGGTGCGTTGGTCTTATGCGCCGCCGATCCGCGGAAAAACCGGCTGAAAATATGCTCGCGCTCCTCACGCGGCACACCCGGCCCCGTATCACTGATGGCGAAGCCCGCATGCGGCCTGTCGTACAGGTCCCGGCGGAACGTGCGCACGGTAACGCTGCCCTTGGAGGGGGTGTAGTTGAGCGCATTGGTCAGCAGGATGCCGACCACCTGCCCGATCATATCCGGGTCCGCGTGGCAGTGCAGCGGGCTGCTCTGCGGTTCGTAGGTCAGGGCGAGACCGGCCTCCTGCGCGAGCAGCATCCGGTCGTTGACGTAGCCGCCGACCACCTCGTTGAGGTCGATGGTGCCCAACTCCGGCGTGATCTGCTCCTGATCGAGCCGCGAGAAGGTCAACAGGTCATCGACGAGGGTCTCCAGGCGGTTGGTCTCACGGTTGATGATGGCCAGGTGCTTGGCCGGGTCCGGCGGGGATTCGCCGAGCAGGTAGGCGTGCAGCTTGATGCTGGTGACCGGCGAGCGCAGCTCATGCGAGACGTTGGAGATCATGTCATCTTTAACGCTGCTGAGTTCACGCAGGCGCTGGTTGGCGGCCTGCAATTCCCGCGTGCGTTCGTCCACCATGTCTTCCAGGCGGCTGCGGTGCTGCTCCAGCTCATGGAGGGCATAGTGGCGCAGCGTGACATCCCGCCCCACCGCCTGCAGCAGCGGCTCGGCGCCGTCCTGCGCGTCAATGCGCTGGAGGATCCACTGGATGTGGCGGGTCACGCCCTGTGCGGAGCGGGCGAGGGTCTCCACCTCCACCGGATTGGGGACTTCAAGCGCACGGCTGACGGCATCGCGCAGCACCGGTCGGGAGTCGGGCTCCATCAGGGCCAGCAGATCCACGCCGGGCACCGTGTTAGCCTGTTGGCCGTGGGTGGCGCAAAACGTCTGATTGGCGAAGACAAGGGTGTAGTCCGGGCGGAAGCGGCAGATAAGGTCGATGGTGCTGTTGATCAGAGCATCCAGTTCGCGCTGGTGCTGTTCGGCCAGCTGGATGCTGTCGTCGCGGCGGGCGAGCACGGCGCGCAGCACAAGGAACAGCACCACGCCTTCGATTACAAAAAAGAGCGCGTGCGGCAGCAGGTAGGCAATGAAGCCCGATGCCTGCTGGCTCAACCACGGGTTGGCTGCCAGGTGGACCACCATGTGCCAGATGAGTCCCGCCCCGGCCAACCCCACCGCAAACCACAGGGCCGTTCTGTTGTGACTGCTCATGTGCTCAGCTCACAGCGATCCCCTGGCCAGCGCGGCCAGGGGATCAACCGGTGGATCTATTCTTCTTCTTCGAGTTCGGCGCGCCATTCGGCCACAGCATCCAGGCCATCCGGCGCTCCGATGAGTTCCAGCGCGTAGGCCGCCGACCAGCTCACGATGATCTCCTCGTCCTGGTACATCGACTCGATCAGCGATTCGACGGCGGTCACGTCACCGATGGCACCCAGCGAACGGGCGGCGGCGCGCCGGACCAGCATGCTGCGGTCCGTCAGCCGTCCGATCAGATCCTGGGTGGTGTCCGGACTGCCGATCTTGCCGAGGGCTTCCACGGCGTATTGGCGGGTCTTGGCGCTCATGTTGTTGAGCATGCCCACCAGCGGCTCGATGGCGACCTCACTGCCGATGTTGCCCAGCGCCTCGATGGCGGCGGTGCGCACGGGCAGGTCGTTGAGCGCCTCGATCAGCGCCTCGATGGCGGCGGAGCTGCCCATCAGCCCGAGGGCCTGGGCCGCGGCCCGGCGCACCTCGCTGTCGCGGTCGCGCATTGTGGTCAGCAGGGCTTCTTCGGCGTCGGCATCACCGATGTTGCCCAGCGCTTCGGCGGCGGCGGCACGCACAAACATGCTGTCGTCGCCCAACGCATCGATCAGTGTGCGGGCGGCACGCGGATCGCCGAGCTCGCCCAAGGCACGCGATACGGCGTCACGTACGGTGTAGTCTTCCATAGCGTCGATCAGCGGGTCGATGGCGCGGGGGCTGGCCAACTGGCCCAAGGCCCGGGCGGAGGCACGGCGCACCTGCAGATCGTCGCTGGTCAGGCCGCTGATGAGCGGCTCAAGGGCGGGCTCGCCGATCTTGCCGAGGGCTTCAGCCACCGCCACACGCAGGTCGCGGTTGGTCTGGCCGTGCAGCGAGTCCATCAGCGCTGGGACGGCCTCAGCGGCCTTTAGGTTGCCCAGCGCATGGGCGGCGGCGATGCGATTGGCCATAATCGGGCCGCTGGTCAGGATGTTCATCAGCGCGTCAATGTTGCGATTGGCACGATGCTGGTCGACTTCCGAACCCGCATCAAGAATGGGTGGCAGCATGGGGTCAATCCTCCGTGGCGGTGAGTTTGTCAAGTCCTACTATAGCGGAAAAAGACTAAAGGCATGTTAAGCCTCCGTGGCGGCGACCTCAATGACCTGCTGGCCGCGCTCTACAGTTTGGCCCGGTTCCACCAGGATGCGCACCACCTGCCCGTCAAAGGGTGCCGTGATGCGCATTTCCATCTTCATCGCCTCCAACACGAGCAGAGTCTGCCCGGCGGTGACGGCATCCCCTTCGGCGACCTCCACCGCCATCACCTGACCGGGCATCTGCGCGGCCAGATCGCCGGCGTTGGCCGGGCGCGCCGCCCGCCGGCTGGAGCGCCGTGTGAGGCGTTCCAGCGTGAAGACCGCCGCTTCCGCCCCGATGACGGCCACATGGCGCTGCTCGCCTTGACCTGCCACCCGCGCCCGGACCGGCTGGCCATCGACCGTCAGCAGCAGATCGCCGCCGCGCTCCTCGACTTCAACGGTATAGGTCGCCTCGCCGATGCGGGCGGTCAGTGTGCCATCCGGGTTGGGGTGCAGGTCAATGGTGTGGTCGGTCTCAGCGTGCCGGTAGATCACAGCGGCCTCACAGGGTGGCAGGGATGAGTCCCTGCCATGATACCATTGAGTGCGCCGCAGGCACAGTGTGATTTTAGTCCGGTGACAGGATAAACCAGCAGCGCTTGCAATCGCCCTGATGACCAACTACGCTCTGCCTGACACTCCACCCACAAGGACTGACCCATATGATCCCGCAGACCCTCGTTGAGCAGTTCCCGTTTCTCCAGCCGCTGGCATGGTACGGCATGGCCTTCAACGTGATGTTCATCATCTTCTTCATCCCGACGGCCATCGCGTGGTGGCGCCTGCACGAAAAAGCGGGCCGCCCCGGCTGGACTGGGCTGATCCCCTTCTACAACCTGATCGTGCTGTCACGCATTGCCGGAGCGCCGTACTGGCAGGGCGTGCTGTGCATGTTTGTCTACACCGCGCCGATCGGGTGTCTGTTGCTGATGCCGAAGGTCGCACGTTCGTACGGTCTGCCGCCTGCGCTGGGGTATGCCAGCGCCATCCTACCACCGCTGATCTTCCTCGTGGCGGGCTTCGGCCCGGCAGACTATCAGGAGCAGGCAGGGCCTGTGGCTCACCGGCATGTGCACCAGTAGCCCTGCCCAGACGCCCGCTTACCCCACGGTCATCAGGTAGCCGAGCAGCGGGAACAGGCCCAAAAACACGGCGTTCACCACCCAATGGCCGATGATCAGCGGGAGCAGGCGGCGCTGCTTCATATAGATCAGGCCGAAGACGATGCCCGCGATAAACGTCCCCACGAAGCGCGCCAGCGCGCTCTGCCAGTCCGTCATGGAAAAGGCGATATGCTGGACCCCAAACCCAAACGCCATGATCAGCAGGCCGAGCCAGCGGCTGCCGGTCGCGGCCTCCAACCGGGGTTGGGCGTAGCCGCGATAGGCCAGCTCCTCAGTGATGCCGACGGTCACCGGCAGCACGATCAGGGCCCACAGATAGTAGCCGAGCGGCGGCAGCAGGGCGGCATCGAGCGGGGCCACCGGCTGGGTGAAGACTGCCGGCCCGAAGGCGACCAGCGCCCCAATCAGATTGCCGACAAACAGCGTGATGGCCAGCAGCACCGTGATCCCGAGGCCGAGCAGCACATCCTTGATCAGCGGCGACTGCCCAAACCCGACCAGATCGCGCAGGGTGAGGCCCTCACGCCGCACCGCCCACAACAGGAACGCGATGGTCAGCGGGTCGGCGACCAACGTGACGTGCACATTGCCCCACAGCAGGGCCTGGTTCCACGGGGTGGGGTGCCCCTGCGCGCTGAAGATCAGCCACGCGAGGCCGTTCCCGAGCATGATGAATCCGAACCGCATGAACACCGCCGCCAGCGGCAGGGCCAGCCCGATCCGGTTGGCGGCGTCCTGAGGATGGCTGAGTGTCGTCATGAGGGGTCCTCCTCACGGCGGGCGAGGATCCATGTTATCGCGGCATAAACCAGCATGCCGCCCCCAAACCCGAGTGTGAAGCCCCACACCCACAGGTCCTCCAGACCGGTCAACGCCCCGATCACCGAGGCGATGGCCATGCCCACACACGCTGCAATAACGCCGGTCACAGCCGCTTTGCTCCCATCGAAGTACGCTTCCATACAATGTCTCCTTTGTCTTGTCACTGACTTACACGCCGAGTATAGGGGCACGGGCGGCTGCCTCCATCGGGCATGGGATCGATCTACGGGTAGAGCAGTCGATCAGGTGCGGGCTCTATCTTTCGTTTATTTTGGTTGACAGGCCGCCCGGCAGCGGCCACAATCGCCCTATGATGATACGCAAAGAGTTTCGCCCCGACGCCCAAACCACACTGCGCCTGCTGCGCCCGCTGATCGTCGGCACCGGCCTGTTGGGTTGTGCCAGCCTGCTCGTGTGGATCACGGGCTTTGTGGATAACTTCTTCGCCCCGTGGGATGGGCTGTATCTGATCGTGGTCAGTGTGCTGGCTGAGCTCGCGCTGGCACGCGGCGGCCAACCGCAGAAGGTCGCGGGCGGGTTCATAGCGGCGGCCATCCAGCCGGTGTTCTACTATGCACTGCTCTACGGCCCCACCAGCCCGACCCTG
Source organism: Chloroflexota bacterium (assembly GCA_010092885.1). Taxonomy (GTDB): domain Bacteria; phylum Chloroflexota; class Anaerolineae; order Aggregatilineales; family UBA3940; genus TC-195. Next base: position 1,626 of record JAADYX010000117.1, on the reverse strand, counting down.
GGACTGTTCGCGCCGCTGCTGGTCTTAACCGCGCTGCTGGGCGGCCATGGGTACCTGCCCTATGCGCTGGGCCTGGTGCTTCTCTTCATTGTGGCCAGCGCCGTGTACAACCAGCTGGGCTGGACAAACGCGGACTCGATTGCGGTGGATCTCGCAGTCCGGCTGACGGTCTTCTGGGCGGCGCTGGCCCTGGCTTCCGGCGGACTGGCGTGGCTGTTCGCCCGGACGCTGTACCACAGCATTCAGGTGGCCACCGGCCAGCGGGCATCGCTGACGCGCAGTGCGGGCCTGCTCACCCGTGCAGGCAGCCTGGAGCACATCCAGCAGAACGTGCTGCAGTCCATCGCCGACCAGCTTTCCGCCCGGTGGGGTACGCTCTTCCTGCTGGAAGGGGACCAGTTGGCAGCCGCCGGAGGGATCGATAACGGCCGGGCCAGCACCGGCGCGCCCAGCAGGATGCAGCCGCGGCAGGCCGGGCAGGTGCCCATCTGGCAGGAGATGCGCACGCGGCGCGAACCGCTCATGATCACCGAGAGCGCCAGCACACCAGGCCTGCCCGACCACAACCCGAACACCGCGCTCTACCTGCCCCTGCTGGCCGGCGATGACCTGATCGGCATGCTGGCCATCAACCGGCTCAGCCGGCGGCGGTTTACCCCGGATGAGGTCGATCTGGCCGCCGCGCTGGCTGCGCAGATGGCACTGGCCATCCAGCTGACCCGGCTGGCCGGTCAGGCACGCGAATCGGCGCTGCTGGCCGAACGCAACCGCATGGCGCGCGAGATCCACGATTCGCTGGCGCAGGGCTTCACCGGCATCGTCATCCAGCTGGAGGCCGCCGAGGACGTGCTGGATATGGGCGATGCGCGCGCCGCAGCTGCTCACCTGGAACGCGCCCGGCAGCTGGCGCGCGGCAGCCTGGCGGAAGCCCGGCGCTCGGTGTGGGCGCTGCGTTCGCAGGCGCTGGCCGACCGCTCCCTGCCGCAGGCCATTCAGGGGGTGGTGCTCACCCTGCTGGATGGCACGCCCACCACCGGGGCCGTCGTCTGTGAAGGGGACGTGATCGCCCTGGACGAACCCACCGAACACGCCCTGCTGCGCGTCACGCAGGAGGCGGTCACCAACGCACTGCGCCATGCCCGACCGGCTCAGATCCGGGTGGCCATGCGCTATGCCAGCACCGGCCTCGGCCTGACCATCCGCGACGATGGGGCAGGCTTCGACCCGGACGCGGTGCGCGGCGGCTTCGGGCTGCAGGGCATGCGTGAACGCATCGAGCAGACCGGCGGCACCCTGACCCTGGAGAGCGCACCCGGCCAGGGCACAACCATCCATGTGGAGGTGGGCGCGTGATCCGCATTATCATCGCTGATGACCATCCTGTCGTGCGTGAGGGGATCGCGGCCATGATCAACCGCCGCGAGGATATGACCGTCGTCGCTGAGGTGGCCGACGGGCTGGCCGCCGTGGAAGCCTACATCGAGCACGCGCCGGATGTGGCCCTGCTGGACCTGCGCATGCCCCATCTGGACGGTGTCGAGGCGATCACCGGCATCCGTCAGGCCGACCCGGCAGCACGCATCATCGTGCTGACGACCTTCGACGGCGACGAGGACATCTTCCAGG